>CAVIKO010000076.1:0-8637 GCA_963643035.1 bacterium
TGAACCTGTGGAAGAAGCTGCGGCTTCTTTTTGCGCAAATTTATAATTTCCTATTTTTCTCGCTGTCTCCGGTCGCTTTTGGAAAGTAAGACCTTGTGCAGGAGACACTACTATACCTTATCCTCATAATACACTGCTTGGAGCGGCTGCCAGGTAAATCCGCGTCCGGCAGATAGCACGTAATGATGCAAACTGCTTTGGATTTCGGACGACATACGATATTGTCAAAGGCATCCAGAGATCTTTTCTAAAGGAATAAGCAAAACCGGAATGAGAATTGCACCCATTCCGGTTTGTCGTCAATATTGCCCGGTTTTTTTATTGCCACCTATGTAGTCTCTCTCAAGTGACAGTACGCCGTTTTCCATCCGGAAGATACGATCCGCGTGATCGGCAATGGATAAGTCGTGCGTGACCATGATGAGCGTTTGACCCATTACCTCTTTCGTCTTGAGTAAAAGTTTTAATACCTCATCTGCGTTGGCACGGTCAAGGTTTCCGGTTGGCTCGTCTGCGAAAACAATGTCGGGCATGTTGATTAGCGCACGGGCAATTGCCACCCGCTGCTGTTGACCGCCAGATAATTCCGACGGCAAATGGTGAAGACGTTCGGTGAGCTGCAGGGTTTCCACGAGACGGCGTAGGGTCTCCTGATAGGACAGCTCGGATTTATTGCACATCATAGTAGGAATGAGTATGTTTTCCAGCGCGGTGAATTGCGGGATCAGATTGTGCCTCTGGAAGATGAAGCCCATGTTCATGCCGCGGAAACGGCTGAGTTCGTCCGGCTTCATTTTTGTGATGTCCTCACCACGAATCAGTACGCGACCAGCATCTGCAGAGTCCAGACCTGCGCAGATATGTAAAAACGTACTTTTACCGGAACCGGATGTACCGATGATGGCTACAAATTCTCCCGGTTCGACTTTAATGCTGACCCGGTTGACGGCGGTAATAACGGTGTCGTACTGTTTGTACTGTTTGATAACGCTTTCGGTTTGCAACATGTATTCTGCCATATATTCTATCCTGCTTCTCCGACTGACAAATCGAAAAAGACATCCTTTCCATGATTTAGTAGGTTGAATAAAACGAGATTTGCGTTCGCATCATATAGCCTTATGCTAAAGGGAATAGTCATTTCAGCTGTGCTGTATTCCCACTAGACAGTTGTATCTAAACCTTGGAGAATTTCCTTTTAGGAAATTCTCCAAAGTGGGACGGATTGCTTCATTGTTCAACTGCACATCATTCCCACTCATTCGTCCCCATGTTCGCCGCCGGCACCGCCGTTTTGTAAGGAATAACGGTTCTTGATGTAGCTTCGGTATGGTAGATACGTTGAGAAGAAGCCGCAGAACACAGAGATTACGATGCTTGTGAGGATGGCATACCACGGCATATAGAATACGTAGCGCACATTTTCACCGCTGAAGTACGGCATAATGACGTTGTAGATATAGAATAGGATGTAGCTGCCTAGATAGCTGAGGAGGATCGATACCACCAACGACATCGCCGCCATGCACATACCGCCTTGCAGATAGATTTGACGGATTTCCTTAAATACCGCGCCGATGGATTGGAGAATGTTGAATTCCTTCTCTCTTTTCAGGTAGTAGAGCGTCTGAGAGAAGAACCACACCAGCGGAGAGATGCACAGAATAAGGAGAGAAATACACACGAACAGTTCACTGTAATGCTTGTCGCGAGCGATCTCGTTAAGCAGAGTGATGTGAGTATTGGATACCTTGACATCGCCATACTGTCTGCCCCAATCGCGAACCTCGTCGTATACGGCACTGACCGCAGCGTTGTCCATACCGTCTTTTATATACAGATTGAGTGTGCTGGAGGACGGAATCTTGCCTGTGATTTGTTCGTAGAGATCCATGCTCATGTACACCGGGACAGAGCCGCTCGGAACGTCGTATATGATTGCGCCGATGGTACATTCGATATAGTCAAAGTGGAAATACTGGATCTGGCTCTTGAGCAGTGCGCGTCCGGTCAGATTAGAGTCCACAGAGCGGATCTGCCCGTTTTTGACTGCGATCCAGATTTTATCGCCGACTTTGTACTTGAACGTGCGTACATTGGAGATGGAATCGCCGACCACCACCATATTCGTACCGCTCGTAAGACAGTTCAAATCGCCTTCGTAATCGTAATCACTGAGGATCTGGATTTGCTCCTCCGGCATGGCGGTGTAAATCACATCGTTTGTGACTCGATACCCCTCATCATGTGTATCAAATTCCGCGCCTTCATAGGTGACAAGGTTTTTAAAGAGTTTCACATCGCTATGGTGGAGCATGACATGCGACGCGATGTGTCTGGCTTCTGTGGCGTTGTTTGTAATCTCCACAGCGCGAATACCATCGATGGCATATAGCTCCTCGCTCATGATATTATCATACGGAAAACCGGAATCCGACAAATCTACAATGAACTGCGGACGCGGATACTCCAAATCCGTCGTGTAAATATCGGACATATACAAACCCATGATGAACAACGCGCAGAAAACAATAGCTGTCGTCAGAAGTTGAATGTTGTACTTGCGGAAGCGCCACATGGAGTACAGCTCGTATTTGGTCGGGAACTTTTCACCAAAAATGTTTACAGAACGCATCGGCGACGTGACGAGGTTCGAGTTGTCCTCTGTGACAATCAGAGACATCGGATCCTTTACAGACATGACTTTCATCGGCGTCCAGACGGAGCAGAGAATGACAATGAGTCCGAAAATCGCAACAAAAACCATTGCCAGTGGATTGAACTGGAATCCATAGCCGGATGTGCGGTAAATGAGGAACGAAAGCAGTGTGGAGATCAGCACGGATGGGACGAAGGTCACAACTGATATGACAAACAACTCCCAGAATGCCGTACTGAAAAGCATTTTGAAATCCGCACCAAAGGTCAGATAAACGCCATATGTGAACTTGTACTGGTTGATACGTATGTTGTACAGTGCCATCAGCAGGAAAATGGAGACAGCAAGGAGGATCAAGGTGACAAAGACAAAAGTGACGTTGTTTGCCGCGATGTTGTCCTCAAAATCGAGTAGAGAGGTCGTGGAGATAGAGAAGCTTTTGCCCTCACTGCCATATGCTTTCAGATCCGGCAGATAATCCTTGCGGAAGCGTGCTTCGCAGTCGTGTGGATCGCGGGTAAAGTAAAGGTACACATCGTAGGTATCGACATTGTTCATGTAGTTGTGGTTTTCATCGTATCGCACAACCTTGAAAATGATATCGCTCTTGAATACGGTACCTTCATCGTTGATGAGATAGAACGCCTGATACTGGTTCAGATCTTTCAGTACCATGTGGTAGTTATACTCTTCCGTCACATGCTCGTATTCGATCCGGTTGTTGTTCTGTGCAGATACCGTCATTAGACCATATAGAATCTGTACGATGATGATGGCGATGAAGAAGCAGCTGTATTGTTTGAAATTGAAGAATACGCTCTTCCACGCAATGGTCAGGCTCCTTTTCAGGTACTCAAAAAACTTTTCCAAATCCGAAATATGACAGAATCTCGCAGACCACACATTCCCATGTGTGGTTCCATAGAAGAAGTGCCAATCGTACTTACGTTTTACGTGCGGCAGTACATACGGCGACCGTCTTCTCGCGTTCCATCTTCCTCCGTTTTACAGATTCCCGTTGCAATGACCGTTTGCTGCGCAAAAAAACGTAAAAATAGCCATTTCGCAGGGTGCAATGATATAAACCTATTATACCACGCAATATATGAATAAACCATTGCACTTATGTTAATAAATGTGTTTTCGAGCTTTTCGATATGGACAAAAATCGCTCTGAATTTTGTGTATGTTGCACATAAGCAGCTTTTGTATTGACAGGTAAGCGGAAAAAAGCGCGCTGTTATGCTTTCCACAACGGAGCTCTTATGTAAAAAAACAGAAACGGAAGAAAAAACGATTGACACATCGCATCTGGTACAGTATAATATAGAAAGAATCTCTCACCTGTGGAGGTGTCATTATGTTTGGGTTTCAAAAAAACACAAAATACGCGCAGATTTCACGCTATGCGATGCTTGTTCTGTTCAGTGTGATCCTGTTTTTTCTTCTGATATCCAATTTGCCTGAGGTCAAGGCGTTTCTGGATACTGTGTTCACGGTCCTGTCGCCGCTCATCTACGGGTTTATATTTGCGTATATTCTCTCGCCGTTTCAGCGGTTCTGCGAGGCGAAAATACTTCGCTTTAAAGCGGGATCCAAGGCGGAAAAACGATTGAAACGACCGCTTGGTGTGTTTTTGTCGATGCTTCTCTTTTTTCTTGTGCTTGGTCTACTTGTCGGATTGGTATTTCCACAGGTCGGACGCAGCTTCGTGGAGCTGGAAACACAGATTTCCGGATACATCACAGCGGCGCAAAATCTGGTGGATAAGTTCATCCGCGATTTCCCGCTCTTCAACGGGCAGTATGAAAATCTTTCCGAGTTTTTGGACGTCAACGAGCTGTCCACGGATTTAAAAAGCCTGATCGCCACCCTATATGGGTATTTGGAGAGCGCGGGAAATCAGGTGCTGTCGTATGCTGGGCGGTTTGTGATTGAAGTGAAAAACGCGCTTATCGGCACTATTGTCGCGGTGTATTTGCTCCTTGCTAAGGAAAAACTGATCGCAAAATGCAAATGGATCGCCGCTTCTCTTTTGGATCGCCGCCGTTATCTGAATCTTGTGTACTTAATGCGTTTTACAAATAATACGGTCGGCGGATTCTTGCTTGGCAAAATTATCGATTCCGTCATTATCGGGACGCTCACGTTTATCGTCATGTCCATCATCGGGATGCCGTTTACGCCGCTTATCAGCGTAATTGTAGGCGTGACGAATATCATTCCGTTTTTTGGTCCCTTTATTGGTGCGATCCCCAGTGCGTTCATTATTTTTATCGCGGAGCCGAAGATGACGCTCTGGTTTATCCTGATGATTTTTGTGATCCAACAGCTCGATGGCAACATCATTGGACCGAAAATTCTCGGTGATTCCACGGGACTGTCGGCACTCGGCGTGCTTGTGTCCATCACCATCGCGGGCGGCTTCTTCGGCTTCGCGGGAATGATTCTCGGTGTACCGGCAGCTGCGGTGATCTGTGCGCTTATCCGGCAAAAGACGGACGCCAGATTGCGTGCTAAAAATGCCGAAACTGCACTTGAATACTATATGACCGATCCACCGGAACGCGATTTTGAAAAGGAGCCGATCTTTATCGAAAAGCCGCAGAGTATGCAGATGGATACGCATGCAATGGATAAGGCTGACAATGGTACGATATAAACCCAATCATAAAAGAAGGCTGATCAAAATGCGATCAGCCTTCTTTGATTTTTATAGAAGCACAGAATCAATCATACAGCAACGACTTTTGGTTTCAAAGCATCTCTGTAAGCAGTGTGTCGCCGTATACACCTTGCCAATCCTTTGTGAATCCTGCAACGGCCCCAGTCGTTAACGGATGTTCAATCAGCGTATCGTAGAATACCGGCGGCAGGGTGATGTAGTCCGCGCCAGCTAAAGCCACGCGATTGACCTGCTCAGCATTACGGAAACTGGCGGCAAGTATCTTTGTTGCGATTCCGAACTGCGCAAATAATGTATGCGTTTCGGCGACCAGAGCAATCCCGTCTCCAGCATATGCGTCAAGCTTGTTGACATACGGAGCAACAAAAGCCGCACCGGAACGCGCAGCAAGAAGCGACTGCTGCGGTGTGAATACCGCTGTAACTGTTACTGGTATTCCGTTTTCGGCACAGATACGGGTTGCACGCAGTCCCTCTCGTGTCGCTGGGATCTTCACAGAAAATTTTCCGCCGATTTTTTCCATATAAAATGTAGCTTCTCGGTACATCGCATCTGCGGTATCGGAAATCACTTGTGCGAACAGCCACTGCTCGGATCCGATATGCGCTCGGATTTCTGGGAGAATTTCGATAAGCGGCCGCTTTTCCCGGGAAATGATCGTGGGATTGGTCGTTACGCCAACGGTCGGATAGTATGCCATACAGGCAGCGATGGCGGACAGGTTTGCACTGTCAATCAGATACTGCATGGGTCAATTCGCTTCCTTCTTATGATTTTCAAGATAATTGTGAACCACGTTCTGGATTTCGGCAAGCAGGGAAACATCTGTCACGCCCTCCGGTACATAGGCGTTCCCACGAATGTCACCGCCCAACAGTGTTTCAAACCAGACAGCACTGTTCAAATATCTGCCATAGGGGATGCTCAGGTGGAATCCGTCGCGGTTGAGGGACAGTCCGCCATGGGCGTAATCATATCGTGCCACGTGTTCCCGGAAATATTGAACTACATCTCCGGTCGGGATGATTGCCGCCTCCACCCGTTTCGCGTAATCATAATACGCGTCGCGCAGGCACTCGTACATATACCGCTGATCGGAATGATAGTCAGGGAAGGCTCCGTGCGTGCTGTCTATTTCATATGCCCACGTTTCCTGCAGATACAGTTTTGCGGTCGGCTGTGCATCGCGAATCCATCCGACAAGTTCCGGCAGCAGCGCATAAGTGTCCGGATTTCCGGAATTATAGCTTGCCTGCTGTGTGGTAACAACGTCATACACCCCGTTTGTAAGCATTTCATTGATGGACACCATGCGACCGGTCGTTTTGCCGTTTGTTTCCAGGCTGTACGTTTCTGCCTTTTCCAGATAGTTGCGGTAGTGTGCCTCAATCGGACAACCGCCGATATAAAGATTGTTCGCCTCCCAATCGATACCGGCAGCGCGTGCAATTTGATGGACGTAGGCAAGCGCGTCCTGTGAGAAGCTGTTGCCGATGGTCAAGGTGCGGAAGGTCTTTTTCATATTGTGTTTTTACTCCTTTGATGGTTGATACTGGGTACTATTCTTCCGTGTAGATCCGCACAAGTTCGGCTAACTTTTCCTGTGCACCGGATAGCTTGTTTGCAAAAGAGGACGCGATTACATCGGTTCCCTTGGTGATAGAGTCCGCAACGGGGCCAAATGTAATGTTGTTGAGATAGGAATCATTAGCGAAGCCGAGCTCATACGCAATCTCAAACGGCGCCGTAATGCCTGCCGATACGATGTCCAGCATTTCAGCGGTGGAGGAATCCTGTGCGTATTTCGATTTCAGCGCGGTTTCGTAATAGAGATTGACAAGATTTTCAGAAGCATCGATGGACAGAACCTGCACCACGGCACTGACTGCACCCGCAGCTTCTCCGGCGGAGGTGATCGGAATCGCGCCCATCTCTGCGGTATCATGGATGAGTGTGCGGTAATGGTCCTGTGTTTCGTCGAGCAGCGGGTAGGGAACTATGCCCATACCGTCAAAGTCGCGGATAGAGGACTGCTCCATATCGCCAACCTTCTGGAACATCGTAAACAGTGCCTGTCCATCCACGAATTTCTGCAAGCTCAATGCAACGCTTGTGTCCTTGTAGATTCCGGTGGATTGGTCAAGCCGGATGAGCAGTTCCGCTGCCTTGCTGACCCGTTCCAGATTGGATTCGGAGATGTACGGGATATTCTTGTCGTCAAAATCAACCACATGTGCGTCGGTGCTGTAGTAGATGGCGTAATACGGCATAGACCATCCTTTACTATGTGCGGACAGACCATAACGATCCTCCTCACTAGCCTTGCCGTCACCGTTGAGATCCTGATATGCGTCCTCCACTAACGTATCGAGCATATCGAGCGTCCATTTGTTTTCCTTAACAATCTCGTACAGACCGTTTTCATCGCCGTAGAGATCGCCGTAGATATTCTTGTTCATGTATAACACATGAGCGGCGCGGAGGGTATCGATAAAGTACGGTCCGGTCATGATAAATTGTTTGTTTCCGATGGAAAGACCTTGGATATAGTCATAGTAATACGCGCCGCCTGCGAAATCAAATCGATAATCGGAAAACTGTGTAGGATCGTTCAAATTGAGCAAATAACCCTTGATTCCGCAATGCAGAAGCCCAAGCTGGTCGTTCACGTAATAATCAATAGAGGCATCGCCGGACATTACAAGATTCTCAATATATGGCTGCACATCTTCATAGTTGAGATCAAGCGGTTGGTGATCGAGCTTACAATGAAGCATTTCCTCCACCATGATATTCCGTGTGTATACGCTGTCTGCCACACTTTCTCCGGTCATTTCCTCAGGACCGGCAATGTATGGATAGGAGGACGGCATACCGCCGCCGTTTTCAGAAATGTTGGAGCTTACGGAAATGTGGATCGTCCGTCCGTCGAGATCGATATCCCGATACGCTGCAAATGGATCCGCTGCCGTTTCCTCTTCGATAACGGCTTGTTCTGGATTGTCTGCAGAGGATTCCGGATTTTCATTATTCGTACCGGTGCCACAGCTGTTCATAGAAAGAAGCATGGCGGCAAGCAGCAGAATTGTGGTGATGCGTTTCATTTATACCCTCCCAATAATATGGATTACAGAATTGCTTGCTTGTATTATACCACGGAGGTGTCAAAAAGTAAATGGCCTGCTTGGATATTTTTCCATAAAATTACGGAATAACTAATAACGTAAAAATAGTTATTGTCGTGAAAAAAGTAGACAACGCTTGAAAAATTCGTTGTCTTTCAAGCGTTGTC
>CAVIKO010000077.1:0-8550 GCA_963643035.1 bacterium
GTTGTAGATTAATAACCCGCTGGATATGTGGCAATGATTAATACTCCCTTATAATTTCTACTGTTGTAGATTCCATGCCGACAACGCTCACAAGCCGGATTAATACTCCCTTATAATTTCTACTGTTGTAGATGTCTGTCCCGTGCTCCATCCGGAGCGGATTAATACTCCCTTATAATTTCTACTGTTGTAGATTACGTAAACTTGTAGCCAGATCCGCATGATTAATACTCCCTTATAATTTCTACTGTTGTAGATATGTAGCGGAACTGTTATATCCGGTAGATTAATACTCCCTTATAATTTCTACTGTTGTAGATGCCTGCGCCACACGGCACCTCCCAGTGATTAATACTCCCTTATAATTTCTACTGTTGTAGATGTGCCATCGTAATACACGATTCGGAATTGATTAATACTCCCTTATAATTTCTACTGTTGTAGATTCCACACCTTGTACACCGCCTGTGGATGATTAATACTCCCTTATAATTTCTACTGTTGTAGATCAATGTCTGGCGCAATGGATGCGTTGAAATTCATCCTCAGGACAGAGTTTCTACAGTATGTCGAACCACCACCGACGCCACGCATCGACAAGACGTCGTCGAACACAAAAAACATCTGCCGCCTTGATTCGAGAATGCTGGAAATTCACACCAGGATAGATGTTCTCATAACCCGGAGGTCATGAGGTTCAAATCCCATCCCCGCAATAGTAAAGTCCAACTAATTCTAAGGTTAGTTGGACTTTTTTTGCTTTACGTTGTCCCCGCCGCCGTATATTGGCCATCGACAACCGGTTTAAACTGTCCGGGAGCGCCGAGGTCGGGTGACCGCAAAAAAGAGAGCGACACCGCAGTATCACTCCCGGCAAAACCTCATGGGGCGCTCAAATTGTACCACTACATTGCTCTATCCTCCCCATAAGTTAAAGCCCTATGCCAATGAAAAGAAACATAGCGGACGCGATTCTGGAAGAAGACCCGTCGATCGTCATTGACCGTGCCACAATGGAGAACGCCGTGCGGATCGGGAAATACTTCCTCGTCCACGCGATAAACGCGTACGGCGACATGGGCATCCGCAGCGGGTTCAAGGCCGCCGCTATGGTGATCGACAAATTGCGAGGGCAAAACAACCGCCGGGATGTTATGCACACCTGCCGCTTTGTAAGCTCCGCGGAAGAGGCACAAGCCATCCTGGAGCACCTGGAGGACTACGGATATGTGCGTCTTTCCTCCGTGGACGCCTCGGACAAGCTGAGAGGCGGCAGACCGAAGAACGCGTCGTATACCATCAATCCGCTGTTGAAATAGAGTACTGTCACGGAAAACGGGTTTTGTCACGCTGTTCCCAGTCCTATACACAGGTATCTACATATCTCTATATAGGGATTTTGAGTATTTATTAATATTTAAAAAAGAGATATCTATATAACGACAATGAGACAAAAGCCGGAAAACTGTGACAAAACCATACCCCCACAAAAACACAGAAAAGGAGAAACCCCTGATGATAGCTAAGAAAAACAGGACTATGGGCATGTACGAGACCGCGGGCGCGGATATGAGACTTTTGAAAACGATCGGGACAAAAGCCCTGATGGACACAGGGAGCGTGCTTCCCTCGGCCGATTGTGACAAGTTCATTCGCGCGCTGCACGCGATCGAGAAGATCTGTTCCCACGCGGAGGACAATATGTTCCGCGACCATCCGCATCTGTCGTCGCAATACACGGATGTGTTCTACGGCTCCTCTGCCGCAGAGCCGCGGAACGAGGTGGACGAGAGAATGCACGAACGCATGAAAGGGATCGTGGATGAGCTTTTACCGAGAACGTGACATCGAGCGGCGGCTTGCCACTGCAGTGAAAAAACACAGCGGTCTGTGTCCGAAGTTTGTGTCTCCGGGTACGGATGGCTTCGAAATCACAGAGATTGAACCGCAAGACCATGCCGCGCTGCTTCTGCTGGAAGGAGCATGGCGGCATGTACGGCACAGCCGGAATCCCGGACATCATAGCCTGTGTGGATGGGCGGTTCTTCGGGTTCGAGGTGAAGACCGTGGATGGCAAGCCCACAAAGCTGCAGGAGGCGACCATCCGCAACATCCGCGCATCCGGAGGCATCGCCGCTGTGGTACGCTCCGTAGAGGAGGTTCGGTGGATTCTTGCTCACGCAAACAGACATGAAATCAAAATGGAGGACACGAAATGAAAGCAAAGGAATACTTATCCCAGGCATACCGACTCGACCAGAGGATCGACGCCAAGATCGAGCAGGTCATGTCCCTGCGCAACCTTGCAGCCAAGGCGACGTCCACACTTTCCGACGTCGCGCCGAGCGGCACGCGCAACATACACCGGATGGAGGACATCATCATGCGGATCATCGACCTGGAGGACGAGATCAACGCGGATATCGATGCCCTCGTGGCTCTGAAGCACGAGATTGTCAAGGTCATCAAAGCCGTGCCGAATCTGGAGTACCAGACGCTGCTCGAGCTGCGGTACCTCTGCTTCAAGTCGTGGGAACAGATCGCCGTGATGCTGGGTTACGACCTGCGATACACGCATAAGCTGCACAACCGGGCGTTGGAGGAGTGCAAAAGTGCGAAAATCTCAGAAAGTGGACACTAAAAGACATTGAGAGACACCCTGGACATGTGGTATAATTATAATACCAAAAAATACAACGAAGCCATCGTTGGGAGCAATCCCGCGGTGGCTTTTGTCGTGGAGGGGAGAAGCCGCATGCCGCGCAAACCCAAGCGACCGTGTTCGCACCCTGGTTGTCCGAATCTTACGAACGGACAGTACTGCGAGCAGCACCGCATAGAAGAACGCCGCAAGTATGACAAGTACGCGCGCAGTCCGGACATCAATAAAAAGTACGGCTATGCGTGGCGACGTATCCGTGACCGGTACGCAGCATCACATCCTCTCTGCGAGATGTGTCTGGGGGAAGGACGGCTGACTCCGGTGCAGGAGGTTCATCACATCCTGCCGGTCTCGCAAGGTGGAACACACTCCATGGACAACCTCATGAGCCTGTGTCAGTCCTGTCACACCAGGATACATCACGAAATTGGCGACCGGTAGGGGGGGATCACTTCTCTACACTAAAGCACTAAAGTCAACGGCGTGGGGTCACACGCGAAAATGCGCGAAAGTTTCGAGGGGAATAGACCCCGCAGGAAAGAGGTGGATCGGATGGGTCAGAGGGGACCGAAACCGGGTAACGGCGGCAGGCCGAAAAAGGCTCTTGCAGACAAGATCGCGGATGGGAATCCGGGCAAAAGACCGCTGACGGTTATCGATTTCAAAGACAGTGCGGCGGATCTGAAAGGACAGGATATGCCGAAGCCGTCTGCGTTTTTATCCGCGAAGCAGAAGGACGGCACGGAATTGCAAGCCGTCGAGATTTACCGGAACACGTGGGAGTGGCTGTCCGTCAGAGGGTGTGCCGCGATCATTTCTCCGCAGCTGCTCGAACGCTTTGCAATGGCGAGCGCGCGGTGGATCCAATGCGAGATGATTACCAGTCAGCTTGGGTTTCTTGCCAAGCATCCGACCACAGGAGCGGCGATCCAGTCGCCGTATGTGGCGATTGCGAACACCTACATGACGCAGGCGAACCGGCTGTGGGCGGAGATCTTCCAGATCGTTCGGGAGAACTGTGCCGGGGAGTATGGCGGAGCAACGCCGCAGGATGACCTGATGGAACGGCTGCTTCGGGCGAGAAAGGGGTAGTACATGAAAACAACAACGGAAATGCGGCTCGTTCCCATCGAAAAGCTCGTGCCGTATGTGAATAACGCGCGCACACATTCACCGGAGCAGATCATGAAACTGCGCTCTTCCCTCCGCGAGTTTGGTTTCATCAATCCCGTTATCATCGACTGTGATTACGGTGTGATTGCCGGTCACGGTCGCATTCTTGCCGCCAAGGAGGAAGGCATCGCCGAGGTGCCGTGCGTGTTTGCTGACCACCTTACCGAGGCATAGAAAAAAGCCTCATTGGTTCCATATTGGTATCTTGGGATAGCGGCGGCAGTCTGAATATCGTCTATAGAGAGGATGAATGCCGCATAGTGGAACCATAAATCCCAGACACACATCGTTATCCAATGTGTATCTCCGCGTACACCTCCACTCCGTGTATCTATGGTATCATGTAACCAACGATAGAGGAACGGAGGGTTACACCATGACGGCGAAAACCAAGACACAGATCGAGGAGATGAAGAACCAGACCATTGGGGTCGAGGTCGAGATGAACAGCATCACCCGAGAGAACGCTGCCAAGCTCGCCGCCGAGTTCTTCGGCACAGGCAACTACCAGAACACCGCGGGCCGCAATGGTACATGGTCGGCTTGGGACGCGGATGGGCGCGAGTGGAAGTTCCAACGGGACATCAGCATTTCCGGTCCGGACAGCGAGAAGTGCGAATTGGTTACACCGATTCTGCACTACGCCGACATCGAAACGCTGCAGGAGCTCATCCGCAGACTGCGCAAGGCAGGGGCAAAGAGCGATCCCACCAGAGGGTGCGGGGTTCACATTCACATCGGCTTAGGCGACCACACACCGCAGACACTGCGCCACCTCGCGAACATCATGGCAAGCCACGAAAACCTTCTTGCAAGCGCGCTGAAGCTGGACGAAAACCGCATGGACCGCTACTGCAGAACGGTTGACCCTTGCTTCCTCATGAAGCTCAACGAGAAGAAACCGCGCACCATGGAGGAACTTGCGGACGTGTGGTACAGCGGAAACGGCGCGGATTTCCGCAGAACCAACCACTACAACGACAGCCGGTACCACATGCTGAACTACCACGCGACCTTCACCAAAGGCACGATCGAGTTCCGGCTTTTCCAGTTCGACGCACCTGTGGATGGGAAGCAAAACGGGCTCCACGCAGGACAGCTTAAGAGCTACATGCAGCTTTGCTTGGCACTCAGCCAGATGGCGAAGATGGTCAAGACCGCGAGTCCGAAGCCGCAGCAGGTCGAGAATCCGAAATACGCGATGCGGACTTGGCTTCTCCGGCTTGGGTTCATCGGCGAGGAATTTGCAACGGCGAGGGACATTCTCACAAGAAACCTTGCCGGAGACGCGGCATTCAGACACGGCAGACCGGCATGAGGGAGGAGACGAGGATGAAAAGATACTACTTGGCATACGGAAGCAACCTCAACATAGCACAGATGCAGTTCCGCTGCCCGGACGCGACGGTTGTAGGAACGGCGGTGATACCGGATTACGAGCTCCTCTTCAAGGGGAGCTTGACCGGGGCGTATCTGACCATTGAGCCGAAACAAGGTTCGCACGTGCCGGTTGGCGTGTGGGAGGTTAGCTTGGCGGATGAGCTGAAGCTTGATCGGTACGAGGGATTTCCGAACGTCTACTACAAGAAAGACATACGACTCCCTGTTGCGGATATTCGCACCGGGAAGACAAAGCTGCATGATGGGTTTGTCTACGTCATGCATGAGGATAGGAAATTGGGGGTTCCAACGGATATGTATGTACGAACGTGTCTTGATGGGTATCGGGATTTTGGATTTGATACGGCGTTCCTGCTTGCGGCATACGATAGGAGCCTTTGAGGAGTGGAAAAATTGCAAAAGCGGCTGTGTGATACGGCTGCTTTTTCTTTGGGGAGGAGGTGAGCGCCTCGCATGATGGATGATGGACAACATCTTCATCCGCACCGACCCGGCCGGGAATATCAAACCGGACAAGGAGAAGTCCACGGAGAAGATCGACGGTGCGGTGGCGACGATTATGGCACTGGATCGGGCGATACGGTGCGGGAATGAGAATAGGGAGTTGGTTTATGATCGTCGCGGGCTGCTGTTTTTGTAAAGCGTATTGCACATCCAGTTAGGATACTCTCCTTACGTATATTATTCGCCATTACTGCATATAAAAAGCCGGATTTATATGCAGTAAATCCTCTCAACTGGCTTGCTTTTCTGCATATACAGTGGTATAATTATATGCAGAAACGGAGGGGTATCATGAGAAGATTTGATTACTCATTTTTGGATAACGGCTTGCTGCCTGCTAATCTCATAAGCATAACCGGCAATATTTATTCCTTACGTACTGCCGCAGGTATCCGCAAGGAGGAGTATGCGCAGGTATTCACAGAGTTGGAATCTGTCGCAAAAGTACAATCGGTTAAAAGCTCTAATGCCATTGAGGGTATCGTCACAAGCGACCAGCGTATCGCGGAAATCGTAAACCGGAGCAGTGCGCCGCTGAACCATAATGAGGCGGAAATCGCCGGGTATCGCGATGCGCTGAATGCCATACACAGCGGATATGAGCAGTTGTCTTTTACGGAACGGGACATTCTCAGACTGCATGAAATGATGATGTCCGTTGCCGGGTACGAATTTGCGGGACAGTACAAAAACACAGACAATGTCATTCTGGAGATTGCACCGGATGGAACCCGAAGTGTCCGCTTCCGTCCAACACCTGCATCGGAAACAAAAGCGGCCATGGAACAGTTGGAACTTGCGTATGCGGACGCCTGCTCCAATGCAAATATCAATCAGCTTCTTTTGATTCCGTGTGTCATTTTAGATTTTCTTTGCATTCATCCGTTCCGTGACGGAAATGGCAGAATGTCCCGGCTTTTGTCGCTTCTGTTGTTGTATAAGAACGGGTTTGATGCCGGTAAGTATATCTCTTTTGAGGAGCAGATCAACAACTACAAGGCATATTATTATGAGGCTCTCCGCCAATCTTCGGAAGGTTGGGGTACGAACGAGAATGACTATTTTCCGTTCATACAGAATTTCCTTTCCACCCTATATATGTGCTACAAGGAACTGGATAAGCGATTCGCAGTTCTCCATGGGAAAAAGGTCACAAAAACCGCCCGCATCGAAGCCACCGTATTGGGAAGTCTGACGCCGATGTCTAAAGCAGAAATCTGTGCCATTCATCCGGATATCAGTCCCACAACTGTGGAATCCGTTCTGGCAAAAATGGTAAAATCAGGTCAGATCAAACGCATTGGTTCGGCCAGAAACACACGCTACGTTAAGGCAACGCTGATATAGGGTTATTTTTGCGCCAAAAGCCCATCTGTGCGAGCTTTTTAGGGGAAAAAGGATTGATCCAGAGTGCCTCCGCAGAAAGACAACCTGTACGGCTTTGTGAAGAATGAAAAATAAGCGCGAGAGTCAACTGGATTGCATGTTTACCCAGCTACGCTCCCGCGCTTTTGCTATTCGTTTATGGTAAAATCTGCTTTCCCGCTCATTCGCCGAAGTGCATTACATAGGCGTACAGCATTTCCGCGAGGAGGGAACGTTTTGCCGGAGACTGCGGTTCCAGTGCGTTGGCGGCGCCAGTGTAAATGCCGTTGCCGACCACGAACTGCATCGGTGCCACTGCCCAATCGGAGACCGTCGCGGCGTCGGTGAATCCGGAGAGAGCCGTGTAATTTACCGTCTGGATGCCGCTGTACGCTGCAAAACGCGCCAGCAGAACTGCCGCCTGTTCCACAGTAACCGGATCGTTCACGCCGAACTTGCCGTCGCCATAGCCGTTTACGATGCCTGCGTCGCAAGCCCACTGTACGTACGGAGCGTACCAGGAGCCTGCCTCCACATCGTCAAAGGATACAGTGTTGTACATATCCGCGTTTACATTTGCCAGTCTGCCAAGCACGGTGACGAACATAGCGCGCGTCATTGTGGTATCCGGTGCGAACTCACGCGCGGATACACCCTTGAAGAGTCCGTTTTCATACACAAACGCTACCGCGTCATAATATCTGTCGCTCTCGAAGATGTCGATGAACGGATTCTCGAAGCTCTTGCGGAAGGTGGCGGAGATGGTGTGATTTGCCTTTACATTGCGGAATGTGTATTCCGTGATCGCGCCCATATCCCGACCGTCCACGAATACGCTCTCGATGGCATACCCGCGCATCGGGGTGATGGTGTACGTCAGATCGAGACCCGTAAGGATCGTGTATGTGCCTTCATTTGTGATGGAACCGCCGTGGCCAGCCGTTGCCGTCAGTGTGTACTTGCGTGCCGTTTCCGGACGGTTGGTAATGCCCCACCACGGTGCCTGAGACGGATCGGACGCAGGAATCACTGCCGTCTCCAGAATGTAACCGCAGGTCACGCATTCCTTGTGCATTCTGCCTGCATTACGATAAGTCGCCTCTCTGTCCACGATCCACGCGCTTGCGGTGTGGGCAGCCTTGTCCGCGACGATGCCGTCATGACCACAGGTGGATTTGTGCCAGTGGTAGGCTTCGTCGTAAGACCATGCGGTAGAGAAGGTATGCTTGTGCGGCTGCTCAGGTTCTACTTCATAACCACAAACATCACACTTGCCGTCGCTGTCCGCGTCGATGTGCTCACCCTTGTCAGCTACTACATCGTGCTCGCAGGTTGCTGCGTGCCAGTGATAGGTTTCATCGTAGGACCAGTCTGCGCTGTAGGTATGCTCGTGCGGCTGCTCAGGTTCTACTTCATAACCACAAACATCACACTTGCCGTCGCTG
>CAVIKO010000078.1:0-8408 GCA_963643035.1 bacterium
TTCATGAGTGTATCCTACCTTTTTTCTGATGACGGAAGTTTGTCTCTTCCACTTATTCCGATTTTGTATCCTGTAGGTACGCGCAGACGAGAGTAAAGGTGTTTTTCACCCCCTCCATATGGGAGCGTTCATAGCCATGGGATGCATATACACCAGCGCCGATCAGAGCCTGCCGTACATCAAAGCAGCGCACTGCCACCGAGCAGTCAGAACTGTAGTGCGGATATACATCGACGGCGTAGGACAGCTCGTTTTCTTTTGCCAACGCAATGAGACGGCAGTTGATTTCGTAATCATACGGACCTGCGGAATCGGCAGCGCAGATCGAAACATCCTTTTCCGTGCAGTCTAAGCCGTCGCCGACACAGCCCATATCCACGCCGAGAATTTCGTTCACGCCCTCCGGCATTATTCCGGCTGCTCCATGACCGATTTCCTCATATACCGTGAAGTGCATGTACACTTTACGCGGCAGCTCGATTTTTTCCTCCTTGACCCATTTGGCGATACCGAGCAGAATCGCGGCGCTGAGCTTGTCATCGAGGAAGCGGCTCTTGATGTATCCGGATTCCGTGATGACTGTTTTCGGATTCACGCAGACGTAGCAGCCGACCTCAATTCCGAGAGCTTTTACATCCTCCGCGTTCTTTACATCCTCATCCAGCACGACTTCCACGTTATCAAAGGTGCGTACTGTGCTGCCAACAGCACCGTTTACATGTGAGGATGCATTGGCGAGCTGGATCGTACCTTCATAGGTTTTACCTTCACGTGTGTAAACTTTCACAAATTCCGTTTCCACGTTGCTTGCCATCAGACCGCCGATTGCTTTGAGCTGGAGTCTGCCGTTGCCCTTGATCTGTTGTACCATGGCACCGAGCGTATCGATGTGCGCCGACAGCAATAGTCCACCCTTTTCGCTGTCCTCGTTGCCGCCGATCTCACAGAATACGCCGCCCTTGTTCGTCAGCTTTGGGTCATAGCCGAGCGCACGGAACTGCTCCATGGCGTAGTCCGCTGCCTGGCGGGTGAATCCGCTCGGGCTGTCTTTTGCGAGAATCCCGCGCAGTACCTCGGTGACATAGGGCATATATGCTTCATACATAAGAAAAATCTCCTTTGTGATTTGAAATCTGACTAAAAAAGTACGGGAACCATTCCCATATTTTGTATTATAGCACATTCCGTGCCGGATTTCTACGGCTAATAGCATATTTTTCAGGGAAATCGCGTTTTTTTCGCGCCGCACAATAATTTCTTGTACAAATCCGGTAAAAAGGCTTGATTCCGTTACGGACACATGCTATAATGGAGAAAATATCCCCTGCTGAGGAGGAGACAACATGGAATTTGCCTGTGGTACAGGATATACGCGTCCGGTACGTCTGTCGGAGGAGACACGCGCGTTTGCCGATCGTTCGATGCACGGTATGTATGGCGATGACGCAATGACGCACAGGACGATCGCGATGGATGCAGTATCCGGATTTGCGGAAATGGACGGCATGGAGCGCTATTCTCATGCTGTAGACGAAATCGCGAGACTGGCTCCGCTCCGGCTCATCCCCGGTGAAAAAATCTGCGGCGCGGCAACCCTCGGAGGTGCGATCTCCCACATCATCCCGGTGACGTTCGGCGGCGAAGGTGTGCTGTGGTCGGTAAGCCATGTAACAGTCGGCTTTGATCGCGTGCTGGAGATCGGTATGAACGGTATTTTGCATGACATTGACGAAAACTGTCCTGGTCAGCTGAAGCGGTACCTGCGCCGGATGGTCTACGCCATGCGTATCTGGCACGCGCGGTATCTGGCGGCAGAACGGGATAACGATCCGGAAATTGCGGCGATGCTTCGCCGCGTACCATTTGAAACACCGCGTACCTTTCGGGAAGCGGTACAGAGCCTGTGGTTCACATTTGCGTTTACAAGACTTTGCGGCAACTGGTCGGGGATCGGCAGGCTTGACAAAATGCTCGGTCCGTATCTCGAAAAGGATCTGCTGGAAAACCGCATTACATTGGATGAAGCACGTGAGATCCTCGCTCATTTCTTCATCAAGGGCTGTGAATGGATTCAGTCTGATACGCCTAGCGGCACCGGAGACGCACAACATTACCAGAATATCGTTCTCTCCGGTACCGACCGCGATGGTCACGATGTTACTAATGCGGTGACGTATCTCGTGCTCGATATCGTGGAGGAACTGGCGATCAGCGATTATCCCATCACGGTGCGGCTGACAGAGGAAACCGATGAACGATTGTACAGACGGATTGCCGAGGTCATGCGCTATGGCGGCGGGATCCTTGCCGTATACAACGAACCGCTTATCCTTCGTTCCCTCACCGCGTTTGGATACGATCCGGAAGAGGCGCGAGATTTTGCGAACGATGGCTGTTGGGAGGTGCAGATCCCCGGCAGGACGAATTTTGCCTATATGCCCTTTGATGCATATACAATGCTGATGTGCGACACCTTGGGCATTGGCGGTGAGCATAAACAGTACGATACCTATGACGCGTTGCTTGCCGCGTATATGGAACGGTTGCAGAAACACGTGGACGGCACCTATGCCGGACTTGTTGACGGTATGTGTGAGCCGGATGGGCAGGGTGCCTACCGCCTGAAGTGCTTCGGTATTCCGGCACTGCTTATCTCTCTGTTCGAGAAGGACTGTATCGCCGCGGGACTGGATTACAATGCGGGTGGCTGTCGCTATACGGTTCGATCTCCCCACATTGGCGGCGCACCGGACGCGGGCAATAGTCTTTATGCAATCCGGAAAGCGGTATTTGAGGATCATCTCACCACGCTCGACCGCCTTCTCGATGCGATCGAAAACGATTGGGAGGGAGAAGAAATTCTGCGTCAGCGGATCCTCACCGGATATACCTATTACGGCAACGACAATGAGGAAGCAGATGCGGTGACAGCGGAGATCCTTGACCGGTTTGCCGATATGGTGCTCGCGCACAAGGGCGAATCGCCGATTCTCTATATCCCCGGCGTATCTACGTTCGGGCGGCAAATCGACTGGCTTGGACAGCGCACTGCTTCTCCGTTCGGAATGAAAAAGGGTGCGATTCTCGCAGGAAACGCATCTCCCACCCCGGGAACCGATAAGGAGGGTGCGACTTCTATCATTGTATCCTACTGTAGAGCTGATCTCGAAAAGCTGGTCTGCGGCGCGGCATTGGATATAAAACTCCATCCCAGTGCAACGAGAGGGGAAAACGGAATCTCTGGTATTGCGGCGCTTTTAAAGGGATTTGTAGCTCTCGGCGGTTACTTTTTACAACTCGATGTCATCGATGGCGAAGTGCTGCGAAAAGCGCAGGAGGATCCGGAGGCGTATAAGACACTGTCCGTCCGTGTTTCCGGCTGGAACGCCCGTTTTGTCACCCTCAACCGCCAGTGGCAGGAGATGATCATCGAACGCACGGCGACGGGATTATGATCCATTGCGAAGAGCAGTGTGTCTGGACGATTTCATTGGCGAGAAGATCCAACTGCCGTTTGACAAATCTATAGAGATCACAGACTGTTGGCAGCCGGAGGAGGACGATGCGATTTGTCTCGAAAGCATAACCAATCCCGTGGAGGATTTTGAAAAGATACTCTGTATGACGGATGGGACGGTCTGGTCCAATGTACGTGGAAAGCGCATAGAAGAAACCGGTGTATGGCGCGACTATTTCCAAAAAGCGGGTGAGAAAACGGCGGCGCAGTACCAGACATATGCTGATCGGGCGAAAAAGGGTGGGAAAATCCTGTTTTTGTGACCCGCGCGGATTTTCGACTGGATAATCTTGAGAAAATCGAAAATTGACGAAAAATCTGCGAAAAAATGTTCCGTACCCCTCTTGCATTTTGCGGAAAAATCGTGTATACTATATAGGCACACGGAACGCAAGGTGCAGGAGGGAGAAACATATGCCGCAGGACAAAAAAGCACGCAAGGTCATCGCCGTCAACCGCAAGGCACGTCACGATTATTTTGTGGATGAGACGTATGAGGCAGGAATCTCTCTGTATGGCACGGAAGTCAAAAGTGTACGTGCCGGACAAGTCAATCTGAAGGATTCTTACTGTCAGGTGGAAAACGGAGAATTATACGCCGTTGGATTCCGGATCAGTCCATACGAAAAGGGGAATATCTTCAACCGCGATCCGTTGCGCCGCAAAAAGCTCCTGATGCACAAAAAGGAGATTTTGAAACTCCAACAGTATACGCAGCGCGACAGCTATACCTTAGTGCCTCTCTCTCTCTATTTTTCCGGCGCGAACGTGAAAATGGAGGTCGGACTGTGTAAGGGAAAAAAGCTGTGGGACAAACGTGAGTCGGATGCCAAAGCCGAAGCGGGACGCGAGATCGAGCGGTATACCAAGAGCAAGAACCGTTCCGATCGTGACGATTGACACAGGAGAATTCAAATGGATTTTGTCGCACTTTGTCAAAAACGCAAAAGCTGTCGTTCCTATGCCGATACTCCGGTAACGGATGATGAACTGCACACGATTCTTCGTGCTGCCGTTGCTGCGCCGAGTGCTTGCAATATGCAGTCGTGGTTCTTCTATGTACTGCGCAGTCTGGAATCGCGGGAAAAACTGATCGGTCTTTGCGCGGACTGGGTGAAAAATGCACCTGTTGTGATTGTGGTCTGCACGAACGGAAGCGAGATTATAGGCAGATTCGGCGATCGCGCACGTGATTTGTTCATCTTACAGGACACAGCGCTTGCCAGTGAAAACATCATGCTCCAAGCTGCAGATCTCGGGCTTGGCAGCTGCTTCATCGGTGCGTTCAACGAAGATGGTGTACGTGCTGCGCTGGCAATCCCGGCAGACAAGCGGCCTGTCGGATTGATTCCGATCGGACATTCCACGGATGACACGCCCAAGCGTGGCAGGGCACCGATTGTGGAAAAGATTGCGATTCTGTAAATAAACGCCGTGACTTCGGTTCACGGCACAATAGTATTGTAAATAACCGGGCTTCGTCATCGGTTTTATGGGGACGTAAAGGTTTCGACGGGGATTTTGCAGTACGATAAGCGGGTAGAGCCGGAGAATCTCTCAAAAAGCTCCAACCTTAAACTAAACGCTAACGACGAATTAGCACTGGCCGCCTAAGTGCGGTCTGTCCGCCGGGGGAGTGCTGCGGCCCTCGGATGTCCCGTTTCGGGAAGTACCCCCTTTGGTACTGGCATCATGCAGCAGCGTCCGTGAACGGTGAGTTCGCATTTGCAACCGTCATGCACTAAATTGCTACTGACCGCGGAAGCCTGACGATCGGCGTCTGCGGCAGGAAACACAAAAGACCGTCTGCACCCGGAGAAAGTCGTATGAATAGGTTTTCGGACAGGGGTTCGACTCCCCTCGTCTCCATCTAAGTAATCCGAATACAAACCCACCTGTTGGTATCCTGTTCACAGGTGGGCTATTCGGGATTATCTTGTATCGTACGGAAGGTCAAAGATAAGCAGAAAAATGTCCCCTCAGAGGTGAATGCCTCCGAGGGGATTTTTGATCGCAGGTGGGTTTATTCGAGGCAGGCATACAGGACGTTGCGCAGTCGGGGAGAGAAGTACGACTCCTGATTGTTGAGCATATGATGTGCGTACATAAGTGCCGTTTTCCGAGCCGGATCGATAATGAGGTACGCACCGGCGGCACCCCCCCAGCCGAATTCGCCGATAGAGCCGTTAGAGCCTGCCGCACATGGATCGATCATGGTGCGCACGCCGAGTCCGTAACCGTATCCGGCAAGCTGGCTCCATGAGAAATCCTGCATCTGTACAGGCGAGAGAAAATTCTTCCGCATGAGATCGATCGTGGCGGGAGACAGAACCTGATAACCGTTTTTCGCTGTGCCGCCATTCGCCATCGCATCCGCAAATTCCATATAATCCGCCACTGTGGAGAGTACACCCGCACCACCGCTGTCAAAATCGGAGCCGAGAATGTGCCCGCAGGTATTGTTGGTTGGCAGAGCTTTTTCGAGATCGTCCCGGTAGTTGTACTGGACTGCCATGCGGGAGAGTTTGGACGGATCGGTGGGCAGATTGTAGGAAGAATCGGCCATTCCGAGCGGTTCGAACAGCACCTTCTTCGCGTATTCCCGAGTCGGCATTCCGGAAACCACTCCGATAAAACCGGACAGCACGTCGTGACAGAGACTGTATGCCCAGTGCGTACCAGGATCAAAAGTCAGCGGTTCCCGCGCAATGGCACGGATAATCTCACGGGTCGGACAGGTCGGATGTTCCTCACGTGTTGCCTTGATGGAGGGAGAGTTGATATCATATGTGAATCCAGCAGCCATGCTGAATAGGTGCTTTACAAGGATCGGATTCTTTGCAGGACGCAGGAACGTATTGCCGTCCGCGTCTGTTTCACGTACCTGCATGTCTTTGAATTCCGGCAGATATTCGTACAATGGATCGTTCAGAAGGTATAGTCCCTCTTCATAGAGCCGTAGTGCGAGCGTACAGGTGATCGGTTTGGAAGCGGACCACATGAAGTACAATTCGTTGCCTGTCATTTTTCGTCCCGCTTCCATATCGGCGTAACCGGATTGGTACCGATACACATCCTCATGTCCGACGCGGATCATACAGTCGTTTCCGGGAATCCGCCATTCGGTCAGCCGATCCTGAAACGCTCTCATCTTCGCAAAATTCATATGCTTGTCCTTCCTTTTGTGAATTTGTCAATCCAAAAAATACACGTGCATATCGGTCCAGTAGCCGCCCTGTGCAAACGCCGCTTTCTGCGGATTGGAATCGGACAGCCAGATGTCAACCTCCCAGCCCTGGATCATTGAGCCGGTATCTGCGGCGGTACGTACACCGAAATCAAAGGTATCGCTTTTGACGTACAGTTTTGTACCCATGGGAATATAATTCTTGTCGGTCGCCACAACGGATTCATCCGCATTGTAGCCGAGGTAGGTGATTCCCTCAATATCATAATATGTCGCGCTGCACACCTTGTAGTACGAATAGGAATATGTATTGCCGTCGGAACCTACCAATGTGCCACCGACACCGAGAGTGGAGATTTCCTCCACTGGATATTTCGTGATGCTTTCCCCGGATTGTTCACGGCTGATCTCCTCGCCGTTGCAGTAGGTCACGGTATAGGTGATCGTCTTTTCGCCGTTTTGTCCATACTGCGCAATTTCTTTTGTCCCGCGAGGAATCGTTTGTACCTCTGTCACCCTGGAGGTATAGGGAATTGCTTCCGTCATCGTTACTGTGTCGTGGGTGATAGTGTCTACGGCTATGGTAGCATCCTCGGTAAGCTCCACATTCAGATCGAGCGGGAATTTGTCCGTATCGCGCACCGTATAGCCAACCTTGTCAAGCAGTTCGCCGAGCGTGATTTTCCCGGTAGAGACGGTGATCGGATCGCGGTCAAAGAATGTCAGCGTGACGCTGAATTTCGCAGCGGCGGTTTCCGGTTCCGTTTCGGTTTGATCCGTATCGGCAGTATCCGGATCTCCATTCGGATTGTCGAGTGTCTCTGCCTCAGAATCTTTACCGATGTCTGTTTTGTCCGTGACTGTCAACGCGTCCGGTGCAAAGCCTTCCGCCATGTTGTAATCCGCATCTGACGGTACTTTCGTCTTGTGCAGTGCGATCGGCAGCGTGATCGCTAGAACCAGCACTGCCGCCATGACACCGATCACGGGGATCCAAGGTACACGCCGTGTGGTTTTTTCGTTATGGGTGGCGAACGATGGAGTGTTGGATCTGCGCGGCAGAGAGGTTAGCGTGTTCGCCGCGGTGGGAATCTCGGATGACGCGGATTTAGCATCGTCTGCTGTGTGAAGTGCGCCGCGGTCGAAATAGGTCGTTTTCGCCATGGTGTCAGAGATTGTGGTTGGATTTGCCACGCGGCGCAACTCGTCACGGGAAATCGTGCGCGTCTGCTCCATCTCGTCTGTGAAACCTGGTAAATCGATCGCCTGCGAGGAGCTTGCTTGTGTACGCAGAACCTCTCGGGAGTTGGTTAGGGTTGCGGTATTGGCGTTTTTGTTGTTGGAACTGCCGCTGCTTGTCTGTGCCGAGGGCTGTTTCTGCGCGGTGTCTTTCCGAACAGGAACTTCACCGCGGCGCATATAGTCCGGGATATGTCCACCATCTGTTCGCGGTCTGTAATTGACGGGACGGTAATTCCGTGTATCTGCGTCCGGACGAACCGGGTATCCCTTGCCGAGCGATTGACGTTCGGAAGCGGACATGGTGTCGCGGCGTGTGCGTGTTTCCTTCGGGGATCGCTTGTTATCCACTGCGGATTTCCTTTCTTGATGAGATTCTGCCGCACTTTCCTAAGAAATGCGGAAAAAACGGAAGAGATTTGGATTATCCTCTGTACAAAACGGGAAAAATATGGTATCCTATTG
>CAVIKO010000079.1:0-8361 GCA_963643035.1 bacterium
CTTCCACGCCGCATGCGGAGATTCTGGAAGTTTGCAAGCCGCTGCTTCAGGAAAAGGGCTATACGCTCGACATTAAGGTCGTTTCCGATTATGTAACGCCGAACCAGTTCACAGAGGATGGGGAAGTGGATGCGAACTACTTCCAGCACCAGCCGTACCTCGATTCCTTCAATGAAGAAAACAAGACCCACCTCGTATCCGTTGCAAAGGTTCACTATGAGCCGTTTGCCATTTACCGCGGTACTGTAGATTCTCTCGATGCACTACCGGACGGCGCTGCCATTGCCGTTCCGAACGATACGACCAATGAAGCACGCGCGCTCCAGCTTCTTGCCGCTCAGGGATTAATCACTCTGAAGGAAGGCGTCGGTCTGACTGCTACCAAGAACGACATCACCGACAACCCGCACAACTACGACATCAAGGAAATGGAAGCCGCTCTTCTGCCGACTGTTCTCGATGAGGTGGCAGTGGCAGTCATCAACGGAAACTATGCTCTCGGTGCAGGACTGAGTTCTAATGACTCTCTTGCTTCCGAGGATGCAGCCTCTGAAGCTGCCCAGACCTTTGCAAACGTTCTTGTCGTCAAGGAAGGCAACGAGAACAATGCAGGTATCGTGGCTCTGAAGGAAGCTCTCCTGAGCGATACCGTCCGCGACTATATCAACAACACCTATGACGGTGCGGTTGTGCCGATTTTCTAAGACAGACAGACAATAGAGTACGAAATCTCCCCGGCGTATCAGAGTGAATGCGACCGGGGAGATTTCTTCGTATGCATGAGAGAATAAAAAAAATCCGGAAACGACTCGTTCCGGATTTTTCTATCTGAGTGACTGGACTTGAACCAGCGGCCTCTACCACCCCAAGGTAGCGCGCTACCAACTGCGCCACACCCAGATATACTGCATGGCTTCCAACAGCTTCTATATTATAGCACCAAATGACTTTTTTGTCAAGGGATTTTCATGATTTTTCTCTGGTTTTCTATTCTGGCATAGTATACCTCTACGTTTTTTACGTATCATGCCAAGGATTGCGGTGCAGTGTCGGCTTTTTCCATTGTAGGAGCAAATTGCTGGATATTTTTGTCTGTATATCGGGAACTTTTTCACTGCTGTTTCGTCTAATCTGACAGAGAACAAAATGGAGAGGAGAAACGACCATGAAACGAAACCCTATGAGAACTCTTGTACTCTTTGCTTCTGCGCTTTTTCTGCTTTCCTCCTGCAGCAGTGATGCAAAGTCCAGCGAAGATAGCATACTCTACGCGGAAAACGATACTATCATTTCCTATGGATACGATCCCGGTGACTATGAGGAATGGGATGTGTCGGTGGAAGAATCCGGCATGACAATGGCGGAAACGGCTTCCATGCAGACGAATGCTGTATCCTCCCAGGAGAGCGTGGCGGAGAACGATCTCGAAAACCGGAAGCTTATCAAAAATGCCAATCTCTCCATCGAAACGCAGACCTTTACCGACTGCATCAATGCGTTAACAGCACAGATCCGCGAATGCGGTGGGTATATCGAGAATTCCAGCGTATACGGTAATGCGGAATACGAGCGGCGGAACGCAAATTACACGATTCGCGTGCCGGAGGATCGGTACGAGAACTTCCTGGAAGGCGTGGCGATGGTCGGTAGCGTGGTCAGCCGCACAGAATCCGTTGAGGATGTGACCTTACAATACACCGATGTGGAAAGCCGGATTCGCTCCCTGGAAACCGAATACAATACGTTGCTCGCCATTCTCGAAAAATGCGATAACGTGTCCGATGTAATCGAGGTACAGAATAGGATCACCGACGTGACCTATGAGCTGGACAGCTATAAATCCAGACTGCGTATGTATGACAATCTCATTTCCTATTGTACTATCTATGTGAATGTGAGCGAGGTTCGCACCTATACCGAGCCGACAGAGAACATCACTCTGTGGCAGCGTATCACTCGCACCATACGCGACAATTACGTTGATCTGGGCGACGGGCTGATCGATTTCTTTATCTGGTTCGTCTCCGCACTGCCGATTCTTCTTGTGATTGCTGTAATAGTACTTCTGATCGTGCGTGCTGTGCGCCGTACCCGTCGAAAACGGAACGAACGGAAAAAGGCGGCAGAGATCACAAAGGATTTGCCGAAGGAGAAACAGAAGGAGTCGGACGACAAAATCTGAAAAACAAATTCAACGAAAAATTCAGGAAGCCTCTGATTTAAGGTTATTTTTGCGATAAAAGTCCCTATATTTCAGCCTAAATCCGATGTATTCAGAGGTTCCTTAGAAAAGGGAGTCCCATCATGAAACGATCTGCCGCGCAGTATAGGCCCAAAATCCGCAAAAGTGTCCTGTGGCACAACTGTATCGGATATGCCATTGCGCTGTTTTCTCTGGCTGTTTTGGTGACGCTTGGGGTAAACGCTGCTATGCTTGTCGGAATGCGCGGCTCCATCGTGACCATAAACGATCTGCCGACGGATGCGGATTGTGTGCTGGTGCTTGGAGCAGGGGTGCGTGCGGATGGAACGCCCAGTTTGATGCTTGCCGACCGGATCGCGACAGGGGTATCGATATACGAAAAGATAGGTGGTACGAAATTGCTGATGAGCGGCGATCACGGAAAGCCAGATTACGATGAGGTGAACTGCATGAAACGGGAAGCGATTCGTGCCGGGGTGCCGTCGGAAGATATTTTCATGGATCACGCCGGATTTTCGACCTATGATTCCCTGTATCGTGCAAAATACATCTTTGGTGCGCAGAAAATCATCATCGTGACACAGGAGTACCACCTCTATCGTGCCCTATATCTTGCAAATGCACTCGGTCTGGATGTGGTCGGTGTCGCAGCGGACAGACAATCATACGCGGGACAATCGCTCCGGGATGCACGGGAAGCGATTGCACGCGTCAAGGATATGGTGTTTGCTATCTGGCAGCCTGAAGCCTCCGTGACTGGCAGCGCGATTTCTCTCTCGGGAAACGGCGACATAACCAACGATAAAACAGATGTCATGTACATACACGAGAATCTGTGGAACCGTTTTGTCGGCAAGAGACTATCGGGTGTGTGACGGAAAATCAACAATCAAAAAGCAGGAAATACTGAAAATTGCATCTTGACAACGGTACGTCTGCACGGTATACTATAGAAAGCGCTGATTTAAGGTCGTTATTGCGCAAAAAAACATAATCGGGAAATTTGCGCAATAACGCGATTGATTCGGCGTTTCCTATTCAGTATATCGTGCAGACGGTTTTACCGTTTGTATCGCACAGGAGAACAAAACACATGATTGAAATACAGAATACCGCAGTGATGAACATAGAGGGGGCGATTCGCGGTGCCCGCAATCCGATGAACAGCTGGGCGAAAAGCGACAGCTATACGGATAAAGAGGGAACATTCCGGCTTGGAGATGCGGATCTGGAGTTGGCATGTCGGCTCATCCATTCCGGAACCGATCATCGTAAATTCATCCGGCAGATTTTCGTGTCCGTTGATGTTTCCGCACCATTGTACTGGTGGAAAGAATTTGATACCTACAAGGTCGGAACCGTCGCCAATTCCACAAGCACCATGCACAAGATTCATGCCAAACCCTTTTCCCGCACGGATTTTTCCTGTGACCGCATGACACCGGCAGCCCTTGATTGTCTCGATCACATCATTACGGTACTGGAAAAACGGCGGCAGGTCTTTGTCGAAACAAAAGAACGCGCAGCATGGGACGATATGATTCAACTGTTGCCGTCGAGTTATATCCAGATGCGTACCTGTACGCTCAATTACGAGAATCTTTTGAACATCTATTTTGCCCGCCGTGCGCATAAACTGCCCGAGTGGCACATATTCTGTGATTGGATTCTAACGCTGCCGTATATGGATGTGTTTACCAAGGCGGCAGTACGGGAATGATCCGGTGTGATACATTTGCGCACGGAATCTGTTGATTTTGTTCGGATAACGCCATGTCGGATCGGGAAAGGAGCGAATGATATGGAAAACCTTTTGGATTCCGCAAAAAAATTCCGGATCGGCAAATTGGCGGGTGTTGTTGGGATCGTCGTGAATCTCCTTCTTTTTTCCCTCAAACTTATCGCGGGACTGTTCATCGGGAGTATGGCAATGGTCGCGGATGCTGTAAACAACGTAACCGATGCCGCCTCATCTATACTGGTGCTGCTCGGCTACGTATTTGCCGCCAAGCCCGCCGACCGCAGACATCCCTATGGTCATGCACGTATGGAGCATCTCTGCTCCCTGATGATCTCTATCCTTGTAACCATCCTCGGCATTGAACTGTTCACTTCCTCATTCGATACATTGCTGGAAAGCGATGGCGCGGGAGCGGCATTTTCTCCGATTGCCATTGGAATTATGGGCTTCTCCATTACGGTCAAAATCTCCCTCGCTATCTTCTATAGTCAGATTGGCAAACGGATCGATTCGGCGTCTCTCCGTGCATCCGCTATGGACAGCATCGGCGATGTATGTGCGACAGGCGCTGTGATCGCGGGAATGTTCCTGACCCCAGTACTTGGCCCGAAAACGGACGCGGTACTGGGGATGCTGATTGCTGCGTATATCTTTGTCATGGGTGTGCGGCTTATTGTAGATGGTGTGAATATTCTTCTGGGCGAGGCACCGGATGTGGAACTGGTGCGCAGGATTGTCGTCAAACTGAAAAGCTATGAAGGTGTGCTGGGTATCCATGATCTCGTGATCCACAATTACGGTTTAGACAAATACTTTGTAACGGTACATGTGGAGATGGATGCGGCGCGGGATATTTTAGAGTCGCACGAGTGTATCGATCGCATGGAGGCGGATATGAACCGGGATATGGGCATCCAGCTCGTTGTGCATCTTGACCCGATCTGTCTCTCAGACGAACGAATCAACCATCTGCGCGCTGAGGTTCAGTCGATTACTTCTGAGATCTCGAGCGAATATTCCTCGCCGCTGTCCATGCACGATTTCCGCGCCGTTTTCGGACCAAATCGCACGAATCTCATCTTCGACATTGCAACAACCGACGATATACCGTTGACCAATGAGGAACTTGTGGAAGCTTTGCGCACGGAGATTCGGAAACGCTGTGGAGAAAACTACCATGCCGCTATCACCATCGACCGGGATTACACCTCCAATCGATATTGAAATATAAAAAATCCTTCCTCAGAAGATCGGGAAGGATTTTTTGGTATCTATTACTCAGCCGATGCTGGCGGGCAGATCAAGATTGAAGGTGACGGTGTACGTGGAGAATTCCAGAATCACCTTGTATGTGCCGACGGGAACCGATTCATCCCCGGCGGACAATTTCACAGCAACGCCGGAGTAAAAGCCTTTCTCATTGAGAAATGTTTCGCTTGCCGCCATATCGATGGATCCGTTTACGAGATATGCTGCGCCATCACCGGAAAACACGGCGTCGCACGGTTCGCCTTCTTTATAAATAATGTAGGGATCATCAAACCGAACGGTCAACAGTCCGCTGGTACTGTCATAGGATGGATTGCCGTCTGTCTCGGTAGGAACAAGCACATCGTGCTGGATATATTCCGTCTCTGCTTCGGTTTGCGCTTCTGTTTCCGTTTCAGATTCCGTTTGCTCTTCGTTTTCTGTCATGGATTCCGTGTTCGCTTCCAAATTCGTTTCCGTTTCCTCGTTCGCGCTGCCACAAGATACACAGACCAGGGCAAGGAACAGGGCGCATATCAACGTGAGATACTTCTTTTGCATGGTTACATCTCCTGCTATTCTTCTTTTTGCACTTTATTATAGCATATTCTGTTGGAAAAGTATAGCGGATTTTTTGAATTTTTCGCACCACAGAGCGGAACGGAAAATTCAATGATAAAAAATTTGCATATTCTATTGCAATTTTTAGAAAAAACGATATAATTGTACTTGAGAAAATGCCGATTACGGATTGTTATTGCGCAAATACTCGATGGGGGCAGCGTATCCCCGGCAAACCGCTGATGTAAGGTTGAGGTATGAAGCGGTTTTTAAAAATATAGGCTGTGCCTGAACAAAACAGTGAGGTAGTTTGGATATGGAACGGAAAATTCGTTATGCCGTGTGCGGATTGGGTGTCGGAAAGGGACACTGCGACGCGGCGATCGCCTCTGAAAAAGCGGATTTGGTAGCGGTATGCGACTTGATTCCCGAAAAAATGGAGAAAATTGCGGAAAAATGCCCGGGATTGAGAATGTATACCGATTTCAACGATCTGATCGCGGATCCGGAAGTCGATGTGATTTCGATCTGTCTGCCGTCTTCTCTCCACGCGGAATATGCCGTGCGTGCGATGGAGGCTGGAAAGCATGTGCTGGTTGAGAAGCCGATAGATATTTCCGTGAAGGCGGCGCAGAGGATTGAGGAAGCGCGGCTGCGCACCGGGAAGAAGGCAGGTGTGATTCACCAGAATCGTTTCAATCTCGATATGTTCCCCATCAAAGCTGCGTTGGAAAGCGGTCATCTCGGTAAGGTTTTCTTGGGAACGTTCGCGGTCAAATGGTATCGGACACAGGAATATTACGAGGGTTGGCATGGTACATGGGAGGTAGACGGCGGCGGCTCACTCATGAATCAGGCGGTACACACTGTGGATCTCATGCAGTGGCTCATGGGAGACGTGGCAAGTGTGACCTCGCACATTGGTATTTACAACCACGTGATCGACACAGAGGACATGACCGCCTCTCTAATTACATTCAAAAGCGGTGCTGCTGCGACGTTCGTCAGTACGACCTGCGCCTATCCCGGCATTTCCACGGACATCCAGATCTATGGCACAAACGGTTCCATTGAGGCAGATCAGGACAGGCTGAAAACGTGGAAGATGAAGGAGTTTGACGAGGATTTTGCGGAAAGAATGGGAATCGATGCGTTCGATACCGAAGAGGAAGAGACGTTCATGCTGGAAAAATACGGAAACGGCAATCCGCCGATTGTGAATGCACATCCAGAAATTCTGGTTGGACACAGGTACATGGTGGAGGATATGATCTGCGCCGTGCTGGAGGACAGAGATCCTGCGATCCTGCCAACAGAAGCGATGAAGAGCGTGCGCATCGTCAACGCCGTCTACGAATCTGCAAAAACGGGCAAAACCATCGTATTCTGAGAAAAGCCTATGGCGGATTGTTTTGCGCTAACATCTGAAAAATACTATTTATTTGACGTAAGAGTCCGTTTTTTCGTGCAGTTCTGATGAGAATTGTCAAAAGGAAAAGGTTCATAAAAGTGAATCTTTTCCTTTTGTTTATTGACTTTTTACTACCTATGTGCTATAATGAATACATACATCCTATAAAAATCGGAAACCGCTGATCGCGTCTCGTTTTTTGCACCAAAGGTCTATAGTTATATGCCAATTCCGCAAAGCGCAACGGATCCAGCGTTTCTACGAAAGCTGTACGATAGAAGAAATACAGCTAAAGGAAGTCGGACCACGATTTCCCGTCATAGGAGCGTATCAGATTCATACCGGAAAGCTTCCGGTGAAAGGGTTCAAAACCATGCACAATGCAGATGACATCGTATTGGCAGAGGAGTTTCTCAACTTCATGGTGGATTATTATGCACTGACCCGCCGCCATACGATTGAAACAAACGAATACCGCAGCAATTCTCACGGCTTTTCCGTGTTGTATGTCCTGCGGAATTACCAGAATCAGCCAATCACCATGTCCAAATTCGCCGACGAAATGGGGATCACCAAGCAGCAGCTGTCCAAGCTTGTGAACGATTTGGAAGAAAAGGAATATGTCGAACGCATTCACAACAAGGAAAACCGACGACAGGTCTATATTTCCATCACGGAAAAAGGACTGGAGCATCTGGAGGTCATGATCGGCGAGTTGCTGCACGAGGTCATGCGCGCGCTTTCCGGTTTTACGGCGGTGGAAAAACGACAGATTGAGAAAAGTGCGGTCACGCTGTCCGAGCTGTTTCGGAAGGATGCCGCCATGTGTCAGGAAAAACGAGAAGGAAAAAACAGCTGACGGAGAAGTAGGGGGACTTTCTGCCGTATATGCGGATGGAATCGGTGCCATGTGCTGCCCAAGCGATACCGCTATCGGAACACCATTTTCTGAGGTACCGGATCGGGTGCGGTCTTTCGAGAGCCACATCACCGCCGGCAAAATCGACGATTTGCACGTACCATAAAAAATCCTGTCGTATATCACATATGTGGTACGCGACAGGATTTTTTGGACTGTTGCAGCAGAAATATGTTCTTGAGGAGATTTAGGAAACATCTGATTTAAGGGTGTTTTTGCGATAAAAAGTCCCTATATTTCAGCCTTTTATCGCAAAAATCCGATTTATTCAGAGGTTC
>CAVIKO010000080.1:0-8351 GCA_963643035.1 bacterium
ATGTGGTATCATAATAGTAGAATCGATTTTATGGGATAGATTAATATGGTATTTGATCGGAATCAAACCGAATTTATTTGTGAATATCAGCGCATCGTATTAATGTATGGTATGCATATAGTTCCGCTTGAGATTTCCTTGGCTGATATTGATGATCCTAAAATTATCGATGGTTGTACACAGGTTTTCAACTGTACAATGGAAATTCTGGAGGATATGTACAATAATCCGAATGACTATTTTAATGAGAGACCACGCTGGTATACAAATGATTATCTCGCATGGTTGATTACGGGAAAGAAGCCGATAGAACATCATAAAAATAATTTCTTATGGTATATTAGTCGAATAGACCGCTTCGGCTTTATCTATGATGAAAAGAATAAAATTCTAAGAAACGAACGTTACCCTCTATTTATCGAATACCTTGAATTACTTTTGCAACTTGCCAAGGAAAAGAAGAAAAACTTAGGCGGTTATGCCGATCGTCGCGATTTTCGATTGTTCGGTGATAAGGTTAATTTATGCTTAGATGACATTCTTTACCCATTATCAGACACGGACAGGAAATATGCAGTTGAAATGCATGAATACGCGGTGTTAAAGGGATTGAATGTTGAAAGAAAGGATCCATACACTTTCCGATATCTTTATAAAAAATTGTATTCACTTGAGATACATAATAACCCTTTTAAAATAGTAATCCCATATAGATTAGACAACGGCAAGTATGTTTATGATCAATTTGATCGCTATTCAGCTGCAGTCGAAACGGAGCCTGACTGTGACGAACTTTTCTGTTACATACAAGGTGGTGCATGTGTGTGTGATGCATGCGGCGGTAAAAAGAATATTCAACAACGATGCGGCAGATGGACGGACATCAACGGAAAAAGGAGACTTCTCGCAGTATGCCATCCTGCGATAAGTAAATATCGCAGAGGAATTAAAAACCCAAATTACACAGATTATGATATTGATATGCTTAAACGTTTGCTTGCTGTAAGGCTTATTCAAATAGATAACTATCTAACCGACAACTAATCAATGAAATCTATAAATTATTTGGGAGGAAAACAGGAGCTTAATCGAAAGCAACTTTGTCCCATTAAAGAACATTAAAATCAATGACAATTCTGGAATCACTACCAGAATATTACCATAAGCGGGATTATTCCGTATCAGTGGAAAATGCTGAGACGTTTTTGCGAAAAACTATTGACAGTACCCCGGTGTTGGTCATGGTGCGGTAGTTTTCCTGGTATTCGTTGTACTTGGGAATGGGCAGAGTACCATAGTCGTCTTCCACATTCTGCGCACCGTGTGTTGTATGTTATACAGTGGGATATACCCAAAAACGGCGGAGCAAGCAACTTTAGCTGACTCCGCCGTTTTCTTTTACTTCTTGAGCTGTCCGTGTGACAGATGGAGCATATCCTCGAGAGATGCGGTGCAAGCAGACGTGTTTACCTTTGCCTCGTCTTCATTTTTGCCGCATGCGAGAATATAGAATTTGATCTTTGGTTCGGTACCGGATGGACGCGCTACCACGACACAGCCGTTCTCCATAGCAAAGTATACGACATTCGATTTCGGCAGTCCCGTCGGCGATACCTTTCCGGTTTTTACATCTACAGAGGTTTCCGCAAGATAGTCCCGCACGTTCACGACTGTGCTTCCGCCGATTTCCACCGGGACCTGTGCACGCAGGCTGTTCATCATGTCGGTGATCTTCTGCTTGCCGTCCAGTCCCTCCATGTAGATCTCCGCTGCATTTTCGCTGTAGAAGCCGTATTTTTTGTATAGTGCATCCATGGCATCGATGAGGGTCATACCGCGCAGATGATAGTACGCCGCCATCTCGCAAATGAGCATGGATGCGACGACGGAATCCTTATCACGTGCGTGTCCACCCTTGAGATAACCATAAGACTCCTCGTAGCCGAGCAGGAATGTGCCGTGGCCTGTTTCCTCATGCTCCCGGATTACCTCAGCGATGAACTTAAAGCCTGTCAGCACGTTGTACAGCTCTACGTTGTGCGCCTTGCAGATCGCGCTTGCCATCTCACTTGTCACAATAGTCTTGACGCAATAGCCGTCTGCGGGCATTCTGCCCTGTTCCTTCAGCGCGGAGAAGATATAGTCTAGTAAGAGCGAACCCATCTGGTTGCCTGTGATACAGCGGAAGGCACCGGATTTGTCTTTTGCCATTACACCTACGCGATCCGCGTCCGGGTCTGTCGCGATGATGAGGTCGCTGTGCACCTTTTCGGCAAGCGCAATACCCAGCTTGAAGGAGGCAGGATACTCCGGATTCGGTTTATCCAATCCGGGGAAATTGCCGTTCGGTGCCATCTGTTGCTCCACGGCGTAGATGTGCTTCAGACCGATTCGGCGCATCATTTCGGGAACCAGCCGAGCGCCGGCACCAAAGAGAGGCGTGTACACAATGCGAAGCTCGTCTGCTGCTTTGGCGATCACATCGGGATACACCCGTTCACGCATCAGACAATCGAGGTACGTGTTGTCGAAATCCATCCCGACCACGGTGATAAGTTCCGGGCGCGCCACCTCCGGGGAAGGAACACCGTGCAACAGATCTACGGACAGGATGGTTTCGGAAACCTTGTTCGCCATATCCGCTGTAGGCTGCGCACCGTCTTCCCAATAGAGCTTGTAGCCGTTGTACTGGCGCGGGTTGTGGGACGCGGTGATGTTGATTCCGGCGATGCAGCCGAAGTGACGGACGGCGAAGGAGAGACACGGTGTCGGACGCAGCTCGTCAAAGAGATATACACGGATCCCATGCGCGGTAAGCACTTCGGCAGCTCTTTCGGCAAAATCGCGGGAATGGTTCCGGCTGTCGTATCCGATGGCTACGCCGCGTTCCCCTGCGCCCAGCACCTCAATGATCCGCGCGACACCCTCCGTGGCGTGCGCGACGGTATAGTTGTTCATCATTCCTGTTCCCGCGCCCATCTTTGAACGTAGACCACCGGTGCCGAATTCCATGTAACCGGAGAAGCGAAATGCGATTTCCGCCGGATTGTCTGCAATTCCACGCAGCTCATTTTTTGTATCTTCATCGATGGTATCGGAAGAAAGCCATGCCTGATACCGTTCCATATAGGTTTCCATTGGTGTATTTCTCCTTTTATTCTATATACCGGGTTTACAGCAAAGAATAGATGCCGTCCACGGTGTAGCGGATATGAGTCGCTTCCAAAAAAATCGCTATTCCAGCGCCGTCCGCGTTTGTCATGTCCAGATGAATGCACGTCTCATCGAGATCGTTTGTGTAGCTTAGCGGCAGCGTTTGTACGGAAAGGATTCTCGCGCCGAACACCTCCAGACAGGCGAAAAATGTACCGAGCGGGATCTCCTCCGTCAATACAACGGACAGATCCCAATACACGGTTTTCTCCTCATGTGGCATATGAAGATGCTTGCGCAGGAGAGCAAAGTGCATTTCGTCGTCGTCTCCCATATCGACCGCCGCCGCCATGCAGATTTTCAGATCGTATCGGGAACGCAGCTTTTGGAACGACACGAGCCGTCCGTCCGTCGAGGTGTACAGCGGCAGTATGGCATATCGACAGCGGTTGTCGTACACCTCCTCGCACACATCGGCGAAGCTCGAATGGTACTCTGCCGTCATGCCGGGAATATGCTCGGAAAAAATCCGATACGCACGGTCGGAATAGGTGTTCTGGAGATATGCTGTGCTGCGAAAATCTGCGTCGGTATCCACTTCGGCGATCTCCGGTAGAAACCGCATCGCGTTCCCCGGAAAATAGGGCGCGTATGCCGTGCAGAAACGTGCGAAATCAAGGGTGTACAACACACGCTCCGATTCGTCATTTTCATAGCCGTACAGCATTCTGTACCACGCTGCGACATCCTCCGGCGTAGACTCCGCGGCGACGAGTCCGGCAAGATATGGCGGCAACGATTTTTCCGGAAAACCAAGCTGCGCGGTCTGTGCGAGTATACCGTCCCAGATTTGCGCGTTTCGATCCCGTTCCCGGCGCAGATAGGTGAAATTTCGCCGCAGAAGCTCCGGATTCGCTGCCGTTTTCTTGTCCGTGTCCGTCATGACGCCATCCCTCGCTTGCGTCAATTACAGCATCGCAAGGACGGAGTAGCTGTCAGACAGGAATTTTTGCAGCTCATCCGCAGTAAACGGTCTTTGAGACATGGTGGCAAGCGCGAAAATCTGACGTGCGATTGTTTCCGCACGTTCCGTATTGCCGTCGTCACAAAGCGTGGTCAGCTTTCCGACAAGCGAAGAGGCGGTATTGAGTGTCAGTGTCGCGTCAAGCGGAAGATCACCCATGCCTTCCATGCGGTAGAGCTTCATCATGTCCTGCATCCGACGCGCTTCCTCGGAGACGGTCAGGATCGCGGGAACATTCGCATCGCGGTACCGGTCGAAGGCGATTGTGGTATGCTCTCCCGCCACCTTCTTGAATAACTCCGTCAGTGCCGGAATTTCGGATTTGTCGCCGTCGTCCTTGAGACTGTCTGGCGTTTCAGCGTCCACGCGCGCGAATTTCACGGCAGGCTTGTCCGCATTGTCCTTTTCGCCCGGATTTGCCATTTCCACTGTCTGGATGAACTGTGTATCAATCACACGGTCAAGCAGCACCACGTCGATGTTCTCCTTCTGGAACATGGCGATGTAGCTTGCCTGCGCGGTCGCGTCGGTGGCATAGTAGATCTTGCCGGGATGCTTTTCCGCTGCTGCATCGAGATACTCCTGCATCGTAACAAAACCGCCGCCGCATTTTTCATAGAGGATGCTGTCCTTCACGCGGTCGTAGAACTTGCGGTCGCGCATACAGCCGTATTCGACGAAAGTCTTGAGGTCACGCCAGATTTTTTCGTAGCCCTCTCGGTCATTCTGGAACATGCTGTTCAATTTGTCGGCGACCTTTTTCACGATGTGCGCGGAGATTTTTGCCACATATCCGCTGTTCTGGAGATAGCTTCGGGACACGTTCAGCGGCAGTTCCGGACAATCGAGTACGCCCTTGAGCATAAGCAGATATTCCGGAATGACTTCCTTGATGTTGTCCGCGACGAACACCTGGTTGTAGTAGAGCTTGACCTGTCCCTCCAGACTTTCGTATTCGTTGGCAATGCGCGGGAAGTAGAGAATTCCCTTGAAATTGAGCGGATAATCGGCTTTCAGATGGATGTGGAACAGCGGCTCTTTGTAATCGTGGAACACCTTGCGGTAGAATTCCTTGTATTCCTCATCGGTGCAGTCCGAGGGATTCTTGAGCCACAGCGGGTGCGTGTCATTGATCGGCTCCGGCTCCTTCTTTTCATGCTCGTGCTCACAGGTGCATTCTTCACCGTCCGTATGCTCGTGTTCGCAGGTGCATTCGTGATCATCATGCTCATCTGTGTCCTCCGCCTCTGCGTCCACGAGATAGATTGGCACCGGCATGAACGCGCAGTATTTATCGAGTACCTCACGCAGCTTGTACATGTTGAGAAATTCCTCGCCCTCCGCATTTATGTGCATGACAACGGAAGTACCGTATTCCGGAACCTCTCCTTCCTCCGGAGTGTAGTCCGGAGTGATGTCGTATTCGCCGTCTTCACCGCAGGTCCACTTGACGCAGGGCGCGCCGGTATAGGATTTTGTGATGATGTCCACGCGGTCGGATACCATGAAGGACGAGTAGAACCCAAGTCCGAAGTGACCGATGATGCCATTTTGCGTCGCATCGCCGTCTCCTTCGTATTTCTGGATAAAGTCGAGTGCGCCGGATAGCGCGATCTGACAGATATATTTGCGCAGTTCTTCCTCCGTCATGCCGATACCGGTGTCCGTGACGGTGATGGTGCGCGCGGTTTTATCGAGCGTCACCGTGATTTGGGCATCGTCGGCGTTTATCTCCTTGACCTCGCCAAGAGAGATGAGCCGGCGCAGCTTTGTCACCGCGTCACAGCCGTTTGAGGTGATCTCACGGAGAAAAATCTCTTTTTCGGAATAGAGCCATTTCTTGATGATTGGAAAAATATGCTCCAGTTCAATACTGATGCCGCCGTGTGTTGTATTTTCAGCCATAATAACAGCCTCCTATGTATATGTAAGTCGTTTCGTTGCGGAAGAATCCGCTGCAAGACGATACTTTTCCTTATGGATTATATAATGATACCACGAAATTGTGTCCCATACAAGTCTATTTTTTGAAATCCGTGCGTTATTTTTGCGTTTTTTCTTTACATGAAAGCCGGCTGGCAGATTTGCCCGATTCAGGGAAAACTATGATAAGCAATTTTTATGCATAAAACACGCATAATTGCCGATCACCCCCGCATACTTTGTATGTATATGCAGAAAATGGAGAAATCGCTGTCATCCTATTGCACTTTCGGCTTTTTTTTGCTACAATATAAGAGGCACCGCGCAGTCTGTCGCGGATTGACGAAGCTACAGAAAGGGATACTATTATGGCATACTATCAACCGGAAATCGAAACCGCTTCACGGGAACAAATCCACGCGTGGCAGGAAGAGCGATTTCTGAAAACTTTCCACAGAGTCTGGAACAACAACGCGTATTATCGGCAGAAAATGATCGACGCGGGACTGTCGGACAAGGATGTTACCTCCCTTGCCGATCTCTCAAAACTGCCGTTTCTGACCAAGGATGATCTGCGGGAAGCGTATCCCTTCGGCCTGATGTCCGCGCCGCTGTCCGACTGTGTACGGATTCATTCGACCAGCGGCACCACCGGTAAACGCGTGATCGCGTTCTACACGGAAAACGACCTGGCACTGTGGGATGAGATTTGCGCCCGTGCGATTGTGGCGGCAGGCGGTACGCGCGATGATATTGTGCAGGTTTGTTACGGATATGGACTGTTTACCGGCGGCATGGGGCTCCACGGCGGCTCCCAGAAGGTCGGATGTCTTACACTGCCGATGTCCTCAGGCAACACCGACCGGCAGCTCCAGTTCATGGAGGATCTCGGCTCCACGATCCTTTGCTGCACCCCATCCTACGCGGCATATCTCGCGGAGTCGATTCACGAGCGCGGACTGGAAAACAAAATCCATCTGAAAGCCGGAATCTTCGGTGCGGAAGCATGGACGGAGGAAATGCGCCACAGCATCGAAGCGTCTCTCGGGCTGAAAGCCTACGATATTTACGGACTTACAGAATTATCCGGCCCCGGCGTCGCATATGAATGTGAGGAGCAGACCGGTATGCACATCAACGAGGATCACTTCATTGCGGAGATCATTGATCCAAAGACCGGGGAGGTTCTTCCTTATGGCGAAAAAGGCGAGCTTGTTTTTACAAGCATCACCAAAGAAGCATTCCCGCTCCTGCGGTATCGGACAAAAGACATCTGTATTTTGACAAACGAAAAATGTGCCTGCGGCAGAACATTTGTCAAAATGTGCAAGCCAATGGGCAGAAGCGACGATATGCTCATCGTCAAGGGTGTGAACGTGTTCCCGTCCCAGATTGAGATGGTGCTCCTTGCGGAGGGACTGACCTCGAATTACCAGATCATCGTGGATCGCATTGGTACTACGGATTCGCTGGAGGTCAAGGTTGAGATTACGCCGGAGTTGTTCACCGATACGATGGGCGTGCTGACGGAGAAGGAAAAGAAGATCACAGACGCGCTGAAAACGGTGCTCGGGATCCAGGCAAAAGTATCGATCGTCGAGCCGAAATCCATTGTCCGCAGCGAAGGCAAGGCAGTTCGTGTAATTGACAAACGGAAGCTATATTCCAATATATAAAGGAGGCAGCGGCATGAAGCTCCAGCAGCTATCCATTTTTGCAGAAAATAAAAACGGCGCATTATACAACATCACCTCGCTACTCAAGAAGGCGAACATCGATATCCATGCGTTCAGCGTGGCGGATACATCCAATTTCGGTGTTCTGCGGTTGATTGTGTCCGATATTCGCGGCGCGTGCAAGGTGCTGTCCGAAGCAGACATCGTGGTCAACGTCACGGAGGTCGTCGGCGTGGAAATGCCGGATGTACCGGGCGGACTTTCTGATGTACTGGAGGTGTTGTTCTATAACAGCATCGGCGTAGAATACATGTATGCGTTTGTCTCTCCCATATCTAAGGAAAAGGCGTATGTGGTACTGCGTGTCCAGAACAACGACAAGGCGGAAAAAATACTTGCCGATGCGGGCTTCAAACTCATCGACGACACGATTTTTACACAGTTCTGATTAAGCAATAGAAAAGCGGGAAGAATCCTCCGCTTGCCTGTCATGGCAGCCGGATGTTCTTCCCGCTTTTTAGGATATGAGCCTTTATTATCCGATATATTTCCAGAAGTGGAGAATGTTCATATCC
>CAVIKO010000081.1:0-8312 GCA_963643035.1 bacterium
GTATCATACATATACACAGGAACTATGTCAGAACCTCTAAGGGAATGATTACAAAACCGCCTAAAAGCGAAGCAGGTATTCGTGACATTCACATAGGCGAACATCTATTGGAAGTTTGCAGGCTGGAATATGCGCGGTATCAGGCGGATAAGACGGACTATCCCCGCGACTTCTATGACACTGGTCTTGTGGTACGGCAACCGAATGGAAAGCCGTTTCGACCGGATGCATGGACAAAGAAATGGGAACGGTTTCTGGAACGTACTGGTCTTAAGCATATCAAGTTTCATGCTTTACGTCACAGCTACACATCCGTTATGCTGCAAGCTGGGGTAAGTCCAAAGGTTATGCAGGAACGGCTTGGACACTCTGATATTACGATGACATTGAATGTATACGCGCATACAGTACCGGAGATGAACAAGGCCGCCGGAGAGAAGATCGACGAGCTCATCTTCCAGTAAAAACAAAGGACATTCCAGTAAGAGTAAAAGGCAGCATCCACCGATATTGGCAGATGCTGTCTTTTTTTGCTCAGTTTTGATACAGGGGATACTTCTCAATATCCGGATTCGCAAGGATTTGTTCCAGCTCTTCCCTATCCACATATATCTTATTCCCTATTCGTTTGGTATTGAGATAGGACAGGACAAACTTTCTTGCCTTCTTTCGGCTCATGGGAAGATAGTCGCGTATGATCTCATTGATATCAATGTACTTTCTTTTTTCTTCCACGGCCACCACCGTCTTTCTGTGTCTGAATCGGCTTAGAGATATTGCTTGTTTCCCCATCAACTGGAGGCTCTACTTCCTCCACTACCTCTACACTGCAAAAGGTTCTGGTAATCTGAATCGAATATTGTCTCAATGTCGCGATTTTCCCAAGTATCTGGCCTATTTTGATTGCCTGGCTATGGTAAGGAGACGGCTCTACGGTATAGTAGTTTGCAGCTACTTCTACCTTTGCAATCGGCATGATCTCAGCTACTGCTTCTTTGATTTCAGATTCAAAAGTACGTAAGTCTATCATTTCACGTCCGATTGGATGTATCATTTGATATTTTCGCATTGGAAAACATCCCTTTCTTAGAATTGGTATGAAAGCCTTGTTTGGCACGAATGGTACCTTTTGGGCTATCTAATATTTTGTTCGTTTTTTTGTGGTGGTTTTGGGGTAAGTAGGGTTAGTTATGTAAGTGTTAATCGAATATATCTTTACCTTATTGCGCAACATTTCCCCCACAAGACGACGTTTGCCGACGTACGTCTTCTACGTCTTTTTTGCAAATATTTCCACTCCATACACCTCTCACCGCTCATTTCGCGAAAACAAAAACGAATGAAAACGAACCAAAACGCATTGTACATCTGTTTCTCCATGCCGTATAAAGTAAAAAAATGTCCAACTAACCTTAGAATTAGTTGGACATTTCGATTGCGGGGATGGGATTTGAACCTCATGACCTCCGGGTTATGAGCCCGACGAGCTACCAGACTGCTCTACCCCGCGATATTAAATTCACCGATGAAATCAATGCCGGAGACCGGGCTTGAACCGGTACGTAACTCTCGTTACACGGGATTTTAAGTCCCGGGCGTCTGCCAATTCCGCCACTCCGGCACAGCATTGGATGCTTGCTTCAGTCTTTCCTCGACTGCTTATATAGTATATCACATTCACTGCCATTTGTCAATAGGCATTTTCAGTTTTTTTGAAATTTCTTTTCATACGCCGCGTTCTCCAGGCTCGGAGTACGTAGACTCTCATACAGCTTCCGTAAAATATATAGATAAAAGAGCTTTTCCGTATAAGTCTTGTATGCGATCCCTTTCTCCGTTTTTCCACACCATCCGCTGTGCAAACGAACACCCGACAGATCCGAAAGAATCCATCGGGCGTTCGTTTGCTTATTTATCCATAAGAGACTTGACTTACAGGATGTTTTCAAGAAGCATGGCAAGAAGTAGGATCAGTCCCACTGCGCCAAGGAGCTGCAGTTTTCGTTTGAGCATTGTTTCCACCTTTTCGCATGTCATAGAACCGCCTCCTACCCCACTGTCCACGGTATCCGATTATTCCGCCAACACCTTGCCGAGATTCTGGCAGGCTGCTATCGCTTCCTCATCCGGAGCTTCGTTGCAGATCACGCTCTCGCAAGCAAGAGTGATCCCGAATGCACCGCAATCCTCTTCCCAGGTACGCATCCATTCACCGTCTCCCCAGCCGTAGGAGCCGAACAGCGCAACTTTTTTCCCGGCTAGCTTGTCCTTGATAGAGTCGAACATCGGCGCAAATTCTTCTTCCTCCAGAACCTCCGCACCCATGGCAGGACAGCCGAGGGCCACTGCATCCAGCGCGTCGATCATACTGCCGTCCACCTCACCGCAGGACAGCAGCACCGCATCGGCACCAGCAGACTGCATTCCCGCGAGTACCTCGTTTGCCATCGCTTCCGTGTTGCCTGTGCCGCTCCAAAAAATAACAGCTGTTTTTTTCATTGTCGTTTTCCTTCTTTCTTTTTCATTGTATATGCTTCGTCACACGGCAAGCTGTTCAATACACAGACCTGCTTTTTGCCGTGCGCGATAGTTTTCCGTACAATCGCGGTATCGTTTGAAGGTTTCACGCGCTTTATCCACGTCTCCGTACACCTTCCATGTACCGACTAATTTGTAATTTGCCGCACGATTTTCCATAAATCCGCGCACATCCTCTGGCGGATAGCTGAGAAACAGTCCAATCTCGTGTGGAAACTCTCCATCCATTCGCAGCCGCCGCATCAATTCCGTGATACACCGCGTGCTGCTTTCATTCCGGTATCCTGCCTTCTCCAAAATCGATCGCGCTGTGTCATCGTTCAGATCCTTCCGCAATGCGTTCGGACGATAGAGGTACAGCAATGCACGTTTTCCGGAAAATCGGAGCGGCAAAAGGCAGAGTCCAAGCGGCACCAGCCGCCTGTTCCAGGCACGCACATCCGCACACAGATCCGCCTTGTCCCGATACAGACATCCGAACAAACTCCCTGTTTTCATGCCCGCGAGCGTGGGAGCCGCCTGCGCTACGAGAAATTCTTCCGACATGTCATCGTCTCCCCTCTCTGTCAACCGTCCCTGTATGCGATATAGTTCGCTCAATCACATTGCGGTATGCTTTTCCAAGATTTCGCGCAGTGCCGCCAAGGAGCTTGTGTGGCTCCGTTCGATCTTCACATCCTGTCCGCGGAATTCACACATCGCGCCCTTAACCATTTTGTGGGACATCGTTCCGGTGAAGAAAATCATCAAATCCGGATTGCCGAGCTTTTTCCGCAGTCCGCCGACCGGCTTGGTAAAAACCTTCGCCTGACAGCTATACGATTCACACAGCTCCATATAGCGGCGTTCCATGCACTCATTGCCGCCGAGAATTACGATACTCATTTGCATCTCCTCTCACATATTGTAATTTATCGCCTCCGGGAAGTTCCATTACTCCCGTTGATTTGCACGCCTCAGGGATCTTTTCCCTCTGCATCTATAGTATACAGAAAAATGGGAGCCGTATCCACTCCAAAACGAATAAATACGGCTCCAATTTGTTCTATTTTTATCGATTCGGATGTGCGAGGTCGTCCTTCAAGCCGGGGCACATGTATCCACGTCGACACCCATCCGATACGCCGCCGGAGACACGCCGATCACATCACGAAATGCCTTTGCGAATTTGCTGGCGTTGTCGTATCCGAATTGTCCGGCTATGTCGAGTACGGTGCGATCCGTTTCCCGCAGCAGCTGCGCAGCTCCCTTCATCTTCCGGGAACGAAGATACGCTGTCGGTGACATCCCATAGACAGCCTGAAAGCTGTTCTTGATCTGCGCGGAAGATACGTGAAATTCCGCCGTCAACACCGAGATGGTCACCTTCGTTTCCGTATTGGAACGCAGATACTCCCGGATCTCTCTGGCGAGCTGCACCTGCGCACGGGAGCATCCAACCGGAACATCCTCATCCACCGGCAGCGTGGTCAGGAACAAAAGCAGCTCCAGAATTTTAACCTTGAAGTAGCCCGCGCGAATATCCTCCGGAACCGCGTACAGTTCTGAAAAAACGTGTTCCACATGCGGTGAGGATCGTTTGGCAAAATAGACCCGGTCGCGGCAGAATTTATCACGGATCGCGCTTGGACGGACGTTTACATCCTCTAAAAGACACGATAGACATTCCGGTGCCTCCTCCGGATCGATGAGAACGGTAATCCCATGATAATGCCCGGTCGGAAAACATGCGGCATCCCGGAAATCTTCGCATTTGCCAAGTGCAAGATCCCCCGGCGACAGATAAAAATACGTATCGCCCATCCGGTACTCGATCCGTCCCTCTCGACAATGGTGGATTGCGAACATTCCTTTTCGTCCGTTCCATGCCATCGTGCATCGGGAAGCGTGTACATCGTTATACAGAATATCGATGCCCGGAAAAACCGGATATCGTGTCGTCACCGTTTCTCCGTCTTCCCCATGAATCCGCGTCACCACCCCGTGTGGACATTGCGCGCTGGCATCACTCTGTTTTTCACTGAGACATCCCATCCTCCCGACTCCTTTCCGTTCTCTGATGTTAGCTTTTGCTAACCTCTGCATAAAAAGCTACGGCGCAGATCCGTTTGCACGGAATCCCGCCGCAGTATAGTGTAGCACGATTTGGTGTCTGATTCAAGCGTTATTTTGTGAATTTGCGCATCCCGCGTCCGACTGTGGCAGGGATACCGTAAACGTGGATCCGATGCCGGGCTTGGAATCGAGCGTGATTCTTCGAGATACTGTATGGCATGTTTAACGATCGACAAACCCAGTCCGGTACCGCCAGTCGCATGGGAATGGCTCTTTTCGACCCGATAGAACCGCTCAAAAATGCGATCCCAATTTTCCGGCGCGATGCCGATCCCGGTGTCCGCAACCGATACCACACCCATGCCATCCGCAGCCGATACTGCAACTGTCACACTGCCGTTATCCCGGTTGTAACGGATCGCATTGTCGCAGAGGTTGTAAATCACCTTATACACGAGCCTTCTTACCCCGAACACCATAACGGACCCACCTGACAGTGTGAAGATCACATTCCGTTTTGCTGCCGCATCCACAAGTTCTTTTATCACTTCCGTACTGACTGCGCAGAGATCCACACTTTCCCGCGTCATACCGGACAGTTCTCCGCCCTCTGCCGCTTCATCGAGCTGGGATAGACGGATGATGTCACCAATGAGGGCAAGGAGTCGTGTAGCCTCCTCATGGATGTGTCTAACGAACCGCGCAGTATCCTCCGGCTTGATCATGCCGCTTTGGAGCAGCTCTGCACTGCCGAGAATCCCCTGTAACGGCGTTTTCAGCTCATGCGACACATTTGCCGTAAATTTCCGGCGCATTCACCTCGTCCGTGCGGTGAGAAAGCCGATCGCACGCCGATGAGGATCGCACCCGCCGTGCCGTAGATACTGGTCAAAAGAAAAGGCAGGATACCAAGCCGTCTCTTGTGCCGCTGCCCGCTTCTCTGCCGATGAGAACAATCTGCGCATCTTTGCCGCCCACCTCGCTCCAGTTGGTGATCTCGCGGTGTAGATGGCTGCCACCTGTTCGAGCGTCAGATCCTCAACCGGGTTGTCGTTATTGACAATCATTGCGATTCCGTCATAGGCAAGCACGGTGCCGGTCAGACCCGCCGCTTTCTCCTCATCGGTTCCCGCCTCCACCGCCTTGATACCGGAGCCGGATCCGGTCGGATTGTAGGTAAATGTCACACCGCTGTTCTGCGCCATAAAGGATTCGCCAAGCGCGCCGATCACCTTTTCCATCGAGGTCGATCCGTCGATGGATACGCTTGCGCCGGACTTGCTGCGGGAAGTGCAAAGCCCGATCACACAGAGAACTGCCAATGCAAGTGCAAATACTTTTTTTTCATAGAGTTCACTCCTTTTTCCGGAACGCTGTCCCGGACTTTTATTTGATGTTTGTTTTCCTTGGTACGCCTATAGAATACCATCTCGCAGTAAAGTCGGAAAGCGGGTTTATGTAAAATCGATGTAAAACGGCAAGTTTACAATACCGTTATTGTCCGTACTATGCGCCGGATCCAACCGTTCTATCCAACGTTGCACCACTACAAGATTATTTTACTGCTGCAGGATTGATTTATACAGCATACCACAAAAAACCGTCTGTTCCCGGTGAGGAGAGCAGACGGTTCGGAAAGATTATGGAACTTGATTCGTCTTCTTTATTTTGCTTTTTTCAGTGCAGCCGCCGCATCCGGATTTTCTATTTCCAGTCTAGCGAGCAGCTTCTTTACTTTTTTCCTATGCAGTACGACCGGCGCGACCACTGCTGCAGCGATCCCACACAGGAGAACGACCAGGCAGATGTAATCAACCACGCCATTTACATTTTCACCGAACAGGATGCTTGCGCGGGTTCGTTTCAGTGTGGATGTACCTTTTACGACCGATTGTCCGCTGTATTCCGCCACAGATGCACCGTCCACGGTCAGCGCGACATCGGAAACAGTTAGGTTTTTCGAGGAAAATGCGGCGCGATTGGCGCTGATGTCAAGGTTGATTCCTTTCACGGTCAGCATATGAGTGGCCTCCACCGCGCTGTTTGCGGTAAATGTGCCGCCAAGCAGATTGACGATCCGCCCTGAAACTGCCGCGCCGTCCGCGTCATCCACCGTGATGGTCATTTTGCCATCCACGAATGAGAAATCCGCTGCCGTAGAGAAAACCCCGTATTTCGCAGAATGGATCTCGTATTCCCCCTCGAGCAGTCGTACCTTATCCGTACCAACCTCGGTATAGATGAAGATTCCGGCTTCTCCTGCATCGAGGATCAATTTGCCGCTACCCTTGAAAACGACCGTTCCCGCACAAGACAGCGCATATTTGGATGCTTTGATGTAATTGGTGCCGGTGAGATTGACGGTACAATTTTTCGGCAGACGGAGACCGTAATCGTTCGTCGTGTCAAGATATAACCCGTTCAGATCGAGCACATCCGTCCGGTTGTGCCATTCATAGCCGTGACCGCGCTGGTTCTTGTTTGCCTGCGCGATATTCAACGTGGTAGTAATTGTGACCGAATCGTCGGCGGTGATGGGCAGGATTCCGAGTCCGAGTATGATACAGAGAATCAGAAATCCGCAGAGTACGCGATGGATACGTTTCATGGGATTGCCTTTCGTTCAGAATTTGGTGATGGGAATATCGTTCGTGACTTTCTTATTGTAACACAACCGCAGTAAAATTGCAAGTCTTTTGGCAAGGACAACACAAAACTTTCGTCTAACAATCAGACATACAGGAAATTTTGTCGAAAAATTCAGAATTTCATCACAAATCCTGCACCTTTCCCGCTGTAGGAGAATCGGTACCCCGTGCACTGTGTCGGAAGAAAAGCCACTCCGCGAACGCGTGCCAACGCATGGACAGAGCGGATGCAAGCGATACGGTCAGAACAAGCGCGGAAAGCGGAAGCTTATCCGTTTCGGTCATAAAAGCGTAAAACGGTCCGGTGAGAAGCAGTGCGGCGGAAGAGAAAAGCGAAACGAGCAGACGCATTCCGGTATTGCCGCGATGCGCCTTTACGGACTGCGCGGATACGCACCCCAGTACGGTCAGAGCCAAAAGCGCGCTGGTTACAACTATGGCAAACCGGAAATACAGACCAAACGCGTCCCATGCCCACGACACAAAATCCGCATCCGCTTCCCCGCGCAGGAAAAACCGCAGCAGAAGAAACGCCGCCGGATACAGAGCAATACCGCAGCCGCCGCAAATCCCATTTGCAATCCCCACAATCCGTGCGCCGGGCTTCCGCCGCTGTACGATATGGAGCGCGGCAAAACCTGCAAGACAGGCGAGAAACAATAGAATATAACTCATTCAAGTACAATATCCGAAAGGAGCCGTTTCGGGACAAAATGGAGATTGTGGGAGTCGCGGAAATAGGTCACATCCCCATCCGGTTTTGGATTGGTAATGAAAACCGTCTCTGCCGGTCTGCCCAGGGCGACAATGAGCATCGGAACATACCTTTCCGGAATCCGCAGCTTTTCCCCAACGGTATCCGGATGAAAGGAACCGATCATACAACCGCCGTATCCCATTTCGGTTGCGGAAAGGAGGAGTGCCATTGCGGCAATTCCAACATCCTTTTCGGCATGGTGCGGATCTTTTGTCACCGTCGTGTCGCAAAGGATCACCACAAACGCACTCGGATGCCCGCCATCCGGTGGCAGCTTGATATCCGGCAGCGCACCTGCCCATGCAGTATACGGA
>CAVIKO010000082.1:0-8295 GCA_963643035.1 bacterium
CTGGAGGCAATCCCTGCCTATGTATATACCGGATACACGATCCGCGCCGGTGTATTTACCACAAGAAGCAGTGCGGAGCAGAGCCAAAACACTGTGCAGCAACTGTTCCCGAATGCAACCGTATATGTGACCGGTTCGTCGAATGCGTCTGTATCTGTGATCGATCCCGAGACGGACGAGATTCTCTTTGAATATGACTGCGGTCACGAAAGCGAACTGGGACTGCGGGGCAACAGAGACAGCAATGGCAATACCTATATAAAAACACCTGCTGCCAACGTATATGACGGAATTTTCCTCTTTAAACGCACTTCCGGCAATGCGGGAGACGGCGTATCGCTCATCAATATTTTGCCACTGGAATCCTATATAGCGGGAGTTCTGCCGTATGAGACTTCCAATACCTGGCCACTAGAAACGTTGAAGGCATTCGCAATCACAGTGCGTTCTTATACGCTGACGCACATGGCTCGCCATACTGCATCTGGCTTTGATATGTGCAACAACGTGCATTGTCAGGTGTACAAGGGTGCGGGAAGGATCAACGAACAGGTCTATCGTGCGGTGTCAGAGACAAAAGGACAGGTCATGACCTATAATGGCAAGATTGTCACCGCGTATTACTCCTCCAGTATGGGCGGCGTGACCGTCAGTGCACAGGATGCATGGGGCGGTGCAGAGGACATTCCGTATCTTCAAGCGGCTGAAACGCCATGGGAAGATTACATGAATCACAACAACGGTTTCTGGATCACAGAGATTACGCCGGAAGATCTGGCAACCCGTCTGCGGCAAGCCGGTTATACAAAACTGCAAGGTGCCATTGAATCTGTATCGATTGAGGCATTCGCTAAGAATTCTACCTACATAAAATCGCTTCTTGTGACGGATACCTATGGCAACACGGAACGAATCACGACTACGGAGGGGGTACGCACCTCCCTGACTCCCTATGTCAAGAGTGCAAATTTTGTGATCGGAAAGGGAAGTGTCGAATATACGGAAAGTGTAGTGTCCTCCTCATCCGGTACTAGTTCCGACAGCGACTCCTCCTCGTCACGAACCGACCGCTATACTGCAGATGTTGATTACGATAAGGAATACGGTTATATCAATCTTTATGACTATCATGTCATCACGGCTGATGAGGAGTATACCGCAGACATCGACTTTTCTGTGACCATCCGCACCGCCAATGGAGATACCTCCTATGAACGGAGTGATGTGTTTGTACTTTCCTCAGCAAACGCGCCTGCCTATACTGGAGAAGAGGCGACATATCCATGGGAGGGAGAGCAGACTGTCTCCGATACGCATGTGACTGAAACCGTTCCGGATAAATCAACAAGCACCACCCTATATAAAGTTGCCTATGCGGAAAACAGCAATAACTTTATCATTGTTGGCAAGGGTTGGGGACATGGTGTTGGTATGAGCCAGTACGGTGCTCTCGATCTTGCGGAACTTGGCTATGACGCCCAAGCAATTCTGAACGCATACTTCACCGACGTCAACATTCTCTCCTATCGACAGGTTGCAGAATATCGCAGTTGACTGTACGATAGAATTGAACCGACCAGACAAGGCAAATCATATATTGACAGAAGATAAAGCTGTATACAGCACATTGGAGAATAGCATATGCAGAAACCAAACAAAACTCTATCCTATCGTTCAACCCTCATTGCCTGTTATCTTGGGTACATCACACAGGCGATCACCGTCAACTTGGCACCGTTGTTTTTTGTAATATTCCAAATGCACTACGGTGTGAGCTATACACAGATCGCCAATCTAGTACTGATCACATTTGTGATCCAGATCATCGTGGATATGTCCATGGTGAAGCTGACCCCGATTTTTGGTTACCGTCACAGTGCCATCTTCGCGCATATCTTTTCCGTAATCGGACTTGTATGCTTGACCATACTACCACGCATTATGCCCGCCTATGTCGGAATTCTCATTTCCGTGTTTTTCTATTCCATCGGCGGCGGACTCACGGAGGTCGTTATCAGTCCGATCGTAGATGCGCTCCCGGGCGATGCAAAAGCATCTGCAATGAGCCTGCTCCATTCATTCTATTCATGGGGGCAGATGGCAGTTGTGATACTGTCCACAGTACTGCTCACAATTATCGGCAATGAAAACTGGTTCTATATCCCGCTTGTCTGGGCAATCCTGCCTTTTGGCAATCTCTTTCTGTTCGCAAAAGTGCCGATTGTGGAGCCGGAGGAAGAACAAAAGTCCAATGGTGCAGGTAAATTTCTTCGTTCGCCCATCTTCATTGTGGCGGTGCTCATGATGATTTGTAGCGGCGCATCGGAACAGGCAATGTCGCAGTGGGCATCTCTCTTTGCAGAACGTGGACTTGGCATACCGAAAATCGCAGGAGATCTGTTAGGTCCCTGTATGTTTGCGCTTTGTATGGCGATTGGCAGAACAATCTACGGTATTTGCGGAGAAAAAATCAATATTGAAAAGGCTTTGATGGCATGTGCCGGATTGACGATTGCCTGCTATATTGTTGTAGCCTTTGTTCCGAATGCGGTGATTGCTCTGCTTGGCTGCGCACTGACTGGATTTGGTGTCAGCCTGATGTGGCCGGGAATGTTGTCCTATTCCTCGCAAAAATATAACTATAAGGCAGGGCCTGTGCTGTTTTCACTCCTTGCTATGGGCGGGGATATAGGATGCTCTGTCGGGCCATGGGTCACAGGATGCGTATCGGATGCGTATCTCATGACAGTGGAACAAAGCGCAGCCGCGGAAAGTCAGGCAATCCGGTACGGGCTGTTAGCGGCTGTGATTTTCCCATTGCTGATGCTGGTGTTGACATTGGTAATGCACAAATTGCCGGCACCGAAGCAATTATAAAAAAGAAGATGCCGTATTACGGAGATAATCTGTAATACGGCATCTTTAAAAGAAAAAGAGACTACGGAACGTAATCTCTTTTTCGAAAACCCGCCCTGAGGGATTTGAACCCACGACCATCGGAATCGGAATCCGGTACTCTATCCGGGCTGAGCTAAGGGCGGCTTCTCAACATCGATTATTATACCACATCTTTCCGGATTTGTAAAGGGTTTTTGGAAAAGTTTTTGATTTTTCTTTAGCGATTCATATCGGCCGCATTTCACAGAAGGAAGATAGCGGATATGTACAGAAAATTTTACCATAGAGAGCGAACCATTATAAAAAAACCGTTTGCAATTCCTCGTTTTATATGGTATAATGTAGTGATAATTTTTCTTACCGTTGCGGAGGTTTTTATGCGCACTGACATTGAAATTGCACAGCAGGTTCCTCTGAAGCCAATCACGGAAATTGCGTCCACAGTTGGGATTCTTCATGACGAACTGGAGATGTACGGAAGATACAAAGCAAAAATCAACGACAGTATTTTTAAGCGCCTGTCGGACAAACCCTTCGGAAAGCTGATTCTCGTTACCGCGATCAATCCAACTCCGGCTGGCGAAGGCAAAACCACCACCACGGTCGGACTTGGTATGGCAATGCATAAGATTGGCAAAAACAGTATCATCGCCCTCCGCGAACCTTCTCTTGGTCCGGTATTCGGGATCAAAGGCGGTGCAGCCGGTGGTGGATATTCTCAGGTTCTGCCAATGGAGGATATCAATCTCCATTTTACAGGCGATTTCCACGCAATCACAGCAGCCAATAATCTGTTGTGCGCTCTTATCGACAACCACATTCAGCAGGGAAACGCACTTGATATTGATACCCGGAGGATTCTGTTCGGCAGAGTCACCGACACCAACGATCGTGCGCTGCGCAATGTTGTTATCGGTATGGGCGGAAAGGCGGATGGCGTACCACGGGAAGATCACTTTATGATTACGGTGGCAAGCGAGGTTATGGCAATTCTCTGTCTCGCAGAAAATATTGCCGATCTGAAAAGACGGCTCAGCAATATTTTGGTTGCGTATTCCCGTTCCGGCACCCCCGTTTACGCGCGTGATCTGCATGCGGAAGGCTCTATGGCTGTGTTGCTCAAGGATGCGATCCAGCCGAATCTGGTTCAGACAACGGAAAACACACCTGCGCTCATTCATGGAGGACCTTTTGCCAATATCGCACATGGCTGCAACTCTGTCAGGGCGACAAAACTTGCGATGAAACTGTGCGATTACACGATTACAGAGGCAGGCTTCGGCGCGGATCTCGGTGCTGAGAAATTTCTCGACATCAAGTGCCGATATGCCGGATTGAAGCCGTCCGCCATCGTATTGGTGGCAACCGTGCGCGCGCTTAAGTATAACGGTGGTGTCGCGAAAGATCAATTAAAAGAGGAAAATGTGGATGCGCTGCTAAAAGGAAGCAGCAATTTGGAAGCGCATATTTCTAATTTGCATAAATACCACGTACCGGTCGTTGTGGCGATCAATCGTTTTGAAAGCGATACTGATGCAGAACTTGCCGCCGTGGAACAAATCTGTAAACAAAACGACGCGGAATTTGCGTTATCCGAGGTTTTCGCAAAGGGCGGAGCTGGGGGAATCGCACTTGCCGAAAAAGTGGTTGCCGCGTGTGAAAAACCGTCCGACTTCGCGCCGCTCTATCCGGATGAATACTCTATCAAGGAAAAAATTTGCTGTATTGCTAGGGAAATCTACGGCGCGGACGGTGTAGACTATGAGCCAACCGCAGAAAAAGCGATCGCGGAAATTGAGGCACTCGATCCGTCCTATGCACGTTTCCCAGTATGCATGGCAAAAACACAGTATTCTCTCTCCGATGATATGACTAAGCTCGGCCGTCCCAGCGGTTTTCGGATCCATGTGCGCGAGGTACGCGTATCGGCGGGAGCAGGATTCATTGTCGCGCTGACCGGATCCATTATGACAATGCCGGGTCTACCCAAGGTGCCTGCAGCAAATCGGATCGATATCGACGACAACGGAAAGATCACCGGATTATTTTAAGGAAACGCCGAATACATCAACGGTTTCTTAAAAAAGTGCTGCATCCGTCGTGAAGCAGTGCGGATAAGTTCATTCCACAAAGAAAGGCGTTCTCATGGAACATATCACGCATTCGATTGCGGAAACAGAGAATTGCGGAGTTGTGCTTGCCAAGAACCTCTCCGTGAAACCGACATTTGTCGCGTTGTATGGCGATCTCGGCGCGGGAAAGACAGCGTTTGTACGGGGATTTGTCAGCGTACTTTCTCCGGGCAGCCGTGTAAAAAGTCCGACATACACTATTGTGAATGAGTATCGTCACGGCACGATTCCGGTATTTCATTTTGATCTCTACCGGATTGAATCCGAGAATGATCTCGAAAGCATCGGCTTTGAGGAATACGTGCAAAGTGGTATCTGTATTGCAGAATGGTGTGAACATATTGGCACCGCGTTGCCGGAAAATGCCATTCGGGTGCAGATTGAAAAGCTCGACGCATCTGCCGTGGAAGTACCAGGAACGGGGACACGGAAAATCACTATTGTGGAGGCGAAATAATTATGCGGATTCTTGCGATCGACACTTCGGCACCGACTGCCACCATCTGTCTCACGGAAGATACCATATGCCGCGGCGCGTATACAATCCAGACAAATGCACACAGCACAACGATTCTGACAATGCTGGAATCGCTTCTTGCAAGTCTGCGGTTGACTGTTGCGGACTGTGACCTTCTGGCTGTAGCGGCAGGTCCAGGTTCGTTTACCGGCATTCGCATCGGCGTATCTACCATCAAGGGTCTGGCGTTTTCGTCAGGGATTCCCTGTGTCGGCGTATCGTCTCTTGCAGCGATTGCCTATGGAATGACAGGGATGAATGGAATCCTTTGCCCAGTGATCAACGCACGGCGGGATCATGTGTATACGGCGCTCTTCCGTGCGGTGCCTGATAAGCTGCCGGAGCGAATGACCGAGGATATGCAAATCTCCGTTGAAGAACTGTTGACAAGAATCGCACAATGGGAGGAACCTGTATATACATCCGGCGATGGATATATGATGGTACACCGTGCAGGCGAAAAAAAGCCGACGAATCTATACAGTACGCCGGTACTCTATCGGATTCCACATGCCTACGGAGTCGCCATGGCAGGCTTGGAAAAGTACCGCAGCAGTACCAATCCGACCGCATATACCGGTGACACGCTGATGCCGATTTATTTGCGTAAATCACAGGCAGAACGTGAAAGAGAAGAGCGAATTGCCGCTTGCGGAGAACAAAAATAAAATTCTATAATAGGAAAGGACAATCAAGTATGGAAAAAATCGTTGTAATAGGAAGTGACCATGCGGGGTATCCGTTGAAAAACGCGATCCGGGACAATCTCATCACGGAAGGCTATATCGTAATCGATGTCGGCACCGATTCCCCTACAAGCTGTGATTATCCGATCTATGCTGCACGGGTGGCGGATGCGGTATTGGCGGGACAGGCACCGCTCGGTATTCTGTGCTGCGGAACCGGAATCGGAATGAGCATGGCGGCCAACAAAATCAAGGGTATCCGTGCTGCCTGCTGTTCTGATATTTTCAGTGCCAAGTACACGCGGATTCACAATGATGCCAACATCCTCTGTATGGGTGCACGCGTAATCGGCGAAGGACTGGCGATGGAATTGGTACACGCTTTTCTTGAAAACGAATTTGAAGGTGGAAAGCATGCACGTCGTGTCGCGATGATCACGGAGCTTGAAAATCGATAAGACCTCAAAGAATAACAAAATACCCTCTGATGGCATCGCACAGAGGGTATTTTTACATTCAAACAGGTTGACAAAAAAACGGGGGCAGCTCCTTATGCAGATCTGCTCCCCCGAGATTTTCGATGTATTATGCTTTATTATCTATGACTTCCATGAAGTTTGTGATCATTTTAACCGCGCCATCCATGCCGGTTTTGTCGGTGGAGATAACAAGATCGTAATTTTCGATTTTTGCCCATTTTCCACCGGTGTAATAATTATAGTAATTAGCGCGGCGTTTGTCTGTCTTGATGATGAGATCACGTGCCTGATTTTCGGTCAGATCGTGCTGTTTCATTACCCTCTGCACACGCGTATCAAATTCGCCACGAATGAATACACGAATGAGATGTGGATAAGATGCCAGCACATAATCTGCACAACGTCCTACAATGATTGCGCTTTCGTCCTTCTCGGCAAGCTCTTTGATGATTTCAGACTGCACAGTAAACAGCTTGTCATTCAGTGGAACATGGAGACTATCCACACCGTGATTGTATATGGATGAACCGAGTGCCAACGTGTAGAGCAGACTGTTTGCTGCCTTTTCATCTGCCGTATCCAGTACAGCCTGACTTAGACCGCTTTTCTGAGCCGCTATGGTGATGAGATCTTTATCGTAAAAACGGAATCCGGTCACCTCCGACAGCTTTTTTCCGATTTCACGTCCACCACTGCCATACTGTCTGGCAATGGTAATGATATACTTTTCCATATAACTTCTCCTCTGTCGTATTTAGGTATTCCGGATGCGTTTTTCGCGTATCCTTTTTTCAAAAATAGTATATCATAGCTGATGTGTCATTTCAATAGCTATTTGTGAATTTTCGGGAATTTTCGTATGCAAATACCCCAAAAACGACGATTTTCGCACTGTTCTCTCGTTTTCGTTTGATGAGAATGGAAAAATATCCGTGCTTTTTTAACCGATAGGTATTTCTGATAAGGATTTCGTTCCATACCATTTATCGGAAACACAGGTGCGCCATCTCGTAGAGTTTTGCACCATTCTGCGCGAAAAATGTCCGATACGCCTCACAATATCGGTTTGTGATAAAATCCGGTTCTCTATGCCGTCTGCAGCCGCCTCGACAAAGTGCTACATAGGAACAGGAACGGCATTTTTCAGGGATTGTTCCGCCGGATAGTAGAAATGCGTGTGCTGTGTCGCTTTGGAGAAGTGCTTCTATCGGATCCATGCGGAGATTGCCCATACGCCATTTGTCGAGTACGTAAAAGTCACATGGATATACACTTCCATCTGCTTCTACCACCAGATTCACATGGCATTGTCCGTCCATACCGCAACATTCCGGCATTTTTCCGGCAGCCAATCGCACAAAATTATCAAACAAACGCACACTGCGATATTGACCACGCCGGAAATCCTCGTAATAATATTGGAATGTTGTGTTCAGAAACTGTCCGTAATGTGCCGCTGTTAGGGTGTTTTTTCCTTCGGTATCGAAATCCGGAACCTGCGGAATAAACTGCAGAAAAGGGAACTGTTGACTGCGAAAATAGCGATACACCTCAGCGCCATGCCGTGCCAAGGTATCCGTAAC
>CAVIKO010000083.1:0-5686 GCA_963643035.1 bacterium
TTACCGGAGAGCGGATTTTCGTTTCCGTCCGGTCACGTGATGGCAGCGGCAGCAGGTGTTACGGTGGCGTTGTGGATTACAAAAAATCCGAAATACGCTTGGCTGTGGCTTTATGTCTGTGCGTTGTCTGTGTCTCGCTGCTATCTCCTTGCTCATTATCCTACGGATGTGATCGCAGGCACGGTACTCGGTGTCCTGTCCGGACTTCTCTCAGGCATCTGTATGGATACCATGTACCGCAAAAGAGAGCGCTTCCCACACATTTCCCGGTATCTATGAAAATGAAAGAACGGTCTGCCGCAAAATGCGCGGTGAACCGTTCTTTTTTTAGAAAATTTGTCCATTTTTCTCAACTTGCCATTGCAATTGAGAAACAGATATGCTATAATGCAAAAGTGAAGATGCAGAAAAGCATTGATTTCAGGCAGTTTCTGCAAGGAATCTACGGATTCAGTGTATTCTTTGAAAAAGGAGTGAGCGGATGCTTGATATTACATTGGATGGCGGCGGAACCAAGCTGAGCGCGATTTTGTTCGATGAGCAGTTCCGAGTTGTTCAAAGAGCCCGCACAAGCGGTGTCAACTATACACAGAACGGCAGGGAAGCGGCGGTGATCAGTGTCTCCAATTGCCTGAACGCGCTGCTGCCGGAGCATGTTCGAGAAGTTGGCAGCATTTACGCGGTTTTCGTAGGTGACAGGCGTATCCTGCGGGAATGTCTCAACAAACGTGTACGGTATCAAAACCTCATTTTTCTTGGTGAGGCGTGCGCGGGACTTCTTGCAGGTGCCGGATACCACACAGGGTTGCTGGCACTGTCCGGAACAGGATCGGATGTATTCAATATACATGAGGACGGTTGTAACGTTGTCGGTGGATTGGGACCGATTCTCGGCGATCAGGGCAGCGGTGCGTGGATGGGATTGCAAGCGATCCGTGCGGTTGGAAGAGCGGTCAACGGTTGGGGCGAAAAAACCAGTCTGACCGATGCGATTCTGGAAAAATTTGATGCACACGGCGAGATTTATGATGTCGTAAGTGCATTTCATGACACCAATACGCCATATGCTCTGGCAGCATCGCTTGTTCCGCTGATTACAGAAGCCGCTTATACCGGAGACGCGGTCGCGCTAGAGATCTTCCGGGCTGCCGGGGATGTACTTGCCAAGCAGATGCTCTCTCTGTTGGAACAGGATCCGGTGTGGACGCATGACATCGTCACCCTGTGCGGCGGCGCGTGGAAGAGCCATCCTATGATGAAGCGCGCATTTGAAAAAACGCTGCACGAGGTCTATCCACAGCTTACCGTGAACCGACCGTGGTTTGAACATGTGACCGCCGGCATGATGCAAAAAGCACTGTCTGCCGGTATGAGCCGGGAAGAAGCGCGGGCGATCTTACAAAAAAACTGCACTGAGGAATGTCTTGACGAAAGGAATCGAAAATATGAGTGCGATTGACGCATATTTTGAAAATTTTACAAGGGTGCTGGAGACGGTACGGGAGACACAGAGCGCAAATCTGGAAGCGTCGGCGGAGCTGCTTGCAGACGCAACGGCAAACGGACACAATATCTTTACGTTTGGATGCAGCCATGCGGGACTTCTTGCGCTGGAGTTGTACTATCGAACGGGCGGCATGATGACAATCAATCCGGTACGTGCACCTGGGCTGTGCCTCGACATTGATCCGGCGACTATGACCAGTCAGATGGAACGGCTGCCGGAATACGGACGGGTGATTGTCGACCATCAACCCATTGGGGAGGGGGATGTGGTGATTATCCACTCCGTATCAGGCAGAAACACTGTGACGGTTGATTTCGCGCTGCGATGCAAAGAAAAGGGCGCGCGTGTGATTGCACTTACCTCTGTGGCGGCAGGAAAAGAGATCCCGTCACGCCATCCGTCAGGCAAGTTGCTGATGGATACAGCGGACATTGTACTGGATAACTGCGGCTGTGTGGGCGATGCGTCCATCCACGTAGAGGGGGTGCCGGAGAAGGTCGCCCCCACTTCTACTGCCATCGGAGCAGCCATGCTCAACGCAGTAGTGGCGCGTACGGTGGAAATCTTATGTGAGCGCGGGATCACGCCTCCTGTATTCCTGTCCGCAAATATCCCCGGCGGCGATGAGCACAACCAGAAAATGCTCGCGAAATATAAGGATCACATCTTCTACATGGGTCACTGATCTTACAAAGCCGCTGTGTTAAAGATGGTTTTTACGTTAAAAAACCATATATTGTGCTTTTTAAGCGTAAAATTCGATTTATGCAGCGTTTTTACATGAAAATCTATACAGAATGCGGCGGATTCCGGTACGGAGCGCCGCCAGAGGAGGAAATATGCTTCTTGACAAATACTACGAAACTTTAGACAAGTTAATCGACAAGGTGCGTACCACCCAGCGGGACAACATCATCAAGGCAGGGGAAATGATTGCGGAATCCGTAGAAAACGGCGGCAACATCTATCTCTCCGGAATCTGCCACTCCATCGAAAACGATGTGATTTACCGTGGTGGTGGTCCGATCTTCTACAAACACTTTTCTTGGGGCATGAACGTTGAACGAGAGGGCAGAAACCGTGACCGTTCCGACATCGATCAGAGTCTGTGGGGCATGGCGGCATACGCGCTGAAAATGTCCAAAATGCGTCCGGGTGATGTGTTGATGGTGTCCTCTGTGTCCGGTCGTACCGTCTCCGCGGTGGATTTGGCATACGAGGCGAAGAAGATGGGTATCAAGGTAATCGCGTTCACCTCGATGGAATACACCACAAGCGTTGATCCTGTCCATCCGTCGGGCAAACGGCTTTACGAAATGGTCGATATCGCAATGGACAACTGCGCACCGGCTGCGGAGGCTATGATGGAGGTTCCCGGCATTGAGGCGCATTACGCGGCTGCCAGCGGGATTGCCTGCGACATCCTGCTCTGGAGCATGACAACGGTCGCTGTGGAAACGATGCTCAATCACGGCAAGACACCGGGTATCCTGAAGAGTGCGAATTTCCCGGGTGGCAGCAACTACAACAATACCGTGATTGAACCGCATTACGAAGAGTTCGGCTGGTAACAATCGAGGAAAGGCGTGATTTTTCACGCTTTTTCTTATATCTGAAGAAAAAGTTTCGTTTCAGTTTAGATTTCTCTGGTATACTAAATTCGTCCGAAACAATGGTGTCAGACAATGGAAACAGAGATATACTCCCAAAACAGTGATTTTTTGTAGAGGAGGTTCCATGTGCGGAAAGAAGCTTTCTCGCGCGAAGCGTCTGTATGAACGAAGTTAAAAAGCCAAGAAAACCCTTGATATTCTATTATACTATTGTCCTTGCTGTCATGTTCCTTTTCAATCTGATTGCGATGCCAAGGCTTATGTCGCGTCAAATCAAGGAGGTGGATTACGGCACCTTCATGACCATGACGGAGAATGACGATATTGGCAAGGTCGAGGTGGAGGATAACCAGATCCTATTCACAAACAAGGCAGAGGATACTGTATACAAAACCGGTGTGCTGAACGATCCCGGATTGATCGAACGGCTTCACACGCATGGCGCGATATTTTCCGGAGAGATCGTGGAGGAAACCTCGCCGATCATCAGCTTTCTTTTGAGCTGGGTTTTACCGGTCATTATTTTCTACGCTCTCGGACAGTTTATGATGGCGCAGATCATGAAAAAGAGCGGCGGCAATTCCATGATGTTCAACCTAGGAAAATCGAACGCCAAAGTATACGTGAAATCCTCCGACGGGATCAAATTCTCTGATGTCGCGGGAGAGGATGAAGCAAAAGAAAACCTTGCCGAAATCGTGGATTATCTGCACAATCCGCAAAAATATACCGCCATCGGTGCCGCCATGCCCAAGGGTCTGCTCCTTGTAGGACCTCCCGGTACCGGTAAAACGATGCTTGCCAAAGCCGTTGCGGGAGAAGCGAATGTTCCGTTTTTCTCCATATCTGGTTCGGAGTTCGTGGAAATGTTTGTCGGTATGGGGGCGTCCAAGGTACGCGATCTCTTCCGGCAGGCAAAGGAAAAGGCACCGTGTATCGTATTCATCGACGAGATCGACGCCATCGGTCAGAAACGCGATGGAAGGCTCGGTGGCAACGATGAGAGAGAACAGACCTTAAATCAGTTGTTGACCGAAATGGATGGATTTGAAGGAAATACAGGTGTTATCATTTTGGCAGCGACAAACCGTCCCGAAACGCTTGACCCTGCTCTCACTCGCCCAGGGCGTTTTGACCGCAGAGTCCCGGTAGAACTGCCGGACCTCGTGGGTAGAGAAGCGATTCTGCGGGTACACGCAAAGAAGATTAAGGTCGATCCGAACGTTGATTTCACCCATATTGCGCGTATGGCGTCTGGTGCGTCCGGTGCTGAGCTTGCCAATATTGTAAATGAAGCGGCACTGCGTGCGGTACGGGACGGCAGAAGTCAGGCAACAGAGGCAGATCTGGAGGAAAGCATCGAGGTCGTTATTGCTGGCTATCAGAAGAAAAACGCGATCCTTACCGATACGGAGAAGAAGATTGTCGCTTATCACGAGATCGGTCACGCACTGGTAGCTGCCAAGCAGAACGGTACAGCTCCGGTGCAGAAGATAACAATCGTTCCGCGAACCTCCGGCGCACTCGGCTATACGATGCAGGTCGATGAAGGCAACCATTATCTCATGACTAAAGAAGAAATGGAAGCGAAAATCTGTACCTATACGGGCGGACGAGCCGCGGAAGCGGTTGTGTTCGGCTCCATCACCACAGGCGCGTCCAATGACATTGAACAGGCAACCCGGATGGCGCGCGCCATGATCACCCGTTATGGTATGAGCGATGCATTTGGAATGGTCGCAATGGAAACGATTACGAACCAGTATCTGGGCGGCGATGCGTCTCTCACCTGTTCTGCGGAAACGCAGACCGAGATCGACAAGTTGGTCGTGGCGGAGGTTAAGCGAGAATATGAAAAAGCAGTCGCGATTTTGAATGAAAACCGCGCCAAGCTGGACGCCCTTGCCGCGCATCTCTATGAAAAAGAGACGATTACAGGGGACGAATTCATGGCGATCCTGGATGCGCAGTAAGGCACAATACAGTATTATACTATCTACGGGGAAACAGGAGCTATGGGAAAAAACGGTATTTTTACGGATCCGAATTGGATTTACATCCTCTACGGCGTGTTTTTTGTCGGTTGCTTTCTAGGTGTTGTGATCGAGACTCTGTGGTGTATGCTCCGCTATCACAAAATCGAAAGCCGCAAGGGACTGGTGATCGGACCGTTTAATCTCGTGTACGGCTTCGGCGCGGTGATGATGACCGTCGTACTCTACCCGCTCCGCGAGGCAAGGGATCTCTGGATTTTCGCCTGTGGGACAGTGCTTGGCGGCGTGTACGAATATGTGTGCAGCGTTGTGCAGGAAAAGATCGTCGGTACCATTTCTTGGAATTACTCTCATTTTCCGCTCAATCTTCATGTCAGGATCAATCTGCTGTATTGCTTTTTCTGGGGAATCCTCGCACTCGTCTGGGTGCATGATGTATATCCGCCTCTATTCCGCCTGATCGCGCGTGTACCGCTGTCGATAGGAATCGTTTTGACATGGGTCGGTGTGGTGTTCTTCACACTGGATACCCTCCTTTCCGCCGTGGTGATCAACCGCGAACGGATGCGCCG
>CAVIKO010000083.1:5696-8256 GCA_963643035.1 bacterium
CCGGAAAAGCTGTCCCAGAAGGCTTTCGGCAGGTTTTTAGATAAGTGGTACCCGACCGGACGGGTGGTGCGGATATATCCGAATATGCACTTTGATACCATGAAAAACAGCAAGCTTGAGACATTGAGCGAGAAGCAGCTCGTGCAGGCGATTGAAAAGCTGAATACGGCGCAGCGACAGAAGCTTCGGTCTATCGTAGCGAAATTCCGGGAAATGGAGCTGTTTGGAGACGACGATCCGGATGGGGTAAAAGATTCTATCACGAAAGAAAGGCACGATGAGGAATAAGCACCTCCGTGAAAGAAAATCATGCGAAACGTAAAGATCATCACCGATTCCTGCTCGGATCTGAATCCGGCACTGATGGAAGAATATGCCATCGATTACGCTCAGATGACGACACTGCTCGATGGGAAAAGCACACCGGCCCGTTTAACCTGGTCGTCTGAGGAGGTTCATGCTTTCTTTGATACCATCCGCGCGGGCAATCGGATCACCACCACACAAGTGCCGCCTGAGGAGTTTCAGCGCGTGTTTGAGAAATACCTCTCTGCAGGCTATGATATTGTGTATATCGCTTGCTCCTCCAAGCAGTCCGGCTCCGTCAACACCGGAACTGTGGTGGCGCAGAAGCTCACGGAAACCTATCCGGACGGTAAAATCTATTGTATTGATTCCATGAACGCCTCCTATGGCGAGGGAATTCTCGCACTGGAAGCGGCTCGTTATGCTCAGACAGGCAAATCGGCGGCGGAGGTGGCGGAATACATCATCGGAATTCGCAAGAATGTACTACAGTACATTACCGTCCATACGCTTGAATATCTGAAGCGCGCAGGCAGAGTGTCGGCGTCCTCAGCATTTTTCGGCAATCTCATGGGAGTCAAACCGATTCTCATCTCCGATGCGAACGGTGTGCAGACCCCGATCAAAAAGGTCAAGGGCAGACAGGCATCCTTCCGGGAAATCGTTTCCTTGCTAAAGGAAAATATTGTCGAACCTGAAAAGCAGACGATCTATGTCGTACACGCGGATTGTGCGCCGGAGGAGGTACGGACGCTTGTTGATAGTATAAAGAGCGAGATCCCGTGCCAGGATGTGCGGGTGTGGTACATCGGGCCTATCATCGGCGCATCCATCGGTCCGGACGCCATTGGCGCGTTTGCGTTTGGAAAAACAGTCACATACGAAATGAAAGCGTGAGTAGAGAAGACTTGGGTAGGAGATACGCAAAATGGTGAAACAGATGAGCGGTGCGCAGTTTGCGGACATGGTGGCGGCGGGAGCCGTCAACCTGAAGCGGCACGCCAAGGAAATCAATGATCTGAACGTATTCCCGATTCCGGACGGTGATACCGGCGACAATATGCTGCTCACCATCGAGTCGGGCGCGAAGAGCGCGGCAGAATCGCATACAGAGCTGTCTGCGGCCGCGCAGGCGATCGCGGATAAAATGTTGCTCGGCGCACGAGGTAATTCCGGTGTGATTCTGTCGCAGTTTTTCGCGGGACTGTGTAGTGGACTGTCCGAAACAGAGGCGGCTACCCCGGCGGAATTCTCTCTCGCAATGCAGAAGGGTGTACAGTATGCATACCGTGCCGTGATTGAGCCTACAGAGGGAACGATGTTGACAGTCATGCGTGAAGCAAGTGAGGCGGTATTGGAAAATACCTATCCATCTGTGGAAGCCTTGCTGGAGGCTTTTATTGAAAAAGCAAAGGAAACGCTCAAGAAAACGCCCGAAATGCTGCCGGTTTTGAAAAAGGCGGGTGTGGTCGATTCCGGAGGCGCGGGACTGATCTGCATCATGGACGGTATGCTCCGGTGTCTGCGCGGCGAGATGGCGGATGAAGATACAGATTCCGCCCTCTTCCATCACGATTCGCATGCTGCTTCACTCGATTTTTCTCTCTTCAATGAGGACAGCATACTCGATTTCGGGTATTGTACAGAATTGCTTCTCCAATTGCAGCGGTGTAAGGTCGACCTTGCGCGGTTTTCCGTGGAGGATTTGATCGCACATTTGGAGACAATGGGAGAGAGTCTTGTCGCTTTTCGCACCGGGAATATCGTGAAGATTCATATCCATACGAAAACGCCGTCCGATATTCTTGCATTCTGTCAGCAGTACGGGGAATTTTTGCAGGTCAAAATCGAAAATATGGCGCTGCAGCACAACAATAAGGTTGCAAAAGAAGAAGCGTCTGCCGCAACTCCGGAGAAAAAATGCAAGCCATACGCCGTGGTCGCGGTGGCGTCCGGAAACGGGATTCAGAGTTGGTTCCGGGAATGCGGTGCGGATGAAATCATCGACGGCGGTCAATCGAACAATCCGTCCGCGGAGGATATGCTTGCCGCTTTTGCACGCGCCGGAGCCGATACTGTCTTTGTCCTGCCCAACAACAGCAATATTCTTTTGACTGCGAGACAGGCGGCAAGGCTGTATACCGATTCGGATGTGCGCGTGATTCCATCCCGCAATATCGGCGAGGGATACGCGGCACTGTCCATGCTCGACACGGATTCAGGCGATACAGATACCATTGTTGCCGGTATGACG
>CAVIKO010000084.1:0-7969 GCA_963643035.1 bacterium
ACGCAACATCAACCACCTCAGGAAAAGGTTCAAGCTTGCACTCATAATATTTGCGCACAAGCCGTTTGTCCTTCGGCAGCGGCGGCGTGATTCTGATATTGTACGGCCTCGGGCTGCTGCCGTCGGATCTGTACCAGTTGTCCGGTGCTATGTATCGTTCGGGATTTATCTCCCGGTCGTTCATAAATGCGATTACATCGCTTTTCTTGATGGCGTAGCAGCGAGTCTTTTTCCCTGAGCTGGTATGCGGAATCAGATTGAATTGCAGAAGAAACAGGGCGGTGCGTTTGCTGATATGGCATGCCTTTCGCAGCTGTTCCTTGTTCATGATTTCGGGATATTTTTCGAATTCTTTCTTGCTGTATCTCATTTTGAAGAGCCCTTTCATTTAATCGGTCCGAAAGGGGTAATTCTTCGTCTTTTTTCTTGCGTCTTTTCTTTCCTAAACGCAAGAAAAGTACGCAAGAAGAGCATTGGCGGCATCGTATTTGAACTCTGCCGTTTTGTATTTTCTTTTGGCTTTTTCAGGCCGTCATGTCCGCAAAGCCTTGTGGTGCCTGGGTTTGCGGGATCAGACGAAACTGCCTGTAATGACCTCGAAAAATCATAAAAAGACCTGAGATATACAGAACTGCAAGTCAAAATATGGGGCCGCGGGACAATGTCCCGCGTCAGAGCCGCTTCGCGACGCCTGCCGCGACCTTGCCAAGGTCGCTGAAAAACCGGCTCGCCTGATACCCGTCGGCAGCAGCATGGTGGATCGACAGCGTCACCGGCAATTCGATCCCCTCGGCGACATGACGAAACCTGCCGAATACAATCAACGGGGCAAGCGGGATCTCCGCTCCCGCGCCGTATTGCAGTCCCACCGTGTCATAGTCGTACCACGGCAAAACCGTCGCGTAAAAAGTGTTCCGCGGCATCGGAACCGCATCCACACGAAGCTTGCCGGCGCGGGCGGCATCCTCCTCGTAACGGCGGATAAAAGCGGAGGGATCCGCCGTATACCGGGTGTACGTGGCAGTACACGTCTCGTCATCCTCGTGAAACACCGAATATGCGGGGTGAATCTCTTCCCATAGGGCAGGCTCTCCCTCTCTGGTGGCAGTCAGCCGGAACTCGTCACGGTTGTTCGCGATGTACGCTGCGCAGTAGAGTATCGCTCCCGTAAAGGACAGCCTCCCGTGTACAGCGCAGTATAGCTCCGTCACGTCCACCCTGCCCTGCATCGTGATTGCGCACGGCGCGTCGTCGCAGTAATGGCGGAACCTCCCGTAGCCGCGCCAGTCCTTTGTCAAAATCGTGCAGTCCATCCTCTTCCCTCCCAAGCTTTTCGTATTCACCTATAAGTATACCATATTTTCCTGTCGCCGCCAACGCAAATTCTGCTTTTTTTCCGTTTTTTCACTGAGGAAAAGGCAGAAAAAATCCCGGAAGAATTTGCGGCTTTCCTATTGCATTTCCCGGAAAAATGTGGTATACTATAGCTATAGTATGGTATACTATAGTTTGAATAGTATGAAGGATGAGAGTGGCTGCGCGGATAACGCTTCCACTCTCTTATTGTTGCAGACAGAAAGGCAGTCATGAATCAGAACATTACCCCACATAGTCCAAAAAAACGCTCCGTCGCCGATGTGGTATGGGATCTCGCTTCCCCCGTTGCCGCGGAACTTGGCTATATTCTCTGGGACGTCGATTTTTCCAAGGAGGGCGCAGATCTCGTACTCCATATCGTGATCGACTCCGAAAAGGCGGGCGGTATCGGGATTGAGGACTGTGAGGCTGTGTCCAATCGGATGAGCGAGCTGCTCGATGAAAACGATCCCATCGAGGACGCATATATTCTCTCCGTCTCCTCCCCCGGCGTTGAACGCACCCTCACCAGACCCGCCCATTTTGCAAGATTTCTCGGTCAGCGCGTCACCGCCAGACTCTATACCCCCGTCAACGGCACGCGTATCTATGAGGGCATCCTCGTCTCCCGCGACGATAACGGCGATGTGACCCTTGACCTCGGCGAATCCACCGTTACCCTGCCGAAAAAATCCATCTCCAAAATCGATACCTGGTACGATTGGGCAAACGATAAGCAGGAAAAAGCAGAAACGGCGGAAACGGATACAGAAGCAGAATAATACAAAATCGGGATGGCTTGCAGTATCCTGCCATTACCCAATACACGAGCGATCACAATCGCTCCCCGTAAAAGGCAGATCCGTCCACGGAACCGTTCGCAAACAGTCTCCTGATGACATGGACGGAACAATATTGGTGTACAGTCGGACTTGCACAAACGAAATCCATCCCCCCCTTCATAAAAGTTCTTGCACGGCTTCCTGCAAGAAGCCGCGTCCCCCCCGCATCCCCTCCCCCACGTAACAATACTTGAAAGGACATACATAAAATCATGAATGCAGAGCTTTTTGAAGCTTTGGAGCTTTTAGAGAAAACAAAAGGAATCCCTGTCCCGTATATGATCGAAAAATTGGAAGCCGCCATGCAGTCCGCGTATAAGAAGGAATACGGCTCGTCGTCGGTACGCGTGGCGATCGATCCCACGAAAAAGGATATGAAGGTCTACCGCATCCGCAACGTCGTGGAAGAGGTCACGGACGAGCGCGGTGAAATTTCCCTTGAGGACGCCCATAAAATCCGTAAAAGTTATGCCGTCGGCGATGTTGTGGAGGACGAGGTCAAAACCTCTTCCTTCGGCAGAATCAGTGCCGGAGCCGCCAAGCAGGTCATCGTCCAGGCGGTGAGAGAAGCGGAAAAAACCAATATCGTCCGCGAATATGAAAAGAAAAAGGAAGAGGTCATCTCCGCCATCGTCACCAAACGAGACGATTCCACCGGCGACGTGGAGGTCGATACCGGCACCAGCACCGCATGGCTCTCCCGTGCGGAACAGCTGCCGAACGATAATCTCCATGTCGGCGACCGCATCCGCGTCTTTGTCAGTGAGGTCAAACGCGATATCGAGGAGACGGGTCCCCTCGTCACCCTCTCCCGTATCCACCCCAATATGCTTAAGCGCATGTTTGAAGCCGATATTCCCGAAATCGCCGACGGTATCGTCCTCATTAAGGGCATCGCCAGAGAAGCCGGCTCCCGTTCCAAAATCGCCGTTATGTCCCGCGATCCCGAAGTGGATGCCGTCGGTGCTTGCATCGGCAACCGCGGTATGCGCATCAACACCATCGTAGAGGAACTGCGCGGCGAAAAAATCGATGTCATCGCCTACTCCGACACCCCCGAAACCTATATCGCTGCCGCCCTCTCCCCCGCTGCCGTTCTGGAGGTCGAATTCGACGGCGAACGGAGCGCAAAAGCCATCGTCTCCGGCGATCAGCTCTCTCTGGCAATCGGCAAGGAGGGACAGAACGTCCGCCTGGCCGCCAAGCTCACCGGATGCAAAATCGATATTCGCGGCATTAAGGCGGCGGAATAACGGAAGCGGAAGGGCGGAAGCGGTATCCTACATTTCCCCGTTTTCATTTCCCCCATTCATATATAGATAGGCGAAACTATGGCACAAACAAAACCGAAACAAAGTAAGAATTTGCAGGAGAAGAAACGACCCGAGAGACGGTGCGTTGGCTGCGGCGGGACGTTTCCAAAGAAAGAACTGATCCGCGTGGTGCGGATCCCGGAGCCGAAGGACGGCGAACCCGCGCCGGAACGGAGAGTATTCCTCGATCCCACCGGCAAAAGATCCGGCAGAGGCGCATATCTTTGTATAAACCCCGCCTGCCTCGCCAAGGCGCGCAAAACCGGACGGCTCCACACTGCGCTCGATGCCGAGATCTCCGAGGAGATCTACGACGCACTCGCACGGGAACTTGAGAAATGCACACCGCAGGAGGACAGCCCCGTAAAGGAGCAGTGACGCACATATACGATAACGATACACAATACACCCATCACAAAGAAGCAAGGAGGAAGGCGCACCTTGGACAAAATTGCCAACCAAACCGCGCTCGGTCGATACCTCGGGCTATGCCGCAGAGCCGGAGGCGTGATCCGCGGCGGCGATACCCTCTTGGCGGCGATCCGCTCCCCCAAGAAACCGGCAGCAGTGCTGCTTTCTGCGGATATTTCCGCACGGAGCGAAAAACAGTACACCGATAAGGCGAATACCTACGGCGTACCTGTATGCAAAACCACGTGGTCCAGTGAAGAGCTGGCGCACCTCCTCGGCTACGTCTCCCCCGCCGCCGCTGTCGGTCTTGCAAACGGAAAGGGGCCCACGGCGGCTCTCATCAAGGCTCTGCGGGCATCGGACGATGCCCCGCCGCCCGATACCACAGAAGCGGCAACAACAACAGCAACAGGAATAGAAGAAGATACGAAACGATTGACACAGGATGTAAGCGATAGAAAGGATGATGGACAATGGCAATAAAGCCGACGCCGGGACGCAAAATCAACCAGTTGGCGAAGGATCTCGATACCAAAACAAAGGAGCTTCTCACCACCCTGGATACGGTGGGTATCGCCGGGAAAAACACCTCCGGTACACTCGAAACGGAGGAATGCAACCTTCTGTTTGAGCATCTGACGAAGCAGAATCAGATCCACGACATCGACGGCTATATGAGCGGAAAAACCAGCATCACGCTGCCGGAGTCCGAAGGCAAAAAACAAGCCGCCCAGGAAAAAGCAGAGGCAGAAGCAAAGGCAAAGGCGGAAGCGGAGGCGAAAGCCAAAGCGGAAGCGGAGGCGAAAGCCAAAGCGGAAGCAGAAGCAAAAGCAAAGGCAGAAGCGGAAGCGAAAGCCCAAGCAGAAGCAGAAGCAAAAGCAAAGGCAGAAGCAGAAGCAAAAGCAAAAGCGGAAGCAGAAGCAAAAGCAAAGGCAGAAGCGGAAGCAAAAGCCCAAGCGGAAGCAGAAGCGAAAGCAAAAGCGGAACAGGAAAATAAAGAACCGGAGAGGACGACAGGCTCGTCGGGACAGCGTATGGCACAAAACAACAATCAGAACAATATCAAAAAGACACCGACGGAGCATTCTGCCGGAGATAAGCCGCAGGGCGATCGCACATCGAATCAGGGGCAGAGAACGCAGACGGATCGTACACAAAACGGTCAGGGCGGCAGACCCCAGGGACAGAGCGGCTTTGGCAACCGCTCCCAGAACGGCGGCTCGCAGAGCGGACAGGGCAGCTTTGGCAACCGCTCCCAGAACGGCGGCTCGCAGAGCGGACAGAGCAGCTTCGGCAACCGTTCCCAGAACGGCGGCTCGCAGAATGGACAGAGCAGCTTCGGCAACCGTTCCCAGAACGGCGGCTCGCAGAATGGACAGGGCAGCTTCGGCAATCGTTTCCAAAACGGCGGCTCGCAGAACGGACAGAACGGTTTTGGAAATCGCTCCCAGAACGGCGGCAACGGCGCTCGTTCTCAGAACAGACCCGGCAGCGGCTTCGGCAGCAAGGATCGCTTCGGCGGCGGCAAGGATAAGGATTCCGGCAACGATCGTATGCCCATCCCGCCGCAGCCCAAGCCGAAAATCGAAACCGGTGTCGAAAAAAAGCGCACCGGCAACGTCCGCGTCATCGACACCCGCACCACCTCCGTCGACTTATCCAAGTACGACGAGCGGCTTGAGAATTTCGGCACCGGAATCGAAAACGATCAGCAGACGAACAAGCAGAAGCTGAAAAAGCAGAACAATCGTCCCGACAGCCACGGCAATGGCAGAAAAGCCGACAAGGAACGGCTTGCCATGGACAAGATGCGCCGCGCCAATCCGGGAAAAGAAGTCAAAAAGCAGCTCAAGATCACCCTCGGCGACGAGATTCAGGTTTCCGAGCTTGCCTCCCGTCTAAAGGTCACGGCCGCCGAGGTCGTAAAGAAGCTGATGCTCATGGGCATGATGGTCACCGTCAATCAGGTCATCGACTATGACACTGCCTACCTCGTCGCCGATGAAATGGGCGCACAGGTTACGCGCGAGGTCAAGGTCTCGATTGAGGATAAGCTGTTCGGCGAGGAGGAATCCGGCGAGGGCAGCATGGTGGAACGCGCGCCCGTCGTATGCGTCATGGGTCACGTTGACCACGGCAAGACCTCCATTCTCGACGCAATCCGCCATGCCAATGTCACGGCGGGTGAAGCGGGTGGTATCACCCAGCACATCGGTGCGTACCGCGTACACATCAACGACCACGACATCACCTTCCTCGACACGCCCGGTCATGAAGCGTTTACGGCAATGCGTGCGCGCGGCGCGCAGGCAACCGACATCGCCATTCTCGTGGTCGCTGCGGACGACGGTATCATGCCGCAGACCATCGAAGCGATCAACCACGCCAAGGCGGCTGGGGTTGACATCATCGTGGCGATCAACAAGATGGACAAACCGACCGCCAACCCGGAGCAGATCAAAAACGAACTGACCAAATACGACCTCGTACCCGAGGAATGGGGCGGCGATGTAATGTGCATTCCGGTATCCGCGGTAACAAAGCAGGGCATCGACGATCTTCTCGAAGCGGTTCTCCTTGTCGCCGAGATGAAGGAGCTGAAAGCCGATCCGACCAGACGTGCCAAGGGCATCGTCATTGAGGCGAAGCTCGACAAGGGACGCGGACCGGTGGCAACGGTGCTGGTGCAGAACGGCACGCTCCACGCCGGGGACATCGTGATCGCCGGCACTGCAGTGGGCAGAGTCCGTGCCATGACGAACGACAAGGGTGCGCAGCTCACCGATGCCGGCCCGTCCGTTCCGGTGGAGATCATCGGTCTTGATGAGGTTCCACAGGCAGGCGACGAGCTGAACGCCGTAGAGGACGAACGCATGGCAAGAGAGCTGGCGGATCAGCGGAAGAACAAAGCAAAGGACGAAATCTTCAAAGCAAACGCAAAGGTCAGCCTTGAAGATCTGTTCGCGCAGATCAAGGAAGGTACAAAGGAGCTGAACATCATCGTCAAGGCGGACGTGGGCGGTTCCGCGGAGGCTGTCAAGTCCTCACTTGAAAAGCTGACGAACGACGAAGTGAAGGTACATGTCATTCACGCATCGGTCGGCGGCATCACAGAATCCGACGTACAGTTCGCGGCGGCATCGAACGCCATTATTGTGGGCTTCAACGTACGTCCGGACAAGAGCGCAATCGATACAGGCGAACGGCTCGGCGTAGACATCCGCACGTACCGGATCATCTACGAGTGCATCGAAGAGGTCAAGGCCGCCATGAAGGGTATGCTTGCACCGACGTTCCGGGAAGTGCTGCAGGGACACATCGAGGTACGCCAGACGATCAAGGTGCCGGGCGTGGGAATCATCGCAGGCTCCTACGTACAGGACGGCAAGGTCACGAGAAACAGCCAGATCCGCGTAGTGCGCGACGGCGTAGTGGTCATGGAGGATCACATCACGTCTCTGCGCCGCTTCAAGGACGACGTGCGCGAGGTAGCCGCCGGATACGAATGTGGTATCGGACTGGAGAAGTCCACGGACATTCAAGTGGGCGACATCCTTGAGGCTTTCATCATGGAAGAGGTAGCACGCTGACTGAACCGGGAAGGATTTTATAAAAATCCTTCCCGGTTTTTGATTTTCTGTCGGCTTGGTTTTTCAATGAGGAATGCCTCATCGCTCCTATGGATTTGATTTTTGCCTTGCGGCGCACTATTTTTATGCAGCTTTATCGGTGCGGGATTTTTGCCTTGCTACGCGCATTATGATTGCACCGGATCGGTGCGAATTATGCCTTGCGGCACATTGATATTGCACCGGATCGGTGCGGATGATTGCCTTGCGGCGCACCAGAGAGCGGGGAGAACGGGATTTGCGAATCCCTTTCTCCCCACCCTCTGGACTCCCCCCCTCTTTCCCGAAAAATCGCTGCGGCGGGCATGATTGCTGCCGCGGCTTGTGGCAATATAGGTAGTTGGATTCCGGTGCAGATCGCTCATCGCCAATTCGGAATAAGGTACAGCTATTTGTGTTCGAGCCGGTACTGTACGCA
>CAVIKO010000085.1:0-7760 GCA_963643035.1 bacterium
GGGGATGGGGTGGAGTCCAGAGGATGGGGAAGGGGGGATTCGCAAATCCCGCCGTCCCCGTCCTTTGGTGCGCCGCAAGGCATAATCCCGCCGCAGCGGTACAGCTGCATAAAAATAGTGCGCCGCAAGGCAAGAATCCCGCACCGATCCGGTGCAAAATGACGCGCCGCAAGGCATAATCCCGCACCGATCCGGTGCAATTAAATAGCGTGCTGCAAAGCAAGAATCCAATCCATAGGAGCAATGAGGCATCCCTCATGGAAACCAAGCTGACCGCAGGTCAGTAGGTTGACCGCAGGTCAGTGGCTGACTGCAAGTCACACACTAATAGGGGCGCGGGACAAGTCCCGCTTCAGATGAACGGCCGGCGGTCGAGGGGCAGCCGAAGCGGTCTGGTCGATGCAAATTCCCCCGGCAGGGCGCGCTGCAGCTCCGCGATGGCGCAGACTGTGCCGAACAGAGCGTGCAGATCGTTCATGCCCTCGTCCGCAGCGGGATCAAGCGATTCCAGATACGGGAAGTAGTCCGCCGCCATTTCACGCAGAGCGGCAGTGACCTCGTCACGGCGGTGAGCGGTCTGCCGGGACGCACGGTTGATGGCGAAAATCCAGTCGATCTCCATGAAGCCGATCTCATGGCAGAAGGACGGGGTCAGGGCTTTCTGATTCCACAGGCGCAGACACGTGTCAATCATCTGCTCCGGATACCTGTGCGCCACTTTCGCGTGCTCCATATTGAACATATAGTGGAACCAGCCGTACAGATGGTGGCAGACCGGCGCACTGTCCGCGCCGTTGTCCGCGTTGGGCAACTCTTCCGGCAGACAAAGGGACGTGTCCCCGAGAATCGGCGCGTTCTCCGGGACATTCCCGCCGTCCCCCGGCAGATGCCCGACAAAGCCGGCGCGTCCGAGTCCGTAGACGGGATCCGTGTGGTTCCAGAGCCAATCGAAATACCAGCCCTGCCACTGGAAATCCGCCGCCCCGGTCAGCAGCATCGCGGCATAGACCCCGGCTCCCCTGTGCGAATTGTCCCACGGGGAGGTTCGCCAGCGCAGCCCCTCCAACAGCGCGTACAGTCCTTCCTTTGTGCGATAGGGAGCGAGAAACGGACACGGTTCCGGCGACTGCGGCACAGCGTCCAGAATTTCGAGAGCCGCCAGACAGTGTGCCGTTGTGTGGATCGGGTGGTGCGTCGCCTCGCGGAAGCTGCCGTCGGGATGGCGCAGAGAGGTCAGCGTATCGATCATTTCAAAGCGCAGCGGATCGCGGGACTGCGGCAGAGAACCGGTTGTATAAAGAATGTTGATGGCGTCGGCGGCCCCATACTCCGACAATCCGAGCGGGCGGGGGTCGTTATCGTCTTGCCAGATCCACCGTGCGTAGCCGCCGGAGGAAAGATGGTGGGAAGCAACGATGGATTCGATTTTGCGGATCAGAGGATCCAGACAGTACGACATAGGCGTTCTCCTATTTTGTTTGATTCGTCCGATCGTGGCGCAGGAAGCCGATCACGATCGAACACATGATGCCGATTTCGGTGATCACACCGGAGACGGAGCCGGAGATGGCGTTGTAAATGAGCCACAGCGGATCGCTCGGCAGATTGAGGAGCCGGACGGCACGGGCGGTGGTGGCGCGCATGGCAAACGTGGTGCAGACCATCCCGGCAAAGGTGAGCAGCGATTTCGGACCCTCCCAGAACACGGCGGTCGCTCCGGCGATCACGGCGAGGAACACAGGAATCCACACGGGGGAATCCGCCCATTTCCGTTCGCCGCGCCGATAGAACACGAGGCAGCGTACGAGGGCAATGACGTTCATCGCGGATCCGGACACCGCACCGAGAAGTCCGAAATGGATGGCGTAAAAGGTGTTCCCGGCGATTTGCAGCCCGAGAATCCCCTGTCTTTTTTTGCACTGGAAGCTGGCGAGATGTGAAAACATCCCAAGAAAGCCAATCGCCTGTGCAACGATGGCAAACGGCGTAATGTTCATGGACAATGCGGATTTCTTCCGCTCCTTTTCTATCCCGGCATGCGGGCGTATTTTTCTCCGGATAAAAGAGAAGCGGGAGGGGGAACCCTCCCGCAAGCATCTCAGAGGCTCAAGGGACGCTGATCACAGCGCATTCTTAAAGATGGATTTCCACCTCGTGACCGCACGCGCTCGAGCGGATGATACCGTCAATGATCGCCTGGTTGTAGATGATCTGGCTTGTCGGAATCGGTGCCACATGATCGCCGAGGCAGGCATCCACGAACGCGCGAACCTTCTGCTCAAACATGTTCGTCTTTACGTTACTGCCCTCGACCGGGATCGGGGTCGCTACCTGATTGCCGTTCTCATCGTCCTTGTACAGCACGAGATCGCCGGCAGCGCCGTCCCAGCAGCAGCCGACCGGTGCCTTGACCTTCAGACCCGCTTCTGTGCCGAAGAAGAGGGAGTCGCCGGTGGTGTCCATGTTCATTGCCCAGGACGCGCGGTAGTCGATCACGATGTCGCCCTCGCAACGGATCATAGCAACGGCGAAATCATCGTCCACGGTGAACCGGTTCGCTTCCGCATACTTTGCCGGATTCTTGCCGAAATATGCAAACTGCTTGGCGGATACGGTGAGCGGCTTCGGATAGCCGATGGAGTTGAGCGCGAAATCGAGTCCGTAGCAGCCGATATCGCCGACGCAACCGACCGCTGCCTTATCCTTTTCGATGAAGGTTCTGCCCGGAATGCCCTTGACGCGGCCGCCGCCGACCACGACATAGTAGATCTTGCCGAGAATGCCGGATTCCACGACTTCCTTGACCTTCTTCACGTTTTCGCCATAGCGCGGCTGGAACCCGACGGTGACGAAATGACCGGTCGCCTGTTCGACGGCGCGGATCGCCTTTGCTTCATCGAGGGTGACGCACATCGGCTTTTCGAGCAGGACGTCCTTACCGGAGGTGAGGGCACAGATGGTGGGGCCGGCGTGCTGGCTGTTGTAGGTGCAGACGGAAACGGCATCGATGTCGTCTCTGGCACACAGCTCCTCGTGCGTTTCATAGGCGACGGCATCCGTCCAGCCGAATTCGTCGAGGAATTTCCGTGCCTTACCGGGGATGATGTCCGCGCCGGCAACGATTTCCACGTCCTCGAACTGCTTATAGGCATTGGCATGTGCGTGTGCGATACCGCCGGTACCGATGATACCGACTCTCAGTTTATCTTTCATACTCTGTACTCCTTTATGGTGCAATGGAAGCCGATTTTCGACCTCCTTTTTGATATTATATCACAGATTCCTACGGAATGCTACTGTTTTGAAAAATTTCTCACGGGGATTTTCAACGGTGCGGCGACTTTCTGTTTCTGCAGGGCAATGGATCCACATGAGTCCTGAAGCGCCCGCTTGCACAGCCTGCATGGAGGAAGCTCCCGGCTTGATAAACTGCATTTCGCCATTCCCCCAAAAAACAAAGCAGGACTCCATTCGATGTCCTGCTTGGCTGTATTGTTACCGATCCTCCCGGTAGTAAGCGATGCCGAGGGATGCGGGAGGCTGGTTTTCTCTTTTTTTGCGGAGGCTGACCACGATCAGCACGACGATGGTGACAATGTAGGGGATCATCTGCACAAGGTCGATGCAATAGTTGGAGATCGTGATGCCGAGAAGGTTGGGGAGGTACTGGTAGAGCCAGTAGAGGATACCGAAGAGGTACGCGCCCCAGATGCCGTTCAGCGGCCGCCAGGTGGTGAAGATGACGAGCGCGACAGCCAGCCAGCCGAGAGCCTCAATCTGTCCGGTTGTTGCCCAGATTCCGCGGTTATAGTCGAGGACGTAATAGAGTCCGCCGATTCCGGAGATGCCCGCACCGATGCAGGTGGCGAGATATTTATATACGGAGACGTGGATTCCGGCGGCGTCTGCGGTGGCGGGGCTTTCGCCGATGGCGCGCAGATTCAGACCGACGCGGGTTTTATTGAGGAAGAGGTGGATACCGACGGCGAGCAGGATCGCGGCGTAGACGAGGAAGCCATACGAGAGGAACATTTCGCCGAACACGCCGGTCTTGTCCCAGCCGGGAATGATCTTTGTCGAATACGCGGAGAACGCGAGAGGAGCCGCCGTATAGCTTGCGCCGTTTAAGAGGAACACGCCGCCGAAGTTTGCCACGCCCATACCAAAGGTAGTGAGCGCAAGACCGGTGACGTTCTGATTGGCGCGCAAGGTGATGGTGAGAAAGGCGTAGATGAGTCCTCCCACCATAGCGGCGAGAAAGGCACAGACGAGGGAGAGGAGTACGCAGACGAGGGCGGAGGGATTTACGGCGTTATGTTCGTAGAAATACGCGCTGGTGAAGCCGGCAAAGCCGCCGAGGTACATGATGCCGGGAACGCCCAGATTGAGGTGTCCGGATTTTTCGGTGATGGTCTCGCCCATGGAGCCGTACATAATGATGGTGCCGAACGGAATGGCGCGGATGATCCATGCGATGAGGTTCTGAAGCATTAGTCGACTACCTCCTTATCGTTTGCGGAATGACCGCGGAAAACGAGCCGATACTGGATGAAGAATTCGCTGCCGAGGATACAGAAGAGGATCACGCCGGAGATGACATCGGACGCGAAGTCATTGAGTCCATAGGAGGACGCGATTTCCCCCGCACCACGGGACAGGAACACGAGCAAAAACGAGATGAGAGCCATATAGAACGTATTGAATTTGGCGAGCCACGCAACGATGATGGCGGTAAAGCCTCTGCCGCCTGCGGAGGTGGTGGCGATGGTCTGATCCTTCCCGGCGACGATGAGGAATCCGGCAAGTCCGCAGATGGCGCCGGAGAGTGCGAGGGTGCGCATGGTGACCCTTTTCACATCGATTCCGGCATAGCGGGCGGTATTCTCACTGCCGCCGACGACGGAGATCTCGTAGCCGTGCTTGGTATATTTGAGGTAGATATACATAAGCACAGTGAACACGATGACGACGATGATATTGATGGTATAGCGTGCGCCGAAAAGGGAGGGGAACCAGCCCGCCTTGGAGCCCATATTGATAGAGCCGAGGGAGGATGCCTGACCGCGGAAGATATTGGTGCAGCAGGCGACGATGGAGGTGGCGATATAGTTCATCATGAGGGTGAACAGTGTTTCGTTCGTTCCCCAGTTTGCCTTAAAGAACGCGGGGATAAACGCCCAGAGCGCACCGCAGAGAACGCTGGTGACGAGCATGACGAGGAGTAGGAGCCAGTTTGGCATAGCCTTGCCGAAGTAGATCATGCAGCAGGCGGACATAAGGCCTCCCATGAGGATCTGCCCCTCTGCGCCGATATTCCAGAATCGCATTTTGAAAGCGGGGGCGAGGGCAACGCCGACGATGAGCAGGGTCACGAGGTCACGGACGAGCCACATAAAGCGGAGCTTACCTCCGAAGGAAGCCATGAACATCACGCCGTAGACCTTCAGCGGGTTCAGACCGGCGACGGCGGTGATGAAGATTGCGTCGATGACGAGGGCAAGCGCGATAGCTATGGCGCGCACGAGGATTTTGTGGGACATAGGCACGGTATCGCGCTTAGTCATACGGATGAGCGGTTCTTTGACCTGTCCGCTCGCGGAGCTTTGTTTCATAGGCGTTCCTTTCCAACTTTTCAGCGCGGGACTTGTCCCGCGTTTTTCGATTTTCCGGATGTATGTCCGGCTTTTTTTGTGCGGATGGAAAAAAGATGGCGTTTGTTGAGATTGTACCGCTTGTTATGGATTAACACGCAATGTGCTGCGTCAACCCCCATGATTTGCCCCCGGCACGATGGGTAAAATGGGTTTGCACATCCTGTATTGGTGAAGCCCGGGGGAATGGGTCCCTTCTCATAAAACCAATTTCGCGATTCTTACAATAGAGAACCCATACAAACGACCTTCTTACGCTTGCTTTTTCACCATCATCAATCCTACTTCTTCCTTGGTGGTGCTGCGGCCGTCCACGATGCCGGAGACTTCGCCGCCGCAGAGAACGAGGATGCGGTCGCACAGCTCGACGAGGACATCCAGATCTTCTCCGACATAGATGACAGCGACGCCCTTTTCCTTCTGCTCATTGAGGAGGTGATAGATGGTGTACGACGTATTGATATCCAGACCGCGCACGGCATAGGCGGTCATGAGAACGGTCGGGGAGGCGGAGATTTCGCGTCCGACCAGCACCTTCTGTACATTGCCGCCGGAGAGCTTCCGGACGGGGGTATTGATACCGGGTGTGACAACGCCGAGGTCCTCCCGGATATTTTCGGCAAGAGCGCGGGGGGTACTCCGTTCCGTAAAGAAGGAGTGGCCCGTTTCATACGACTTGAGCATCATATTTTCCGTCATGCCCATCGAGCCGACCAGACCCATGCCGAGCCGGTCTTCCGGGACGAACGAGAGGGCGACACCCAGCTCCTTGATTTTCCGGGGCGATTTGCCGACGAGGGATTCCGCCGCATCGTTCTGTTTGGGGTCGAAATAGGTGATTTTCGATTCGGGGGTGACGTGCTGCAGTCCGGCGATGGCTTCCAGAAGTTCCTTTTGGCCGGAGCCGGAAATGCCCGCGATACCGAAGATTTCGCCGCCGTCCACATCAAAGGAGATATTTTTCAGCACCTGCACGCCCTCTTTATTGTAGCAGGAGAGATTTTCGACCACGAGCCGTTTTGTGAGGTTTTTCGGCGTGGGGCGATCGATATCGAGGGAGACCTTTTTACCGACCATCATTTCGGTGAGGGACAGCTCGGTAGCGTCCTTGGTATCGACGGTATCGATGTACTCGCCTTTTCGGAGGATGGCGACGCGGTCGGAGACAGAGAGAACCTCGTGGAGCTTATGGGTGATGATGACGACGGATTTGCCGTCCCGCTTCATCTCGCGCATGACGCCGAAGAGCTTTTCCGTTTCCTGGGGGGTGAGGACGGCGGTCGGTTCGTCGAGAATGAGGATATCCGCGCCGCGATAGAGCACCTTGACGATCTCCAGGGTTTGCTTTTGGGATACGGACATATCGTAGACCTTTTGGTCGGGGGTAATATCGAAGCCGTAGCGGTCGCAGATTTCGCGGATTTTCGTTTTCGCGGCGCGCATATCAAGCTTTCCGGGCAGTCCGAGGACGATATTTTCGGCGGCGGTGAACACATCGACGAGTTTGAAGTGCTGGTGGATCATACCGATGCCGAGGGCGAACGCGTCGCCGGGAGAATGAATGGACGCGAGTCTGCCGTTCACGTAGATTTCGCCGCTGTCGGGATAATAGATTCCGGCGATCATATTCATAAGCGTGGTTTTGCCGCTGCCGTTTTCGCCCAGCACCGACAGGATCTCGCCGCGGCGGATTTTCATCGACACATCGTGGTTGGCAGCGATGGTTCCGAACGACTTACTGATATGGCAAATCTCGATGGCGTAGGGAGACATCTGCGTTCCGTCTTTTGTGATTTCATTTTCCATAAAAGGCACCTTTCCCGACCGACGGTCGGCGTTATCCCGGGACGTTGTCCCGGCGCTCTATATTCCCGAACTTGGTTCGGGGCTTTTGATGCAGCTTTGCTGCTGGTTTTTGTTTTATTTCGGACTTTGTCCGGGGGATTATGGATTCCTCGCGGGGCGGCATTATTTTTGCACCGTATCGGTGCGAGATTGTTTTCTCTCGCGGGGGCGGCTTTTTCTATGCACCGTATCGGTGCGGGATTGTTGTTCCTCGCGGGGGCGCCTAAGAAGGATGAGGGCTCTGCCCTACACCCTTCTTAGGGA
>CAVIKO010000086.1:0-7648 GCA_963643035.1 bacterium
TTCTTGGTGATTGGGGGCTCATGGGATATTTCGGTACATGAGAACGCGCCTGTGCCAAAGCGGTGCTTCTGCCTGTTACTGTCCCAGACGCGCCTGCGCCAGCATCAGCTTCAGACGGTTTTCCTGATTGACGGCAGTTGTTCCCGGGTCGTAATCGATCGCTACGATATTCACGCCGGGGATTTTCTCCTTGATCGGCTTCATCATTCCCTTACCGCAGACATGGTTCGGGAGACAGCCAAAGGGCTGGGTACAAACGATATTTTTTACGCCGGCATCCGCCAGTTCCAGCATTTCCGCGCAGAGAAGCCACCCCTCCCCCATCTTGGTGCCGTGTCCGATAAAGCCCTTTTCCTCCGTCAGTGCAACGACGTGCGGGAACGGCGTGGCGGGACGGAAGATACCCTGCTTTTTCACTGCCTTGATCACATCCGCCTGCTTTTTCACGAGAAATTTTGCTGCCAGCTTCCAGAGCAGCGGATTTTTCTTAATGCTCCTGCCGTAGTATTGTCCATCAAAAATGCCGTTATATGCCACGTAGCAGAAGAAATCGAGCAGACCGGGCATCACGACCTCCGCACCCTCTCGGGTCAGGAACGCCTCCAGGTCGTTGTTTCCGAGCGGCGAGAATTTTACGTAGATTTCTCCAACCACACCGACCGGAAGCGGTTTTTTCGTCTCGTCCACCGGAATCTTGGCAAAATCGGCAAGGATCCGTTCGTAATTCTGGCGGATTTTCGGGTAGGAGATCCGCCGTGCGCCGTCAAGCTCCGTCACAATCCGATCCGTCCACCGATCTGCCAGTGCGTCTGCTTCTCCGGGGTGGAGTTCACGCGGACGGATCTGATGGGTGAGCGACAGGAGCAGATCCCCGTAGGTAAGCGCGTAGAGGAATTTATGGAGCTGTCCCACCGTCAACTGGAAGCCGGGATGTGTTTCGTACCCCGCCACCCCCATCGGAATGACCGGCACATACGCCATCCCCGCATTTGCCAGCGCCTTCCGGAGCAGAGATATATAATTGGAAGCACGGCAGCCGCCGCCGGTCTGAAACAGAAGGAGCGCGACCTTATGCGGATCATACTGTCCGGAGAGGAGAGCCTTCATGAACTGACCGATGACGAGAAGCGCGGGATAGCACGTATCGTTATGGACATATTTCAGCCCCAGCTCCGCGATCTCCGGTCCACGGTCGTCGAGAAGCACGGCATTATAGCCGTCGTTTTTGAACATCTGGCAGAGGATCCGGAAGTGAAGAGGAAGCATGGTGGGGATGAGGATGGTATAGGTGTACTTCATTTCACGGGTAAACGCTACGTAATTCTGTTCCATATTGGGTATCCTTTTGATTTACAGTCGGTTTTTTGACTTGCAGTCGGCGGATTGGTGATGGACCTGCGGTTGGCTTTTTTTGACATGCGGTTGGCGGCTTGTTTGGGGATTTTGCTTTTGTTTATGTTGTTTGGGGGGTATAAGGTATCGACGTTTGGCTTGGATCTTTGGTTTGGGCTTCTTCAATGAGGAATACCTCATCGCTTCTGTAGATTTTATTGCTCCTTGCGGGGGTACCATAGAGCGGGGACGGCGGGATTTGCGAATCCCTCCTTCGCCACGGAACCACGCAAGCGTGGTTCGCTGGACTCCCCCCTTTCCAACCCTGGGGAATCGCTGCGGCGGGTTGATTGGGCTGCCGCGGTTTATACCAATATAGGTAGTTGAATTCCGGTGCGGACTGTTTATCGCCACTTCGATTTTTCGATTGGGTGCTTTGTGTTCGGGTTTGTATTGCTTGCGTTTCAGAAAATTTCGTGCGGCATTGGGTCGCACGTTTTTCATTGGTGGTGGGATGGACTGTTTGTTTCTGCGGCTACGTGGGGGTTGCTGTGGTCTTTCGTAGGATTTGCGCTAACCGCGGTTAGGGCGCTTTTTTGGCTGATAATGGTATGGGATGGCTGTTTTTTTTAGGGATCTGAGCTGCATGAACGCCTTTTTATAGTCAATCCTCGCCCTCTCGCGGTTCAATTGCTGTTTTGCGTTCCCTCCAGCAGGGTGCGCAGGCGGATCTTCACGGCTCCGAGGTTGGTGATCTCGTCGATTTTGATCTGGGTATAGAATTTGTGTGCCCTTTCGAGGATACTGCGCACCTCGTCCGTGGTGATTGCGTCCACGCCGCAGCCGAAGCTGACAAGCTGGACGAGATCCATTTTCGGAGCGGCTCGGAAGAGGGGATTCGCCTCGAGCGTCTCCGGATGCGCCACCAGCGTTGCCGCACGGTAGAGTCGGCTGTGGTAGACCCACTGGTTCAGCACGCGAATATCATGTACGTCCGGGGCGAACGGCGCGATCGCGTCCTCCGACACCACAACGCAGCCCAGGGAGGTCACCAGCGTATCGATGCCATGGCAGATTTCCGGGTCGATGTGGTACGGTCTGCCCGCCAGCACAAGAATCCGCTTATCGTTCTGGATGGCGTACCGGATGGCATCTCCGCCCGCGTCACACACCCCCTGCATATATGCGTTATACTGTTCGAACGCCCGCTTCAGTGCTTTTTTCACGTCGCCGCGTCTGACCGGATAGCCGTTCTCGCACAGGCATTCCCGCAGCTGGCTGGTGAGTTTATCGGTATCGTTGATATCGAGATAGGGATAGAGGAATTTCTTTTCCTTTAAGGAATCCATATTTGCCGCCAGCAGCTCGCTGTAGTAGGCGACGATGGGGCAGTTATAGTGGTTGTCCGCTTCTTTATAATGGGGATCCATATTGTAGGTCAGCCGCGGATAGAAGATCGTGTCGCAACCCATCTGGAGGAGCTTCTCGATGTGTCCGTGCATGATCTTTGCCGGATAGCACGCCGTATCGGACGGGATGGAGAAATGGCCGAGGTCATAGATCGCCCGGGAGGAGGGACCGGAGCAGACGACACGGAAGCCGAGAGAAGTGAAGAATCCGTTCCAGAAGGGGTACAGCTCGTACATACCGAGGGCGAGGGGAAGTCCGATCGTGCCGAAGCGCGCGTTTCCATCGCAATCGGAGGGGAAATTATAGAGGGTCTCCCGCTTCTGCGCGTAGAGATTCGGGAGTTTCTGTCTCTCCTTCTCCTTAGCGTCGCCGAGCGGCTTTTCGCATTTGTTGCCGGAGATGGAGCGCGTGCCGTTTGCGAACTGGTTGATGGTGAGGAGGCAATGGTTCGTGCAGCCCTTGCAGTTGACGGCACGGGTCGTATACTGGAAATTTTCCAATTCCTCTGTGGTGAGAAGAGTGGATTGCGCATCCGCCATTTCGCGCTTCATCCGGATGGAAGCGCCGAACGCGCCCATCAGTCCCGCAATGGACGGACGGACGACATCCCTGCCGATCTCCCTTTCAAAGGCGCGCAGCACGGCGTCGTTATGGAACGTGCCGCCCTGCACCACGATATGCTCGCCCAGCTCCTCCGGGGAATGGGCGCGGATCACCTTATAGATGGCGTTTTTCACCACGCTGACGGACAATCCCGCCGCAATATCCGCCACGCTCGCGCCATCCTTCTGGGACTGCTTGACCTGCGAATTCATAAAGACCGTGCAGCGGCTGCCGAGATTGACCGGAGCGGGCGCGAACAGACCGAGATTGGCGAAATCCTGCGACGTATAGCCCATAGAACGGGCGAATGTTTCGAGAAAAGAGCCGCAGCCGGACGAACACGCTTCATTTAACATAATGCTGTCGATGGCATGCTCCTTGATCCGGAAGCATTTGATGTCCTGTCCGCCGATGTCGAGGATAAAATCCACATCCGGTTCAAAGAACTGCGCGGCTTCGAAATGCGCCAGAGTTTCCACGTATCCCCGGTCGCAGCGGAATGCCGTTTTGATGAGATCCTCGCCATAGCCCGTGACGGCGGTGCCGATGAGATCGAAGGAGAATGCGTCGATAAACCCGCGGATCTTAAGAAGCTGATCCCGGACGACGGCAAGGGGGTTGCCGTGATTGGAGTCGTAGTAGGTATAGAGCAGCACGTTGTTCTCACCGACAAGAACCACCTTTGTGGTCGTGGAACCGCAGTCGATGCCGATCCAGACCTTTTTGTCCCGGTAGTCCTCCATGGGAACCATTTTTACCGTCGCCCTGCGATGGCGTGCCGCGAACGCTTCATATTCGTCCTGATTCCGGAAAAGCGGCGGCAGGCGGGTAGAGGTCACGCGGATCTGCGCATTTTCGATGGCGCGGGTCAGGGATGCAAGGGTGAAATTGGCGGAGTCGGAGACGGTCTGGGCATAGAGAGCGGCGCCGAGCGCGCAGGCAATCCGGGCGTAGTCGGGGAAGATGGCGGTTTTCCCCACCTCAAGCGACAGGGTTTCGACAAAGCGGTTCCGCAGTCCCTGACAGAAGGAAAGCGGACCGCCGAGGAACATGACCTTGCCCGTAATCCGCCGTCCCTGCGCCAGTCCGGAGATTGTCTGGTTGACGACTGCCTGATAGATGCTTGCTGCCACATCCTCCTTGCGCGCGCCCTGATTGAGGAGCGGCTGCACATCCGATTTGGCAAACACGCCGCACCGGGATGCGATGGGGTAGAGCTTTTCGCAGTGCAGACTTGCCTCATCCAGCGCATCGGGGGTCATATCGAGCAGCGTCGCCATCTGATCGATGAAGGCGCCGGTTCCACCCGCGCACGCGCCGTTCATGCGCTCATCCACAGAATCGCCGAAAAAGAGGATCTTCGCGTCCTCTCCGCCCAGCTCAATGACAACATCGGTATCGGGCTCCAGTCTGCGCACGACCTGTCCGGTAGCCCAGACCTCCTGCACAAAGGGAATCCCGGCAGCCTCGGCAAGTCCCATTCCGGCTGATCCCGACATGGCTGCGGAAAGGGGCGTATCCGCCGGAATCGACAGTTTCGCCAGCTCCTCCGCCGCGTCAGCGAGCATGGAAACGACGGTATCGCGGATCTGTGAATAGTGGCGCGTATAGCGGGAGAAAATGGGTGTATCCTCGCGCAGCACAACAATTTTTGCGGTGGTGGAGCCAATGTCCACCCCAAGTGAAATATTCATAGGAACCTGCACCTCCCGTGTGGGTGACACTACATACGGGTCATTTATCCTGGTCTTTCATTTTTGTGGTCATGGGTCATGCTGTTTTCGCGCGGCAGGCATCGCTCGCGCGGCTTTGGAATGCCCTGTCGGAAAGCTACCATAGTATTATATGCTATTCTGCCTTCCGAGAAAGGCCGCCAAAGAGGCAAGACTTCCCTTATATCCCTGTATCATACCATATCGCGCGTTAAATTTCATCCCCAATTCGTGAACTTTTTTGATTATTTTTGTCACTGATTTGGAGAAAGCAAAAAAGTCCCCGAAAAAGCCGCCCGACCTCCATTCGTTAGTTCTTTGTTCTGACTTTTGGGAGTCGGGATACCGACCATTTGTCCCGGTTTCTCTTGTTTTTTGCCGACAGGTGTGGTATACTGTATCTGTAGGCGCGGCTCGCATTCGTGCCGGGACCCGCCGTATGCGGCGCATTTTATTTACCCCGAAAGGATTCTATCTGCGGCTATGCTTTCTTTTCTCCTTCTGCTTCTCACCATCGGAATCTACACCTGCCAATCCCTCGCGGCAAGCCGGTTTCCCATTTCCTATCCCGGACGGCCGGAGCGTGCCTCCCGTGTGTTCTCCGTGCTGTACGGATTGTCCACCACCGCCGTCACCATCGTCATCGCACTGCTCACCGGCACGTCGCTCCATTTTTCTTGGCAGACGCTTGTGCTCGGCGCAGTAAACGGATTTGTACTTGCCATGTACAATCTGCTCCTTTTGCGCGCATCGTCGATGGGACCGTATTCCGTCGTCATGCTCTTTCTTCTGGCAGGCGGGATCTGTCTGCCGATGTTCTATAACCTCCTCCGCGGCGTGTCTCTTCCGCTTCTGGCATGGTGCGGGATCGGCCTGATGCTCGTGGCGTTTCTTCTCATCAATCTGCCTGCACGCGGGGCGGCGCGGGTCAGCGGAAAATTTCTTAGTATGTGCTGCCTGCTCGCCCTCTTCAACGGTCTGTACGGAATTCTCATGGACGCGCAGCAACGGATCATGGCAAACAGCGAAAACGCGGGAATGATCATCATGACCTTCGGTGTGTCCGCGCTGCTGTCGTTCTGCTTCCTCCTTCCCGGCGCCTCTTCGGTATCCCGGCTGTGCGCGGATTTCCGGCTGAACACAAAATCCGCACTCTGGGCGGCGGCGGCCTGTCTCTCTGCGGCAACGGCGGTCAATCTGCTGATGCGCCTGCTCGGCATGATCCCGGCGGCAGTGGTCTACGCAATGACAAACGGCGGAGTGCTGCTCTGCTCCGTGGCGATTTCGCTCCTGTTTCTGCATGAACACACCACGCTGCGAAAGCTCATCGGGTTATTCTGCGGGTTGTGTGCCATCGTACTGCTGAGCATCTGACCGGAACATATCCCGGCCTCGTATGGGTATTATGAAATATCGTATATGTATTCTTCTTTTCACAGTGCTGCTCCTTTTCTCCTCCTGTAGGGAGTCTTCCCCCGCCGACACGGAAAACACCGTCGTCGCCACCAATTTTGCACTGTACGATCTGGCGCGGCAGGCGTATCCGGGCGCGTGCGTCATGCTCCTCTCCCCCGGAACCGAGAGCCACGATTTCGAGTGTACGCTTGCCGATATGGCGACCATTGCACAGGCGGCGCTGGTACTCTACGGCGGCGGTGAGGGGGACGACTGGATGGACGATGTCCTTACCCGGATCGCGGAATCGGGAGAACCGGTGCCGTATCTGCGCGCCATGGATGTGATCGCCGGGGAGAGCGAACTTCTCCACGAGGCGGAGGCGTTGGAATCGGACGGGCATGACCACGATCACGAGGCGGAGGCGCATGATCATGATCACGAGGCGGAGGCGCATGACCACGGCTCCTGCCTGACCGCCGCTGAGGCGATTCTGCATAAAAACGCAAACATCTATGTCCGCACTTCCCTGCCCGATTCCGACTATGACGGTTATGACGAGCATGTGTGGACCGATCCCGCGAACGCGATCCTCCTCCTGCACGCCATCGGAGACGCGCTGAACGCCCTTGATCTGCCGGCAAATGACACGCAGGAGTACGAAAATCGCCTGCTTGCCGTGGACGAGGGGTATCGTTCCCTCGCAGATTCCGGGGAAGCGGGGCATCTGCTCTTCGCCGATCGGTTCCCGTTCCTCTATTTTGCCCACGCCTATGGGATCGATTATACGGCGGCGTTCGCGGGCTGCGCATCGGATACCGAGCCGTCCCTCGCTACGCTCCGCCATTTGCTGGAAGAAATGGAGAGGCTGTCCCCATCCGCCATCTACGTGATCGAATTTTCCGACCGCAAGACGGCGGAATTTCTGACGTCCGCCCACCCCTGCCGCGTGGAGGAGTTGTCCTCCGGACACAACGTGACAAAAGCGGATTTTGACGCGGGCGCAACACTGGCGGATCTGTTCGAGCGCAATCTCGCAGTTCTGCGGGACTTGTCCCGCTGACCTTATTTTCCGGGACTTGTCCCGGAACTTTTGATGCACCGTAACGGTGCGGCATTTTTGCCTTGCGGCGCATTATTTTTGCACCGGATCGGTGCGGGATTATGCCTTGCGGCGCACCAGAGGACAGGGAAGA
>CAVIKO010000087.1:0-7476 GCA_963643035.1 bacterium
CGCTTGTAGTGAGCGGCAGCCTGCCTTTTGTCAAATCCTATTGACAGATCATTGTTCTGCTGAAATACCTTTGTGAAAAGAATTGATAAGCCAACGTAGCTGTGCGGAAACGGTATTCAGATGTGAGCGTTTTCGCGCATCGGCTCGTAGACCAGCTCGTTGATCAGCCGGACAAGGTACGCGGTATACGCAATCCAGATAAGAGTGACGAGGATCTCAACGATGAGCATGGAGGATATATGCAGAATTCCATACGGGTATAGTGCTGCAAGAGATGCCTGCACAATGGCAAGAACCGCGTTGAATAAAAGTCTGAATGAGATGGCATTTCTCGTTTCGAGATCGCGTGCCTTTTTGCTGTATTGTGCGGTATCCATCACCTCACCCGTCGTTTGCAGATGATAGCACACTGCTTTGGACAGAGCGAACAGAAAACACAGCGTTGCCGCCAATCCGAGAAACTGCTCCAAGACCATAGTTGCAGTTAAAGCTCTGTATCGCGACGCCGCACGTGCGATCCATTCGACCATATCATAGGTATACTCGTCGAAAAAGCGGATTTGAGCGATAAGATTCCAGACAGACAATCCGGCACGCAGAAGCGCAAACGGGATAGCAGCATATGCCACACGCGCGTATTTACCGACGATACAGCAGGCACCGACAAGCAAAATCGACGGAATAGCACCAATAAGGATATCGACACCGTCAAAGACGCAATTCAGAGAGGAAACGCTGACGAGAAGGAACAGAATCAGTACGATCCGCATCGACTGGGCGTAAAAAATCCCCTTCTGGGGCAGAATGTCCTCCCGGAATTTGCGTTCCAATGCATCGAGAAACGGTTTGTCCCGACGAATACTTGCAAAATATCGTGCGGTCACGATATACCAGACGATAGCCGCCACAACCACGAAAAAGCTCAGTACTATGTAAAAGAACTGCTTATACTCTGCGTAATTGAGCGCATTTGCCGTTACATTACCAAGATTGTCGTATAGCTGCAGCGCGGTCAGCTCAGGAAGCAGCGTAGCGACGATACGGAAGAGAAAGAATCCGATTGTCAAATTTCGCCATGCGCTTCCCTTTTCGTGTATGTGCGGCTGTGGCTCCGGATCGTCCACATACTTCTTTTTCGGGATTTTTTCCGTTTTGGCAAAGACCGCCGTACCGTTGTACCAGAGTGCAGCAAAACTTAGACCATCGTAAAACGTGAGCATCGCCGGAATGAAGCACACCGCCTCCAAAAGCGAGAACACAAAAGTGAGCAGGAGCATCGTAGAATCAGTGGAACCAGGCCAGATCAATACTGCACACGTGCGGCACAGGGTGATGATTGCCAGTCTGCTAAACCACTTTTTCGCGTCTGCCAGATGATCGATGAAAAACGCGGGTTTAGAAATACCCGCCATCAGAAGCAGATACCCGATTGTGTCCGGAAAAATATCAAGGACATGGATGACAGGATTGGTGAGGAAGAAAAAACCAGCTAAAATAAGACCGATGCGCATCGGATCTCTCCTTTCGCTTGTGGATTTCATTGAAATTCGTCTTTTCGCAGTCGGAATTCGTATTGCCGTATCGGTTTGTTGCTAAAACAGTTATCCTCCACGTCATGCCCTTTGTTTCTGCATGCGGGGTAGATCCAGATCCGGACATTCCGTGTCCGGTCCGAGACGGAGCGTACCGACACTCATTCCCGTCTGTGTGTCTGTTATCGTCACCCAGAAACGATAACAGGTGATGTCAAACGCGGAAATCTTCTCAAAAATTTCCGCGAATATACCGTTAATCCTTTCTGGGTGTCAGGATCCTGCCAGCACGCATATATGTCTCGGTCGACCACATACGTATATGGACGCAAACCAATGCGATCATTTTCTATACAGTACTGCATCTTCTCCTCCTATGGGAACACATTCATCCCATCCGGTGGGATTTATTAAGGAAACGCTGATTTATAGTTGATTTCACATCCAAAAGCCATTCCATCCAAAAAGTTGACGCAAAATCTCGATGGACACAGCGCATCCTTAAAATGAGCAAAAGGGGACTGTCCGCACGATTCTTGTTCATCCCTGCGACAGCCCCTCAGGATTTCGGCTACTTTTTCTTTTTCGGATGCTTGTTTTTGGCGTGCTTGTTCTTCTCCTCCGCACGTCGTTTTGCCTCCTCCATCGCCATCTCCATCGATTCCCGGCGATACGCATTTGCCTTTTCGTCCAACTCGTCAAATTTGGCACTGATTGCATTGATAAAGGCAAACCGGGACTTCTTTTCCTGCATCATGGGATCGCCCTCTGCCGGGTAGAATGTACCAAAGCAGCGGTAAAACAGCACAAGGTTACAGAAAAACACGACAAACCAGTAGAGATACACTATAAAGCTGACGTAGGACACCATGTCCGGATAGAGCGGTGATGTAGCGAGTACAACACAGTACAGCACATAGTACAGTCCCGTCATGCAGAGATTGCGTAGTGCCGTTTCCGCAAGCCTTGGCGCATCTGCTCCCCATGCAATCCCACGAATTCCCAGTAGAGTAAACACGTGGAGACTGCATGACGCGGCTGCTTTCAGGCAGTTTAAGAGAAGCGTAAACCACTCCGGCTGAAATTTCACAAGCATTGCCGTGCATCCGGTGAGACATAACGCGGTAAACACAATCCCAGATACTGCCGCTCCACGATAATAACGGTTGTAGACAAGAAGCTTCGAGAATGCCCATAGCATCACGAGCGAGCCGACGATGTCGGTGAAGAAATACACACGGGACAGAGAGAAAGCGTAAGTCAAAAAGTAACCGAATAACAGTGTGCCATAGCCCATACGTTATGCTTCCCCTCCCCATTGCCGCGTTGGGTTTTATTCGTCATCGTCATCGTCTGCAGATGCCGTATTCGCGCCACAGCACTTCTTATATTTCTTGCCGCTGCCGCACGGACACGGATCGTTTCTGCCGACCTTTCCCGTCTTATTGACCACCGGTTTTTTTGCCTTCGGCTGACTTCCGTCACCGCCTGCGAATCCCTCGGATACCGGTTTTGCAACCTCGACACGCTTGAGCTCTTCACGCGGTTTCGGCATCACAGACAACAGCATACGCACGGTATCGTCCCGGATACTTAAAACCATTTCGTCGAACAGATCCGCGCCGACGATCCGGTATTCGGAGATCGGATTCCGTTGCGCGTATGCCTGTAAACCGATCGATTCCATAAGGGAATCCATCGCTTCAAGGTGATCCATCCACTTCTTATCTACATTCTGGAGCAGAACAATCCGCTCGATCTCTCTCATCTGCTCACCCGGGAAATATTCGGTTTCCTTCTTCTCATAGAGCTGCATCGCTCTGTTGTCGAGAGTCTTGCCGATTTCCGCGCGGACAGATGCCGCATCGCCAGTCATATTCTCAAAGTCGTCCGGCATGCAGAGCAGTCCCATATAACGATTCTTCAGTCCTGTGAGATCCCACAGGGTCATATCGTCGTCGTGAAGTGTGTTTTGTACCGCATCAGCGATGGAGGAGTGGATCATGCCGATGATTTTCTCACGCAGATCGCCGTTGTCCAGTACCTCGGAACGCTGTTTGTAAATGACGGTACGCTGCTGATTCATTACGTCGTCGTAGGACAAGACATTCTTACGGCGATTGAAGTTCTGATCCTCAAGCTTCTTTTGTGCGGATTCAATGGAACCGGAGAGGATCTTCGCATCGATGGGCTGATCGTCCTCCAGACCGAGCCGTTCCACAATGCCGAGAATGCGGTCGGAACCAAACAGACGCATAAGATCGTCCTCAAAGGAAAGGAAGAAACGGGACTCACCCGGATCGCCCTGCCGCCCGGAACGTCCACGGAGCTGGTTGTCGATCCGACGGGATTCGTGCCGCTCTGTACCAATGACGAACAGGCCACCCGCAGCGATTACCTTTTCAGTTTCGGGACGGATTTCCTCCTGGAACTGTTTATAGAGATCTCTGTAATGGGCACGCGCCGCCATAACCTCCTCAGTGACAGACTGGGAGGATCCCGTGGCAAGTGCGATGATCGTCTCGTCATACTCTTCCTTGCGCATCTGTGCCTTTGCGAGATATTCCGCGTTGCCGCCGAGCAGAATATCGGTACCACGTCCCGCCATATTGGTGGAAATGGTGACGGAACCGTATTTACCTGCCTGTGCCACAATGTCGGCTTCCATTTCATGATACTTCGCGTTCAACACGGTATGCGGGATACCTGCCGCCTTGAGCTTCCGGGACAGCTCCTCGGATTTTTCGATGGACACGGTACCGACAAGCACCGGCTGTCCCTTGGCGTGGCAAGTTTTGATCTGATCAATGATGGCGTTGTATTTCCCCTCGCGCGTCTTATAGACCACATCCGGATGGTCGACACGGATCATCGGGCGATTGGTCGGTACCTCCACCACATCGAGATTGTAGATTTCACGGAATTCGTTTTCCTCGGACAGAGCCGTACCGGTCATGCCGGAGAGCTTATCGTACATACGGAAATAATTCTGGAAGGTGATCGTCGCGATGGTTCGGTTCTCCTTCTGGATCTTCACACCCTCCTTCGCCTCGATCGCCTGATGGAGACCGTCGTTGAACCGTCTGCCGGGCATAAGCCGTCCGGTAAATGCGTCCACGATAATGACCTCGTTGTTCTTGACGACATAATCCACGTCGCGGGTCATGGTGCCATATGCCTTGATCGCCTGATAGATGTGGTGCGAAATGTCAGCGTTCTCGGGATCGGACAGGTTCTGAAGACCGAAATATTTCTCTGCCTTTTCCACACCGGAGCGTGTCAGTGTGGTACTCTTCGCCTTTTCATCCACAATGTAATCCGCCTGGATATCGTCGTTATCCTCCTTGCGATCCAGTTCCTTGATGACGTATTTGGTCAGATTCCGTGCGAAACGGTTCGCCATATCATACAGCACATCCACATCATTGCCCTGACCGGAGATGATCAGCGGCGTTCTCGCTTCGTCGATAAGGATAGAGTCTACCTCGTCAACGATGGCGAAATTGTGCCCCCTCTGAACGCGCTGCTGCTTATATGTGACCATATTGTCGCGCAGGTAATCAAAACCGAATTCATTATTCGTACCATAGGTGATATCGCTGTTGTATGCTGCTTGCTTGTCCGCACGCTTCTGATCCCGTTCGATCAGTCCGGTGGTCAGGCCTAGGAATTCGTGAACTCTTCCCATTTCCTCACAGCCGACCCGTGCCAGATATTCGTTTACGGTGACGACGTGGACGCCTTTGCCAGTCAGCGCGTTCAGATAAGACGGCAACGCGGCAACGATCGTCTTGCCCTCACCCGTTTTCATTTCGGCAATTCTGCCCTGATGCAAGAGAATGCCGCACATGATCTGCACATCAAACGGACGTTTGCCGAGAACACGATCCGATGCCTCCCGTACAAGCGCGTATGCGTCAGGTAGAATATCGTCAAGCGTTTCCAAAGAAGCGAGCCGTCCTTTGAGCTTGTCTGTCATCGCCATCATTTCTGCATCGGTCATAGCTTTATATGTAGCGGCAAGCTCGTTGACTCTCTTCACCTGCGGCATGATTTTCTTAATCTGCCGGTCGCTGTACGTACCGAAAATGCTTGTTATCAGTCCCATTGTCCAAATTTCGCCGCGCCAGATGGAACGACGTATCCTCCGTTTTATAGATGCTCCGCTTACGAGATTCCGCGCGGACACTGAATTTTCTCAAAAAAAACACTGCACAAATCGAGTTTTTTACGTCAAAAGACTTTGATTTACTATTTTTTTGCGCAAACACACCCCTGAAAGCAGCGCATACTTTGTAATCGCCGTTCCTACGTTCCTCGCAAGAAAACGACATTATGACTATATCTATAATAGTATACTACATGATTGTGGATTTTGGAAGAGGTAAATGTAAATTCTTTCAGAAATTCGCCATATACGGGCAAAAAATTCCGTTTTTCTCTTGCCAACGTGCGTGCAAAGGCTTATACTATAGTCTGAGACGAAGCAAAAACAAATTGCTTCCGGCACAAACGTATTCATTTCGCCGCATACGGCTTTTTTAGAGAAAGGAGACGTCCGCGCTTCCCACTTATTTGTAAGCGCGGCACACCATACCTATGGCACTACTCAATATCGTTTTGCACGAACCGGAAATTCCGCAGAATACGGGTAACATTGCTCGTACCTGCGCCGCTACCGGATCGGCTCTGCACATCATCAAACCGATGGGCTTTGCTATCGACGACCGAAAGCTGAAACGCGCCGGACTCGATTACTGGCATCAACTCGACATCACATATTACGAAAACCTATCGGATTTCTTCACACGCAATCCCACCGCCGCAATTTACTATTTTACCACCAAGGCACCACGCGCTTATACGGAAATTTCCTATCCGCTTCCCTCCTACATCATGTTCGGAAAGGAAAGCGCGGGACTGCCGGAATCACTGCTTGCCGCCAATCTTGAACACTGTGTTCGAATCCCCATGCGGGAGAATCTACGTAGTCTCAACCTGTCCAATTCTGTGGCAATCGGCGTATACGAGATCCTCCGGCAGCACGATTTTCCATTGCAGCAAAACGGCAGCACCTACCTGACCGATCGGTTGTGATTTACATCAGCGGGCTCATAATCTCCAGCACCGAACGGAACAGGTCGCGTATCAAGCCTACCCTGCAGTCCTTTTCGGTGATTTTTCTGGAATCCGCGAACATATGAACAAAGTCTGCTTTCATATCGGCAAGGCACGGGGTTTTATACAGCCATACACCGCACTCAAAATGGAGATATAGGCTGCGAAAATCGAGATTCACACTGCCGACCGTGCCGTACAGATCGTCGCAGAGGAAGGTTTTCGCGTGGAGGAAACCGGGCGTGTATTCGTAGACCTTCACGCCGTTTTTCAGGAGATACGTGTAGTACGCTTTCGTCGTCTCATTGACCGTTTTCTTATCGGGAATACCTGGCGTGAGGATTCGCACATCCACGCCGCTTTTTGCTGCGGTACAGAGAGCCTGCTTCATCTGCTCGTCGATGATGAGATACGGCGTAGTGATCCAGACGTATCGGGTCGCATGATAGAGGATATGGAGATAAATGTTCTCCGCGATCGTTTCATCATCTAGTGGATTGTCCGTATACGGCTGTACGTATCCCACGTCTGGGAATGCTTGCAGGGCAGTCGGTGCGGGACGGTATTCGTCATAATTTTCCACCGTTGTGCCGCCTACCAGATAGTCCCAGATCGTCAGAAACATAACGGTGAAACTCCATGCCGCCTCTCCGTAAAGCAGAACGCCGTTGTCCTTCCAGTAACCAAAGCGAGAAATCCGGTTGCAGTATTCGTCTCCGATATTGATCCCGCCTGTGAGAGCATATTTTCCGTCCACAACACAGATTTTTCGGTGGTCACGATTGTTTTGTCTCGCATCCAGTACCGGTATAAATGGGTGGAACAC
>CAVIKO010000088.1:0-1617 GCA_963643035.1 bacterium
TCCAAATGGTTCTCTGGCAAAAAGAATGGCATGGAGATTTGGAGGATAAAAATAAGCAGAAATAAGCAATTCCATTATTTTTTAACAGATGTGTTATCTGTATGATCGTTTGCGTATTCTTGTTTCCTGCGCCCGAAAATCCACTTTTTCTGGATGAAGTAATTGCAAACAAACAGAATTGCCTCGGCGACTGGAACGGCAAACCATAATTCCAGATGGAGGATCCGGGTGAGTAGTTCTAAAAAGCCAAAAGTCTTGATGCAAAAAACGACGGCTGCAAGGGAATAATACTCTAAAAATGCCTTGCGATAGGAGCTGTCTGCGTGAAACACCCATTTCCGGTTGATGGTAAAATTGATAAATGAGGATACAACCCAAGCAAGAAATGCCGCGATTTCCATGGAGCCGACTGTGGGAATCCGTTTTTCCAGTACAAGAAGCAGAACATAGTTGACTCCAAACGCTGCAATGGACGAGAGGAGATATTTGAGCGGGACATATCCCTTTTCACGCATTGCGCCGAGAAACGATTTCCATTTTTCCATATTGCGTAGCTCCAATATCGAAGAGCATCATCCTTTCTTCTGAGGATGCGCTAATCCGTCGAGTATTGTATCAAAAGCCTGAAATGTACAGGCTTTTGATACGAAAACAGCCTTCAATCAGCGTTTCCACAGATTTACAATTTCAAAAGCGCACGGGCATTCTTATAGAGAATCTTATCAACAAGTTCTGACGGTAGCCGCATTGCCTCTAAAAACGCCAGATTGCTAGGAACATCCCCCCACGGACAGTCGCTGCCGAACAGAATCTTATCGGGATCATGCCGTAGCAGAATCCGCCGTCCCTGCTCAACAGACAGGCCCATTTTGACGCCTATGGAAATATCGATATAGCACTGTTCACCGGCGATTTTTTCCTCAACTTCATCCCACAGGCAGTTACCACCGTAATGTGCACAGATCAGCGTCAGTTTCGGATGGCGGCGCAGAACCGTGCGGATCCTATCCGGTGTGGCGTGTATACAGTCAGGGGAATATACGTCCATTCCGGTGTGCAGTACAACAAACATTCCCATTTCTGCCGCACGATCAAGAATCGGCGTATACGCAGAATCGTCGAGAAAGTGTTCCATGTAGTCCGGATGGAGTTTGAGTCCTGGAATCCCGGCGTCGGCCAACATTTCCATTTCTGTGAGCCTGCCCATTTCCTCTGCGGAAGCGATAGGATAAATCGAGCCAAGCGGTGTAAGTCTGTCCCCGTGCGCGTGCAGGGTATCGATGGCAAACTGGTTGACTTTCGACTGTTGATGGGCGTTTGTCGCGATATTCAGCACCACCGCTCGATCCACATGCCACTCGTCCATGCGGCGAAGGAGAGCAGAGACTGTACCGTCCGTTTCCGGCGTCATATCGGCGCGTTCGGCAAGAACGCCAATGGCGCGTGGCGCGAGTTTGTCGGGAAAAGCGTGGGTGTGAAAATCGATAAGCATGACGGAATCCTTTCCAAGTGCGGGAAAAATGTATTGTTTGATTAGGGATGTGCTGAATAAATCGAAATTCTGCATCAAAAACTTGGAATTTAAGGGTTATTGATGCGAAATCAACTTTCAATCAG
>CAVIKO010000088.1:1627-4806 GCA_963643035.1 bacterium
CGTTCATGCTATCTATTGCATTTTTTGCCGGAAAAGAGTATTATTAGTATAATGGGGCGAAATGGTATTTTTCTTTTTTATTGCGGATAGAAAACGGCATTTGGCTTCCTGCAATGTTTTACTTCCAATATTTGAACGGAGGATATATATGGACAAGAAAAATTTAGAGGTTCTGCACCGTTCCTTATCCGGAAATTCCTGCAAAACCGCCTCCGCACTGCGTGAAATGCTTTCCGAGCGGGAAGCAGCCGCAAAGAATAACAACGGCACACGTAATGCAAGGGACCGCATTCTGTCGCTCTTCGATGAGGGAACCTTCATGGAGTTGGGCGCATATGTCATGCGGCGGAGCAGTGAGTTTGAAACAGGGAAATCGGATGATCTGGAAGCGGTGATCTGTGGCTTCGGCTCCGTGAACGGATGTCTCGTGTATGCGTTCAGTCAGGATTTCAGCCGGACGCATGGCGGTGTCAGCGAAGCGCAGGCGAAAAAGCTCCACGATCTGTATCGGCTCGCTACAGAAAACGGTGCGCCTGTGGTCGGTGTTTTCGATAGTGCCGGAGCCTATTTGCCGGAGGGAGTACGTGCGCTTGCCGCATATGGCGCGATCATGAAAGAAGCCTCTCTCGCGTCCGGTGTGGTGCCGCAGATTGCCGTGATTCCCGGGATCGCACAGGGAGCCGCCGCGATCATTGCCGCAATGTTTGACTTCCTCATTATCACGGAAAAATCCGCGTCCATCAGTGTCAATCCGCCGTTCCTTACCGGAACCGATACCGGCAAAGCACCGTTCGCCAAAGAAAGCGGGTTGGCAGCCATTTCCGTATCGGACGACGACGCGGCGATGGCAAAAGTAAGAGAACTTCTCTCCTATCTGCCCGCCAACAACGCTGAAGGTACCGTAGAAGCGATTTCTGCTGATGATTGTAATCGGATGGTTTCTCTTGAGGAATACACTGCGTCTGGAGATATGAAAAAATGCGTTTCCGCTTTTGCAGACGATGGTAAATTCATTGAGCTGTGGACAGAATACGCTCCGGAAGCCGTATGCGGATTTTGCTCTGTTGGCGGCGTTGTGTGCGGTGTGCTTGCCAACAATCACGCGGAAAAGGACGGTACGCTGACCGCTCCTGCCGCAAGGAAGCTCGCCAAGCTCCTCTCCTTCTGCGATTCGTTTGCTATACCGGTTATCACCGTGGTTGATTCGCACGGTTTGGATATATCTAAAGAAGCGGAAATGGCTCCATATGCCGCGGAAATTGCCAAGCTCGCCGGACTGTACGCCTCCGCGCGTACCTCGCTTATCACTGTGGTGACCGGGGAAGCATACGGTTCTGTGTTCCCGGTCATGGGTGCGAAATCCCTTGGCGCGGATCTCGTACTTGCCAGAGAGAACGCGAAAATCGGTGTGATGAACGCCTCCTCCGCTGTCGCTTTCCTGTGGAACGATAAGATTGGTGGAGATGTTACCCGTGCCGTTCTGGAAAAGGAATGGGACGAGACGGTCGGAACTCCTGCTGTTGCCGCAATGACTGGGGAAGTGGACGATGTGATTGAGGATGCGGAGCTACGTCAGAGACTTTGCGCTGCCGTAATGATGCTTCGCTCCAAGAGCAAGAGCACTCCCATCCGTCGGCACGCCAATCTGCCGCTGTGAAAGACAGAGAACAGGAGGCTAATACATGATAAACCTGTATCTGGAAACAATGACAATCGGTGAAAAATTCATGATGTCCGGAGAGATGCTGCTGCGCGGTATGGGTACCGTATTCATGGTACTCATCCTCCTGTGGGGGATATTCGCTTTCTCCGGCAGAATATTTGCCGGCACCGGGAAAAAAGCATCGGAAATAAAGCCGGAGTCGACACCGATACAAGCCGCAGAACCGGTCACTGTGCCGGAAGAGACTGCCGCTTCGGACGATGATGGCGCGCTGGTCGCCGCGATCACTGCTGCCATTGAAGCATATCGCACAGAAAATGGAATCAATAATACAGCATTCCGTGTGGTTTCCTTCCGCCAGAAAAAAAGTGCCGGCGGTTGGATAGGCAACGACAATCAGTAATTGAAATGGAGGATAATTCTCATGAAAAAATATAATGTTACCGTAAATGGCGTGACCTATGAGGTCGTTGTGGAAGAAGCGGGAGAAGTCGCTGCAGCTCCCGCAGTACAGCCTGCTCAGACCGCAGTTCCTGCCGCTCCAAAAGCTGCGCCCGCTCCTGCCGCAAAACCCGCTGTCACCAAGCCTGCAGCCGGTGCCAAGACTATAAACGCGCCTATGCCGGGTACCATTTTGAAAATGAACGTCAAGGTCGGCGATACGCTACAGAAGAATGACCTCGTCTGCATTCTGGAAGCCATGAAGATGGAAAACGAGATCTTCGCGGCAGAGGGAGGCACTGTTACCGCCGTCAACGCGCCGCAGGGAAGTAGTGTAAACACCGGCGATGCAATTGTAACGCTCGGTTGAGAAAGTCGTTGGTTTGAAGAATGCAATGTATTCTTGTGCTGTCAATCGCCAGCCAAACTAGGTGATACAACTGGGAATTGCATTGTACATAGCAAATTGCAGGAATGGAGTGTACGCAATTGAGTTTTTTTACTGATTTCTATAATTCAACCGGCTTAACAAAGCTGTTTGAAGATCCGGTGCTTCTTGGCAAGACGCTCGCCATGTATGTGATCATCGGCTTGCTGTTTTATCTTGCGGTTGTCAAGAAGTTTGAACCGCTTCTTCTGCTTCCGATCGCTTTCGGTATGCTGCTTGCCAACCTGCCTGGTGCGAATCTGTTCCACATGGATTTCTTTATCCACGAGGATGGATCACCAATCAACATTCAGTATATCGTGGAGAACGGTAATCTGCTCGACTTTCTCTATCTAGGCGTAAAGCTCGGCGTGTATCCGTCGCTGATCTTCCTCGGCGTCGGTGCCATGACAGATTTCTCCGCACTGATCGCCGATCCGAAATCACTGCTGCTTGGCGCCGCCGCACAGTTCGGTGTATTTGCTGCGTTTATTGGCGCAATCTTCTTGGATTTTACACCGGAGCAGGCATGTGCCATAGGGATTATTGGCGGTGCGGACGGTCCTACCGCAATCCTTGTTACCAAAATTCTGGCTCCTGAGCTGCTCGGCGCAATTGCCATTGCCGCATACAGCTATATGGCATTGA
>CAVIKO010000088.1:4885-7379 GCA_963643035.1 bacterium
GAAGCTCTTGACAACGGAAAAAGAGCGTAAGATCAGAATGACCACCCTTCGCGCTGTAACAAAGACCGAAAAGGTTTTGTTCCCGATCGTTGTTACCGCCGTTGTTTGTCTGCTTGTTCCGGATGCCGCGCCGCTTGTTGGTTTCCTGATGTTCGGCAACCTCCTGAACGTGAGTGGTGTGACGGATAGAATTTCCAAAACCGCTCAGAATGAGCTGATGAATATCGTGACAATCTTCCTCGGCGTATCGGTCGGTGCGACGGCAAATGCGGATAACTTCCTGGCTCCCAGCACCGTTAAGATCATTTTCCTCGGTCTGTGTGCATTCTGCCTGTCCACAGTAGGCGGTCTGATCGGCGGTAAGGTCATGTGCTGGGCAACCAAGGGAAAGATCAACCCGCTTATTGGTTCTGCGGGCGTTTCTGCCGTACCGATGGCAGCACGTGTTTCGCAGATTGTCGGTCAGAAGGATGACCCATCCAACTTCCTGCTCATGCATGCCATGGGTCCGAACGTTGCCGGGGTTATCGGTTCTGCGGTCGCGGCAGGTGTGTTCTTATCACGGTTTGCATAATATTTGAAAGGATACGATTTTACGATGGCTAATGTAAAAATTACAGAAACCGTTCTCCGGGACGCGCATCAGTCTCTTATCGCGACCCGTATGACCACTGAGGAAATGCTGCCGATTCTTGCAGATCTCGATTCTGTCGGGTACTATTCTCTGGAAGCGTGGGGCGGCGCGACGTTTGACTCCTGTCTGCGTTTTCTGAACGAGGATCCTTGGGAGAGACTGCGCAAGATTCGCGCGGCTGTAAAGAACACTAAGCTTCAGATGCTCTTCCGCGGACAGAATATCCTGGGGTACCGTCATTATGCGGATGATGTGGTGGAGTATTTCGTTCAGAAATCCATTGCGAACGGTATTGATATTCTGCGGATTTTCGATGCGTTGAACGATGCACGCAACCTGAAAACCGCTATAAACGCGACGAAAAAGGAAGGCGGTCACGTACAGGCTGCTATTAGCTATACGATTAGCCCGGTTCACTCCAACGAGAACTTCTGCAAATATGCGAAGGAATTGGAAGAGATGGGTGCGGATTCCATCTGCATCAAGGATATGTCCGGGCTGCTCACCCCGTATGCTGCATATGATCTTGTGACTGCACTGAAATCCACCGTCAAGGTGCCGATTCAACTGCATACCCACTATACGACAGGCCTTGCTTCCATGACGATTCTGAAGGCTGTTGAAGCCGGAGTGGACATTGTGGATACCGCTATCTCTCCCCTCGCCATGGGAACCTCGCAGCCGCCGACAGAGTCTATCGTCGCGACTCTGCAGGGAACGGAATACGATACCGGACTGAATCTCGCCAAGCTTGACAAGATCTGCAAGTACTTTACCCCGTTACGGGAAAAGTATCTTGCGTCCGGACTGCTTGACCCGAAGGTCTTGAAGGTCGATGTAAACTGCCTCCTGTATCAGGTGCCGGGTGGTATGCTGTCGAACCTCGTTTCCCAGCTCAAGCAGCAGGGTAAGAGTGAAAAACTCAATGAGGTGCTGGAGGAGGTGCCACGTGTGCGTGAGGATGCCGGGTATCCGCCGCTTGTGACCCCAACTTCTCAAATCGTTGGTACGCAAGCGGTTCTCAACGTCATCGCTGGCGAACGGTATAAGATGGTTTCAAAGGAATTCAAGGGATTGGTTCGCGGCGATTACGGCAAAACACCGGTCGAAATCAAACCGGAATTCCGTAAGAAGATCATCGGGAATGAAAAGCCCGTCACAGAACGACCGGCAGATGCGCTGAAGCCTGAGCTTTCCTCTCTACGCGAAAAAATCCAGCCGTACATGGAGCAGGAAGAGGATGTGCTTTCCTATGCCCTCTTTGAACAGGTAGCTATGAAGTTCTTTGAATACCGCAAAGCTAAAGAATATAATCTGGATGGCGAAAACGGCGATGCGGCATTGCAGGTACACTCGGTTTGATATTCCTATAAAGATAGGATTATAACGGAACGGTTTTTAAATAAAGAGCCATATGTACCGCAGGATGCGGATATGGAGCAAACAGATGAATTGTCAAAGGTGACTGCCTCGACACCGCAATCCAATTCGGAATAGAACCAAAACGAAAACAGGAATCCCACGGGATGGTGAGCACACCGTACAGACGTATATCGTCTGCGGTGGTACGAAACCATCACTTGGCGAGATTCCTGTTTTTTGTTATGGAAACGTTAAGAAAGAATGTGCCGATTGCGTTTTATTTTTCCATTAAAAGGCTTGGGCGTATGTTTTATGACGCAAAATCGAACTTAAGGACATCTATTTTTTGGATAGTTCTACAAGCTCAAGCTTTTTTCGCGCCGCTGTATATGCCATTTTGTAATCACCCGCGCGATTGGCAGCGTCCTCCGCGTCGCTGTACAGTCGGGAACGCATCGGAAAGGGCAGTGCTGGATCGTTGAGCAGTGTGCGCAGAAC
>CAVIKO010000089.1:0-7314 GCA_963643035.1 bacterium
AAGCAGCAGAGGCAGAAGCGTACTATAAAAAACGGTACCCCATGCGTGAGGTCTATCGCATTGTCGGTGGTCAGGAGATCTTTGATTATATTCTCATCTATGAATGAGAGGAAAATGGCATGAAAACGCTTCTTTATCTGGCTGCTGCTGCGATCGCCTATCTTCTCTGCGGCATCAATCCGGCGATTGTTCTATCGCACGTCGTTTACCACACGGATATTCGTGAAAAGGGTAGCGGCAATCCTGGTTTTACGAATTTCAAACGTACTTTCGGCGGACCATGGGCATGGGTGGTTCTCGTATGTGATCTGACAAAAGCTGCACTTGTGATCATACTGTTCTCCTGGCTGTTTGAATGTGAGGGACTGGAAAGGCAGTGGGGTGCCGCGTATACAGGATTGTTTGCTATGCTCGGTCATGCATATCCGGTTTGGTATCGTTTCCGCGGAGGAAAGGGATTCCTTGTTTCGATGTCCCTCCTGTGGTGCATCGATTGGCGCGCGGGATTGTTTGCTTTTGTTTTGTTATGCATACTGCTCTTAACGACCCAATATATGTCCCTTTCTACGGTCGTCTCCATGGCGTGTGCCTCAGTTGTTCTTATTATTTGCGGCACACCCTGGTATGTCACGCTTGCATATGCCGCTTCGGTTCTCTTTATGGCATATCGCCACAGAGAGAACTTTAAGAGACTGAAAAACGGAACGGAATCGAAATTCACATTCCATAAAAAATGACTCGTCCCGGCATATTGAAAAAACGTCGTAGTGGTTTTCCGCGACGTTTTTTCTTTTTGAGAAGGCGCTGAAATCAACTTGAATCCACTCTTCTGTGGGAGAGTCGTGATAAAGAAGTAAATTTTTCCGCTGCGCTATTGACAGTTGTTATCAAAACTGCTATACTATCCTTGATCGAAATGGAAGGAAACCATACGATGGCGAATAGCTGTGTGGATTTCCACAATCAACAACAGAAAAGGAGAACGCCGCCTTTTCGACAAAAGGAGAGGACGGCAGTATTGCAATATGGACATGGAAATGCGGTATTCCGATTGGCACGGCTTTCGAAGGGCGGATTTCCGTTTTGAGGATCGTGACGCATTGATCGTATTCCCGAACCACGAGGGATGGGGCAGCGGACGGCTTATGATGAAAATGGAATATTTTGATGCATTCCCGAAGCTGGAAACAGAGCTTCTCGATGCGGGTTTCCATCTCGCCTACTTTTGCAACAGAAATCGTTGGGGTACCGATCCCGATCACGACACACGCAGACGGTTCGCTGATTTTCTGGCAGAACAGTTCCATTTAAATCCGCGCTTTGTTACGATCGGTATGAGCTGTGGCGGACTGATCAGCGTGAATTTTGCCTCCCGTTATCCGGAGTATGTGTCGCTTCTCTATTTGGATGCGCCGGTTATGAACCTGCTCAGTTGTCCGATGGGTTTTGGCATTGGTGATGCGCTTGGAGAAGGAGACAGCGGATTTCGTGAGATTGAGGCGGCATACGGTTTTACCCGTTCGTCGCTCCTGACCTATCGTGAACATCCCATCGATCGGATTCCGATGCTCATTGCTCATGGGTTGCCCGTTGCTCTTGTATACGGCGACAGCGACACCACCGTCCCGTACATTGAAAACGGCAAGGTGCTGGAGGATGCGTATCGTAAGGCGGAGCTGCCTCTGTTCTGTGAGGGAAAGCACGGCTGTGGTCATCATCCCCACGGACTGGCGGACAACACGGAGCTGATCCGTTTTATCCGCGAAAATATGCTGTGAGGATACGCTGAATCTATCTGCAATCAACGATTCCATCATATAGCAGCGTTTCTTGAATCCACTTTATAAAATGAAGGAGAAAACAAAAATGTTAAAAGTTGCAATGCTCAGCAAATGGCACGTACATGCACCCGCATATGCCAATATGTTAAAAGGTACCGGCAAGGTGGAGATTACCGCGGTATGGGATGACGACATCGCACGCGGCGAAGCGTGGGCAAAAGAACTGGGTGCCGATTTTGAACCCGATCTCGATAAGTTGCTTGCCAGAGACGATGTGGAAGCGGTAGCCTGCGATGCACCAACTACGGCACATCACGACATCCTCATCAAGGCTGCCCGCGCTGGTAAGCACATTTTTACCGAAAAGGCACTCTGCCCGACCGTTGCGGAATGTGAAGAGGTCAAAAAGGCGATTGAAGAGGCCGGCGTTACGTTTGTAATCAGCTATCCGCAGAGAGGTCGTCCGTCTGTACTGTTCGCAAAGGATATGATCGCCCGTGGCATGTTCGGCAAGATCACCCTCGTTCGTATGCGCGATGCACATTCCGGCGTATCCGGAAACTGGCTTCCGGATTACTGGTTTGAAAAGAAGGACGCGGCCGGTGGCGCCATGATGGATCTCGGCTGCCATCCGATGTACCTGCTTGCGTACTTCCTCGGAAAACCGAAGCGCGTTACCGGTATGTTCACCGCTCCTTACGGCAAACCGGTCGATGAAAACGCAGTTGCGATCGCGGAATTTGATGGTGGTGCGCTGGGTGTTGCGGAAACGGCGTTCGTTTCTTACAATTCTCCCCAGACGCTCGAAATCTACGGTACCGAAGGTTCCATGATTGCGCACGGTGAGGATGTACAGTTTTCGTCTACCAAGCTTTCCGGCATCAAGAACGGCTTTATGAAACCGGATCTTCCGCAGGCCAAACCGGCTCCGATCCTCCAGTTTGTAGACGCTTGCCTGAACGGCACAGGCTCTCCGGAGGGGCTCGGCATTGACGATGCGATCGCGCTGACAGAGCTTCTTGAGAACGCCTATATCGGCGACGAAAATGCAAAGATCGTAGAGTTGTAAAATAGGCGGCAGTATTTCTCACAGAAGAGCAAAAGGGCAGGGCTGAAAGTGCATATCTATCCACGGCATTGTCACCTTGCGCGGCAAAACCGGGAGGAGAGATGACAGCCCTGCTTTTTCCTGTGAGAATGTATGTACGGAAAACGCCGCTTCCATCCCCTTTTGGGGAGCAAAAGCACCCGGATTTACGGTTTTATGGAAGCATAAACAACCTAAGATTGCTGTATCCTGAAAGGCATCCGAACTGTTTTTTATCCGAAAAACAATTTTTTATACATCACTATTGACGGACGCGCCATAGGATGCTATAATATTTTTATTCTGTTGCAGTGAGGTATATCCTATGGCAAACACCTATATTCCTGCGGGCTATAAGGCAAAACTGTCCGTGTACGAAACACAGCGTGCGATCGATTTCATCAAACGCTGCTTCCAGAGAAATCTCTCCTCCGCTCTCCATCTGAAGAGGGTATCGGCGCCGCTGTTTGTTACCGAAGGCTCCGGCCTGAACGACAACCTGAACGGCGTGGAACGTCCTGTATCTTTTGATGTGCCGGCGGTTGGTGAGGAAGCGGAGGTCGTGCATTCTCTTGCAAAGTGGAAACGGCTCGCACTCAAAAAATATGAATTTTTCGTTGGAAACGGTCTGTACACCGATATGAATGCTATCCGCCGGGATGAGATCCCAGACAACATCCACTCCATCTACGTCGACCAGTGGGACTGGGAAAAGGTCATCGATCGCAGTATGCGGAATATCGACTATCTACAGGATACCGTGCGCCGCATCGTTGGTGCTGTGTGCGATACGAACGACGCGCTGCGGGATGAATTTTTCCCGGTGCTGAACGCCGAGATTTCCCGCGACGTTTCCTTCATCACCACATCGGAATTGTATAACCTCTACCCTGCGTTGTCACCACAGGAACGGGAAAACGCCTATGTCCGTGAACATCCGACGACATTCCTTATGCAAATTGGTGACAAGCTCCAAAACGGCAAACCGCACGACGGACGTGCGCCGGATTATGATGACTGGCAGCTCAACGGCGACATCCTTGTATGGAATCCGGTTTTGAACCGCGCTTTTGAACTGTCCTCCATGGGCATCCGCGTCGATGAAAAATCCTTGGCGGAGCAGCTGGATAAGGCAGGCTGCCCGGAAAGACGGATACTGCCATTCCACAGGATGCTGCTTGCGGGAGAACTGCCGTTAACGATGGGCGGCGGAATCGGACAGTCACGCCTCTGTATGTTAATGATGCAAACGGCGCATATCGGCGAGGTGCAGGTCAGCCTGTGGGATCGCGAGACGGTTGATGCCTGTGAAAAGGCGGGGATCCCGCTGTTGTAAAAAGCGTATCTATCCAGACAGGGAAGAGCAGAATCGTATAGGAAAGGACAGACGATATGACCGTATCGGAAAAGATGGCGAGAAGCCTTGTGAAGGGGTTTTTACGCGCTGAAGGAAAACGGATCGTGAACGGTGGCGGAGAGGAAATCCTGCTCTGCGGCATGGGCATCGGCAACTGGCTAGTTCCGGAGGGCTATATGTGGCATTTCTGGGACGATAAGTGCAATTCCCCCACCAAAATCGACCGACTGATCCGGAATCTGTGCGGCAGCATGTACACGCGGTATTTCTGGCAGAAATTTCGAGCAAACTATATCACTGAGGCGGATGTGCGCGCAATGGCGGAGGCCGGTTTCAATTCCGTCCGTCTCCCCATGCACTGGCGGCTCTTTATGGAGGATGAACCGGGCGTGCGCTTCCGTTCCGAAGGCTTCCGGATCGTGGATCGTTTTCTTGACTGGTGTGAAAAGTGGGGACTGTACGTCGTGCTGGATCTCCACTGCGCACCCGGTGGACAGACAGGCTCCAATATCGACGATTCCATAGATGACATTCCTCGCCTGTTTACCGATGCGATGACGGAGAAAACGGACGCGTGGCACAAAACAGTCGCGTTCTGGGGAGAATTTGCCCGCCGTTACCACGACCGCACCATTGTCGGTATGTACGATCTGCTGAACGAGCCGATCAGAATGGGCGAACGGCTGGATCTGGCGGATCGGATGCGCGAGCTGTATCGGGAATGCATTGCGGAGATACGCAAATACGATAAAAATCACATGATTTCCATTGAGGGACACCAATGGGCAGCGAATCCGTATGTATTTTGTGAGCCGTATGACAACAACGTGTGCTATCACTTCCATCGGTATTGGTGTCCGCCGCGCAAGGCTCTGCTGGATGCATTCCTCGATGTGCGCGAAAAAATGAATAAGCCGCTCTATCTCGGAGAATCCGGTGAAAATTCCAGCGCGTGGTATGCCGCAATGTACCCGCTCTGCGCAGATTTTGATATAAGCTATAACATCTGGTGCTTCAAAAAAATGCAAACCGACAATTCTCCCTATTCCATCCGGATGCCGAAGGGATGGAGTAAAATTACGGACTACATCGCAGGCGGTGTCCAACCATCGGCTGAGGAAGCGCAGCGGATTTTCGATTCGTTTTTGGAAAATTGTAAAATAGAAAATTGCATGTACAATCCCGACGTTATTCCATCGATCACCCGCCGCCCCGGCTCTGTATTTAAAGCTTGCGACTATGCTGTGGCAGATAATGTGCGTCTTGTCGATGAGAATGGCGCGGATACCGCAGAATGCCGTGACAATGAAATGTGGGAAAAGACCCGTACTGTATTCACACAGGGGGCATTTGCCGAATATCATATCTACGCCGCCGGAGAAAAGGGCAGCCTTATGCTGACAGCTGATTTTGACGGTGTGACGGTAGAGATCGCAGAGGCGGGTGAGATTTGCCTGCGTACCACGGTCAGCGGCGACAGAACACTTACGATTCCGCTTACCGGAACGGGGGATCGAACGGTACGAATCACCTGTCATAAGGGAAGCTTCACACTTGATACGATTGCCTACAACGTGCAGAAATGAGAAAAACGGCCTTGTGTATTCCGCACTTTTCTGTATGAAATGCGCATGTATGGGGAAAATGAAAAAAATCGAAAAAAAGTTCCCGAAACATCTTGCAAAATGCGCCGCTTTCGTGTATAATAAAGTGTAAATTTGTGACGGAACAAGAGGAAAGGAGCTTATCCCCAACTGTGCGGGGATAGAGTAAACAACAATGGTAGTAGCAGGCGATTTCAAGAACGGAATCACGTTCGATATGGACGGTCAGGTAATGCAGGTTATTGAATTCCAGCATGTAAAGCCGGGTAAGGGCGCGGCATTCGTTCGCACCAAGCTGCGCAACGTTATTACCGGTGCTGTAGTGGAAAAGACATTCTCTCCCACCGATAAGTATCAGGATGCCCGTATTGACCGGAAGGAAATGCAGTACCTCTACAACGATGGAGACCTGTATTATTTCATGGATACCGAAACCTTTGAACAGGTACCGCTCGGAAAAGACATCATCGGCGACAGCCTGAAGTTTGTAAAGGAAGAAATGACTTGTAAGATCAATTCCTACAAGGATAAGGTATTTGCAGTGGAGCCGCCTATGTTTGTAGAGCTTGAGATTGCAGATTGCGAGCCTGGTGTGCGCGGCGATACCGCTACTGGCGCCACCAAGAATGCGACCCTGGAGACCGGTGCTGTGATCCGTGTACCGCTTTTCATCAACCAGGGCGATATGGTTCGTATCGACACCAGAACCGGCGAATATCTGGAACGCGCATAACGCACCCGATGATAAGCCGGAGTGGAATCCATACCGGATACCGCGAACGGTTTTGTCATAATGCTGTCCTATCAGAAAGGAGATATTGTTATGACGACAAAGGAATACAGTGCCTATATCAAGGGCTTGACAGAAGGGTTAAATCTCGACGAGACTAAACCGGAAAATAAGGTCATCAAGGCTCTCTGCGGCATTATCGAGCAGATGGCAGGTGAAATCGAAACGCTGGAAAAGAACACCGAAACTCTCCACGACTATATCGAGGAAATCGATGAGGATCTGGGCGAGGTGGAGGAATTTGTCTACGGCGATGACGACGATTGTGGTTGCGACTGTGACGATTGCGATGACGATTGTGACGATGATGACTGTTGCTGCGGTCATTGCCACGACAATGATGAGGACGACGATGACGAGGACGATGAGGATGATGGCGAGTTTTACTGCGCAATGTGTCCTCACTGCGGCGAAAAGGTCTACTTTGACGATTCCGTAAATCCAGAGGACATTCTTTGTCCTGCCTGCCAGAAGCCGCTTCTGGACGATGAAGAGGATCTCGAAGAGGAAAAAGATCTGTAATTCTAACATACCAAATGAAAACCGGACAGTGCCTAAGGGTATTGTCCGGTTTTTTATGCGCAAAGTCACAGGAGAGACAACAAAAAATCCGAACCTTGTTTCCAAGATTCGGATTAGATGCGGGCAAGAGGACTTGAACCTCCATGAAATTGCTTTCACTAGAACCTGAATCT
>CAVIKO010000090.1:0-7032 GCA_963643035.1 bacterium
GCAATATATTCCGAAAAAATTCAAAAATAATTTGCATTTCTCTTGTACAAGCAGCAAAAAAGCCGCATGAAATACTCACGCAGCTTTTTTGTGAAACATTCTGGAAAACAAGCATTTTGTATCACTGCAATTCCGGCACGGTACCGTTATGGAAATCTGCCGTCGCGGCGATTTACACTATGCTGTCAGTCGGCGTATACGCTTACACGACGTCTGCCGTCAGCGATATGTTCAAACTTTACCTTGCCGTCAATAAGGGCGAACAGGGTATCGTCAGAACCACGACCCACATTGTTGCCGGGGTGAATGTGTGTACCTCTCTGGCGGATGATGATGTTGCCCGCGGTTACAAAGGAACCGTCAGCACTCTTCACGCCCAGACGCTTAGACTCACTATCACGACCGTTCTTGGTAGAACCTACACCTTTTTTATGTGCAAAAAACTGTAAACTAAGTCTGATCATTGTTATTTCCTCCATTCAAAATTGGGAAACGCTATGCCTGATCCACGATCTCAACGGCAAGGAACTCGTAATACTCCTCAGTCAAGTCCAAAAGCTGATAATAATACCCTTCAAAAAGTCCGGATGCCGCAAACTGTATCTTGGGCTCCGCGCCATTCTCTGGCAGCGCACTCTTGCACGTCACAGTGATGATGGCTTCCTTGTCGTCAATAGTATAATCAAAATCGGCATGGTAGGCGATCTCCAGCGTATTCAGCAGAAACATCGTCATGGCGGACAAGGCGGAACAGAGAATATCATCCCCTTCTTCGCCGAAGCCGGTGTGACCTGTTTCGCGGAATCCGTAAAACGCACCGTTTTTCCGATAAAACTGCACCTTTGTCATGCTGTGGATACTCCAAATTCCGTTACGTTAGCGCAAGCGGATCTGCTGCGGCGAATTCCTTAAAACGTGATCTTACCGATCTGTACCTTGGTATAAGGCTGTCTGTGACCGATCTTTTTCTTCTCGTTTTTCTTGGACTTGTAGGTCATAACGTAGATTTTCTTAGCCTTGCCGTTCTTTACGACATTGGCGGTAACGGACGCACCGTTTACCACAGGAGAGCCTGCTTTGAAACCAGCGTCAGAGGAAACCGCCAGAACCTTATCAAAGGTAATCTCGGATCCTTCTTCCACATCGAGCTTTTCAACGAAGATAACGTCGCCTTCGCTGACCTTGTACTGCTTTCCGCCTGTTTCGATAACTGCGAACATGAAAAACAGCACCTCACTTTCTTTTTGTGAACTCGCTGAGTCAGGCAACTTGTGTTTTAAACCTGACATCATGCGGCAGGATATAGTATATCATACTTTTCGAGAGGTGTCAATAGCTTTTTTCGCATATTTCCCGCAAAACACGATTTCTCTGTCGTTTCGGACGGAAAATCGTTTCAATTCATGGATTTTCCACCGACATGCGCCGTGATGTGGGAATCCCACATACGATCGAATTTTATCGTTCTGCCGCCATTTTTGCAGCAGTAAGGGTATTTTCAAGAAGCATCGTGATCGTCATTGGTCCCACGCCGCCTGGCACAGGAGTGATGGCAGACGCCCTTTCGGAAACAGACGCAAAATCCACATCGCCGGTCAATTTGCCGTCCGCACGGCGGTTCATGCCGACATCGATCACGACTGCTCCCTCCTTCACCATATCGCCAGTGATAAAATCAGCTTTACCGATTGCGACAACAAGAATATCCGCGCGGCGTGTGACCTCGGATAGATTTTTTGTTTTGGAATGACAGATTGTCACTGTGCCGTTTGCGTGAAGGAGGAGCATAGCCATCGGTTTTCCGACAATATTGCTTCTACCAACGACGACGCATTCCTTTCCAGCCACATCGATCTGGTCATGCCGAAGCATTTCCATGATTCCCGCCGGAGTACAGGGCAGGAAATGGTAATCACCGCGCATGATCCGCCCGGTATTCACGAGATGGAACGCGTCCACATCCTTTTCCGGGGGAATCGCGTCGATCACGGCTTTTTCGTCGAGATGCTTCGGCAACGGCATCTGCACAAGAATCCCATGAATCTTTGTATCGCTTTTGAGCACGTCGATTTTCCGGAGCAGCTCCTCCATAGTGGTTTCCGTCGGCATTCTGTGGATTTCCGAATAGAAACCCACCTCGCCGCATGCTTTTCCCTTGTTGCGGACATAAACCTGCGACGCCGGATCCTCACCGACAATCACAACCGCCAGTCCCGGAACAAAGCCATATTTCGTTTGAAATGCCTGTGTATCCGCCGCAATCCGTTCGCGTACCTCTGCGGCAATCTGTTTTCCGTCAATGATTCGTGCCATGATCGTCCTCCGTTTTCTCCGATGTTGGTGTCTCTTCCGATGTATCTCCTATTGTGGTTTCTGCGGCTTCCCTGGTTACTTCCGCATCCGTATTTTCGATATGAACCTGCTGCTCTACAGCTTTATAGTAGATCGCGGTATATTCTGTCTCGGCATTTTTCATTTTTGCTATTTGTCTCGTACGAATTACGCAGAATACAATCCCGAATACGCAAGAAACAAAACCGACGAGCTGTGAAATGCGGATCGAACCAAGCATCAGACTGTCGGTACGCAGTCCCTCGATGAGCATTCTGCCAAAGCCGTACCAGATACAGTAGCTTCCGAAAATCTCACCATCGAATTTTTTCTTTTTATAAAGCGCATTGATAATGAGAAAACCGACAAGGTTCCATAACGATTCATAAAGGAAGGCCGGATGGACATAGATTTCACTAGCCCACACGCCATCCGCAGGGATTGTACCAGAATAGCTTGTAAGCAGCCCCATCCGCCACGGCAGCGTGGTTTCTCCCCCATGCGCCTCCATATTGACAAAATTGCCCCAACGACCAATGATTTGCCCGATCAACACCGTTGCGCCAAGAATATCAAACAGTTTCAAAAACGGAATCTTCCGTTTGCGCGCGAAAATATAGGCGGTGACGAGTCCCGCGATGATCCCGCCGTAGATGGCAAGCCCACCGTTCCAGATGCCAATGATCCGCACAAAGGACTGTACGACATTCTGCCAAAACGTTCCGCTTGTAACAATATAGAAATCCAACTCAAAAAGGACGTAATACAGCCGCGCGCCGATCACGCCGAAGATAATGATATAGAACGCAAGATCGATGATGTCGTCGCTTTTCAGCTTTTCGCGGTGTGTGGCGACATAATTAGCGTACAGAACGCACAGGATCATAGCGAACGTGATGAGGATGCCATACCACGCGACATCCTTACCGAAGATGGTGAACGCAACCTTATCTATGTGGAATGGAGCGATCCCAAGTCCGGGAAATGAAATATACTGCATAGAAAATCTCCTTTTTTACGAGATGGCAGTAGCACAAATTCCTTCTTCCATCCGGAAACCGGTGAAAGAAGGAATTATCATCAATTGTCAATCAACGGCTTTTCAGTCGCAGTTTTCCCAGTTGTGGTAGATCTCCTGCACATCGTCACTGTCTTCGAGATGCTCGATCAGCTGGGTCATATTCTTAATATCATCCTCGGATTCGAGAGTAACGTAGGTGTTCGGGATCTTGTCCTCTTCCGCAGACTCGATTTTGTAACCTTTTGCGGCAAGCGCGTCGCGGATGGCATATACATCGGAAGACTCCGTGGTAATCTGGAAGGAATCCTCATCGGCGGAGAAGTCCTCAGCACCGGCTTCCAGTGCATCCTCCATGAGCTGATCCTCATCAGCCTTCTCGTTGTCCTCACGAAGCAGCACGATCACACCCTTGTCTTCGAACATATAGCTTACACAGCCGTTGGAACCAAGATTTCCGCCGTATTTATCGAAGAAATGGCGCACATCGGACGCTGTGCGGTTACGGCTGTCGGTTGCGGTTTCCACAATCACGGCAACGCCGGACGGACCGTAGCCTTCATATGTGATTTCCTCATACTGTACACTGTCAGCGCCCATTGCCTTCTTGATGGCGCGCTCGATATTGTCGTTCGGCACATTGCTTGCCTTTGCCTTGTAAATCAGCTCACGCAGCTTACCGTTCGAGTTCGGATCTCCGCCGCCTTCTCTGACGCAGATCGCGATTTCCTTACCAATTTTAGTAAACACCTTCGCTTTTTGCGCGTCGGTCTTTTCCTTTTTGTTCTTGATATTATTCCATTTGCTATGTCCGGACATCTTGATTACCTCTTACAATATATGAATGATGAATGGATTTCAGATTTTCTCAGGTGTTTTCAGGCAGATGAGATGGAGTGCGGTGGAAAGCACCGTACCGGTCGCCGCAGTCAGTCGAATACGGAACGCTTTTACGCGTGCGTTCTCCGCAGACAGGATCGGGCAGCCCTTATAGAATCGGTTAAATGCGGTACACAGTTCGATAACAAAACGCGCAATCACAGACGGTTCATATTCCTCTACCGCTTGTGCAACCTTCTCCGGGAAGCGCGCGAGTACCTTCAGCACATCCGCTTCCTCCTCGGCAGTGATTCCTGCAGAGTCAGTCAGATCAACACCCGCTGCTTTTTCGAGGATGCTGCACGTTCTTGCGTAAGTATATTGTGCATAAGGACCGGTGCTACCTTCAAAACTAAGCGCAGATTCAATCGTGAAGTTGATATCCTTGATCCGGCTGTTGTAAAGATAGTTGAACACGATCGCGCCGACACCGACCGCCTCTGCCGTTTCCTCCTTGTTTGTGAGATTCGGGTTCTTTTCGTCCATGATCTCACGTACTTTTTCGATGGACTGGTGGAACAGATCCTTTAACAATACGACGTTTCCCGTTCTGGTCGCCAGTTTTGCCCCGCCGATACTGACAGTACCGTAGGGAACATGAACCAATTCGTTCGCCCAGTCAAAACCCATCAGTTCAACAACCTTGAACCACTGCGCAAAGTGGAGACTCTGTGCGGAGGAAGTGACATATACACACTTGTCGAAATTGTAGGTTCTCTTGCGGTATACGGCAGCTGCAATGTCACGTGCGGGATAAATCGTCGTTCCGTCGTTTTTGAGGATCAGACACGGCGGCATATTGTAGTCGGACAGATCCACAATGGACGCGCCGTCGTCGATTTTTAGCAGTCCGCGGTCGCGCAGCATGGAGACGATCTCCGGCACCTTATCGACATAGAAGGACTCGCCTTTGTAGGAATCGAACTCAATCCCGAGCTGCCCGTAGGTTGCGTCGTACTCCTTCATGGAAACCTCGACAAACCAGTTGCGCAGCGCGATATTTTCAGGATCGTTTTGCTCCAACTTGTGGAATTCCTCACGGGCTTTATCGTTGAGGGAAGGATCCTTGTCCGCTTCCTCGTGAAATCGCACGTACAGTTTGACCAACTCATCGATCCCACCTTTTTCGACCGTCTTCCTATCGCCCCACAGGCGGAAAGCAACAATCTGCTTGCCGAACTGTGTACCCCAATCGCCGAGATGGTTGACACCAACGCAGTTATAGCCTTCAAATGTATGAAGGAGTTTTAGGGAGTGACCGATAACGGTAGTGCCGAGATGGCCGATGTGGAACGGCTTGCAAATGTTCGGTGAGGAATAATCGAATACGACCGTTTTCCCCTGTCCTACATCTGAAGACCCATAGCGATCTTTCTTTTCCTCTACAGCGGTTAAAACCTCACTCGTCAGATAGGTGTTTGCAATCTTAAAATTGACGTACCCTCCGGCAGCGGAAACCTCGGAAAACACGGAATCCGATACGGCTTCTGCCAGTGCAGAGGCGATTTTCGGCGGTGCCATACGAAGGAGCTTTGCGTACCGGAAGCATGGGAAAGCAAGATCGCCCAGTGTTTCGTCCGGCGGATATTCGAGCATTCCGACAAGCGTTTCGATTTCCTCCTCGCGCTGGAACCTTTCAAGCAGTGCCGTCTGAAGCTTTTCGGCAATAATATGTTTGAATTTCTGCATAGTTTCTATCTCAATTCTACTTTATTCGTTAAAGGGGAGCGCGGCGTCGTGTTTCTTTGCCTGTTCATTCAGGATATTGTGGATCTTGCGCACCGGATTGAGCAGTGTACCGATGGACTTGTCCTGGTTGAGCGTATCGATGATGAGCGCAACGTATTTGCACATATTCACGTCAGCGTACCATTCTCTGCGGATTAACTCCTCCGGGTGGTATGTAAGGTTGGTCGTAAAGCACTTGGAGAAAATGCCTTCCTCATACGCCTTATCAAATACCTCGTAGCCGGCGGTGAAAAGTCCAAACGTGACAAAGAAGAAGATCCGCTTGGCTCCCTTATCCTTGAGTTGGCGGGCAACATCGAGGATGGAATCACCGGAGGAAATCATATCGTCAATGACAATGACATCTTTACCCTGCACGTCCTTGCCAAGATATTCATGCGCCTCGATGGGGTTCTTTCCGTCAATGACCACAGCGTAATTTCTTCTCTTATAGAACATACCGAGATCCAGACCCATAACAGAAGCGTAATACATGGTACGGGACATGGCACCCTCGTCAGGGGAAATGATCATAATGTCATCGTGGCTCAAGGAAATATCGGGGATATTGCGTACAAGTGCCTTCAGCATCTGATAGGTGGGGCGTACGTTGTCAAAGCCTGTCAGCGGAATCGCGTTTGACACACGAGGATCATGCGCATCAAAAGTGATGATGTTGCCCACGCCCATATTGACCAGCTCCTGCAGCGCAATCGCACAATCGAGGGATTCGCGTGAGGAACGCTTGTGCTGGCGACCCTCATACAGCATCGGCATGATTACGCTCATACGGCGCGCCTTTCCACCGATCGCCGCGATGGTTCGTTTCAGATCCTGAAAATGCTCATCGGGACTCATGGGAATGTCCTGACCATACATCCGGTAGGTTACGCCGTGGTTGAAGCAGTCCGCGAGAATATACACGTCATGGCCACGCATGGATTCGTGCAACAGTCCCTTGCCTTCGCCGGAGCCAAATCGCGGGCAATCCGCCTGCGTGATATAGGTAACGTCTGCATCATGACTTCTCCACTCCCGCAAGTAAAAATCCACCTGCTCCACGAATTTCTCACAGC
>CAVIKO010000091.1:0-6998 GCA_963643035.1 bacterium
GTATATGATACCCACCGATCCTTGCGGAGGAAGCATCACTGGCATGGGAGTAGGTCATGTCGTTTTTGGCGAGATTTCCATCGGCGGTTACGGATACCTTGGAAGCGGACAGATCCCAGATTTCCGCAAACGCACCCGTTTCGCCATCCGTGATGCCGAGGGTAAAGCCATTTACGGACGACACCTCAAAACCTACCGTCACACTGTCTCCATAGGAAAGTCCCACACGAACAGGAACATCCCCGCTGTCAGACAACGAGGATGTATCCATGATGACCGTTTCTGTACTGTTTGCAGCGGTAGCTGTATCCTGCGCTTTGGCGGACATTGCCATAAGGTATATTGCATAATATGCTGCGCCGCCGATCATCAACAACGCGAGAATACCAGCGAGAATCCTTGAAGCAAGCTTATTCTTTTCTTCACGGCTCATTTTCCGCTTGTTCCCATTCTCATTCTGCTTTATCAATAGTGTACTCTCCTCTCACCATCACATATACGGATTGTGCCGTTGCCATGATTCCCCTGCCATCACCACGCGGAATCAGGCACATATGGTTTTTTATCAGCGGTTCCTTGTTGAGAATTTCCACTCCGGCAGTGTAATCGGAAATTCCCTGTGTAGCATCCGGCGCGATGCAAAATGCGCTCCCGGAACGGAGCATGATGTCACAGGCAGCTTTCGCAAAGAGACAATCGCCGTATTTTAGCTCCACCACTTCATAACCAGGAATAGCGTCCGCCGCCGTATCGGTGGATGTGTCTGAAGATGGAGTCTCTGACGTTTCTCCAGCGGTACCGTTTGATAGCTGTGCGATTTTTTCTTCTAACGTGGCAATGCGCTCTTTATAGTCCTTTTCGATGGAAGGGCGGAAAGTTTCGGTCAGATAGCTTAATGAGATGAGCGGATCCTCCGAACTGTCATAAGAGGCGGCAAGCACGCCCATTGCCAAAGCGGATATGACTGCCGCGGTCAGGATAAGTATGGTCGAGGTAGATGAAGTTTTCTTTTTTTGCATAGATTTGCCTTTCTGGTTGGCTCTCATTTCTCACAGAAAATCACGTGGAATTTCCATACGATGCCGGTATCAAACGAGTACATTATACGGCAAAACGAAAGAAAATGCAAGTTTTTCCCTTGGATATTCACAGCAAATTTACAAGTGACGCGTTTCAATGGGTGTTTTTACACAGCCACCATGCGATTTGATTCTATTATAAAGATAGGAACGACGCAATCCGTTTCCGGAATACAGGCGTTCCCCTTTTTATATCAGACATCCGAGGGGAGAGATGGCAGTTAAACTGCTGAAACCGTCGATTCAAGGACCCACTGACTTAAGGTTGGTTATGCGTCAAAAAGTTCCTACTTCTATGCCTCTTAACATGAAAACGATGTTATCAACGTTCTGAAAATCTATTCCTCTCTTGTTTCCTCCTCTGTCAGACCAATCTGTTCTCCTTCCGTGAGAGGCTTGGCTGACAGCTCTGTCATAAGCGACTGTGCAAGACCGACTGCCGGAATCTTGTTTTTTCGCAGCCGAACCGCACCAGGATATTTACGCAGCACATCTCCCGCAATTACCTTGTTTACTGTGACTCCATTCTTCATATTGAACAGGATCACACCCTGTGATGTACGGGTCGTCTTTACAGGGATCAGTACGGAAGAGAGCAGAATACCCTTGGATGCTGTGTTGAGCAACAGAATATCTTTTGCTTTTTCCTCGTAGATCAAGCCAACGATTGGCGACATATCCGACAATGCGCCGGTAAGTTTGCGGCGATTGTTCTTCGTTTCATACGCTTTGATCGGGATCCGAACGCCTTTTCCATTTGCGAATATGCAGATGAGATGCTCATTTTCCGGATAGTTGTGCATCGCTTTCATCATGATCGGATGCTCGTCCTCATCCATTTCCAGTTTTGCCGGGATATACTCGCCGAGTGCGGACGCTTTGGTGTTATCAAAATCGTCCACCTTGGCTTTATAGACCTGCGCCTTGTCCGTGAAGAAAAGCAACTCTGCCAGATTGTCCGTATCCTCCGCACTGACGATTTCATCTCCATCTTTGAGCTTGTGTTCATCCGCAAGACGGAGCGACTGCCTCGTAATCTTCTTGAAGTAACCCTCTTTGGTCAGCGTCACGTGAACATCATACCGCTCCACAGGTTCCTCTTCCGGCACTTCTACGATCTCTTCCGCGTACATGAGTTGTGTCCTACGTGGTTTGGCGTATTTTTTCTTAATATCCGTGAGTTGCTGTATCATGATTGCCTTGATTCGCAGCTCGTCTCGGATGGTGTCCTCCAATTCCCCAATCTCCTTCTGGAGCGTTTCGATCTCCCGAATCCGTTCTAGAATATACTCGCGATTCAGATGGCGCAGACGGATTTCCGCGATGTAGTCTGCCTGAATCTCATCGATAGCAAATCCCTCCATTAACCGCGGCACAACATCCGATTCCTTTTCCGTTTCCCGCACGATCCGGATTGCCTTGTCGATGTCCAGTAAAATCTTACCCAGTCCACGCAGCAGATGGAGTTTTTCCTTTTTCTTTTCCAAATCAAAGGTCAGCTCCCGTCGCACACAATCCATGCGGAACCGAATCCACTCTTGGAGAATCTCATGCAAACCGAGCAGACGCGGCGTTTTGTCAACAATGACATTGAAATTGCACGCAAACGTATCTTCCAACGTCGTCAGCTTGTATAGGCGATTCATCAGTGCATCCGCGTCCGTCCCGCGACGAACATCGAGTGCCAGCTTGAAGCCGCTCAAGCTGATTTCATCGCGCACATCAGTGATTTCTTTGATTTTGCCCTCCTTCACCAGATCGAGAATCCGTTTCAAAATGATCTCGATAGAGGTGGAATACGGGATTTGTAATACTTCAATACAGCTGTTCTGCTTATCATAGGTATACCGCGCGCGCAAACGGATACTACCGGCACCCGTCTCATATAGGGTACGCATCTGGTCGCGATCATAGACAAGATTCCCTCCGCCCGCAAAATCCGGCGCGATCACGATGTCGAGAAGCTTGTCCACGGAAATGTCTGGTTTTTTCAGCATGGCAATTGTCCCGTCACAGATCTCAGCAAGATTGAAGGAGCATATGCTGGACTGGAGTCCTACGGCAATCCCTGTGTTTGGGGATACAAGGATATTGGGAAAAGAAGTAGGCAACAGAGACGGCTCTATTGTGGTATTGTCGTAGTTTGGAATCATCTCCACTGCGTTTTTTTCAATACCGCCGAAAATTTCCGCACAGAACGCATCCAGTTTGGCTTCGGTATACCGTGGTGCGGCAGGTGCCATATCACGACTGTACTGCTTTCCAAAACTTCCTTTGGAGTCGATAAACGGATGTAGAAGCGCCTCATTACCACGTGTCAGACGAACCATAGTATCATAAATCGTGGCATCTCCATGTGGGTTGAGCTTCATCGTTTCCCCGACTATGTTGGTGCTTTTGGTACGTGCTTTCGTCATCAACCCCATTTTGTACATGGTATATAATAATTTTCGTTGCGACGGCTTGAAGCCATCAATTTCAGGGATGGCACGAGATACAATGACAGTCATAACATACGGCATATAGTTTGTCTCAATTGTCTCCGTAATGTGCTGATCGCGAATCTCTGCCACGCTTTTTTCTTCTGGTTCCTTCGTTTTCTTTCTTGGCATATGACCCTCATGTGCAATTTCTTTCGCAGGGATACGCTGTACGGAATCGACCTCTTGCACCAAATCCATCTTAAATCAACGTATCCTTAATGGAAGTTTTATGACAGCTTCAAAATCTTTCCGCCTGCCGCCCGGATAATCCGGTTATAATAGGCAAGCGCTATGCCTGTTGTATCTGGCAGCTTTGCATAGAGAACACGCAAACCACGAGCATCCGCCTCCCTTAGGAGCGAGAACAATCGCTTATCGTGTTCCGCCACATTTTTGTAGGCACCGAGAGAAAGAAATGAAATATGCGGGAACAAATTCTTCTCTTCCTCATACCAAAGCACGCCTGTATCTTCTTTGGCATTTGTCAAAATATATTTTCTGCATTCGTCTAAAGTTCCATCCAGAAGAATCACCTGACAATCCGGCGCGTAGTGTTTGTATTTCATTCCCGGAGACAGCGGTCTATCTCCCGCTTTTTCCGGATGTACGACTGCATCCGACACCTGTACATCATCGCATACCTCAGACAGCATTTCCAGAGTGATAGCACCAGGACGCAAGATGGTACAGCAATTGTTAGTCAACGAAATTACCGTCGATTCTACACCGATGGCACAGATGCCTCCATCAAGAATGAGCGGGATTTTTCCAAAGAGATCCTCATACACATGCGCCGCCGTCGTGCAGGAAGGTTTACCGGAACGATTGGCACTTGGAGCCGCAATCGGATGTCCGGAAAGTTCAATCAGACGATGGGCAATCGGATGCGAGGGACAGCGAATTGCCACAGTATCCAGACCACCAGAGACAGTATCCGGAATTACAGAACGTTTCGGCAAAACGATCGTAAGTGGTCCCGGCATAAAACGTTCGGCAAGTGCATAAAACAGTGATGATGTATGAGCATACTTTTCAGCGTCTTTTGGATATGCTATATGCACAATTAATGGATTGTCTGATGGACGACCTTTTGCAGCGTATATCTTTTCGGCAGCCGCAGAATACAGCGCGCTGCCTGCCAATCCGTACACAGTCTCCGTTGGGATTGCGACAAGCTCGCCGGACGTAATATAGGCACTCGCCTTTTTTATGGCATAATCCCATGTTTCGGGATGATCCGGCAGACAAGATATGATTTCAGTTTTCATCTTGATGATTCTTCAGCTTCTCCGCGGTATCGGCAGTAGCAAGTGCGTCTATCATGGTGTCGATATTTCCAGCAAGAAAGCTCTCCATACTATAAATTGTAAATCCAATGCGGTGGTCTGTGATGCGGCTCTGTGGATAATTGTACGTGCGGATCCGTTCGCTACGATCTCCGGTACCAACCTGCGATCTTCGTTCGCTGGCGATTTTGTCATTCTGCTCCCGTGTTTTGAGATCATACAGTTTTGCCGCAAGCAGCTTCATCGCTTTGTCGCGGTTCTTGAACTGACTTCGCTCATCCTGACACTCAATCACAATTCCGGTCGGTTTATGTAAAAGACGGATCGCGGATTCCGTTTTGTTGACATGCTGTCCACCCGCTCCGCTCGATTTGATCGTTTCGATTTCCAAATCCGACGGCAGAATTTCAATCTCCACATCCTCCGCTTCCGGCAATACAGCAACAGATGCGGTGGATGTGTGGATACGTCCGGAGGTTTCCGTTTCCGGGACACGCTGTACCCGATGCACGCCGCTTTCGTACTTGAACCGGGAATACGCCCCCTCTCCAGTCACACGAAATGTGATCTCACGATAGCCGCCCAGTCCCGTCTCATTTCGGTTCAGTACCTCTGTTTTGTATTGTTTTGTGTCGGCATACATGGTATACATCCGATAGAGAACGCCTGCGAACAACGCCGCTTCTTCTCCCCCGGCGCAGGCACGGATTTCAACGATTACATTTTTGTCATCATTCGGATCTCGTGGTAGCAAGAGAATTTTCAATTCTTCCTCCAAATGCTCCAATTGCTCCTTGCCACTTTTGTATTCCTCGGCGGCAATTTCTCGCATTTCCGGATCCTCCTCCATGATAATTCGCGCATCCTCCGTATCGTTGCTTAGTTTTTTATATTCTCTGTACTTTGCAATAATCGGCGTCAGAGTCTTATATTCCTTCATAAGCTGTGTATACGCGTTTCGATCCGCCATGCTATCCTGATCTTGCAGCTCATTTTCAATCGTCAGATACCGCAATTCCGCGTCGTGCAGTTTTCCAAGCATATTGTTATCCCATACCTCATCTTTGCTGCTGCTATTTTTTTGCATTCGCCGAAAATATAATGCTTGTCTGCAAACAATGCACACAAATTCGGCAGACGCCTTGATGTGTCGTCAGATGTCATAAGAATGCGCTGAATACATCGAGAACTTGCATCAACCTTAATCAGCGTTTCCTTCATTTTTCGATAGGCAATGTCTTCAGAAGATGTAGTCCCATGCCGCACCATGTATCCTTACAGTAGATCAGTCGTAGCGTGCCATCAGCCTCATATTGCGCCGTTTTCTCCAGAAGCTCCGCGCCCATGCGCTGGAAGTACATTGCGGCGCGCGGCACATCGTTTGTACGGATGCATACATGTCCGCGCTCCCCATTAGTATTGTGCAAAAGAACTTCAAAATAATCGCCGACCATGAACGCATCATCTGATGCACTTCCGGTTTTCTCCACAAGCAGCAGACTGGACAACATCTCTGCCGTGCGTCTGCACTCCTCTATGTCCTGTGCAATCACACCGATGTGTCCCATGCGTAAATGGAGCATTGCTGCGATCGCCTGTCGTGCCGCCACTGTGATCCTGTCGTATTCCCTGCTTAAAAGCCATTCTTTTTTCACAAGGAACGAGCCGCCACAAGCAAGTACACTGGGAAGAGCGGTATAGGAGGAGAGATTTCTCATATCAATACCGCCTGTCGGGATAAAACGCATCCTGCTGTACGGTGCGGACATCGCTTTAAGCATTGCTACACCACCTGCCGCCTCCGCTGGAAAGAATTTCACCGTTCCCAGTCCCATAGACAGCGCCATTTCCACATCACTCGGCGTAGCGCATCCCGGAAAGATTGGTATTCCCATCGCAAGCGCAGTCTCCACAACCTTCGGCTGTAAGCCAGGCGTCACCACAAACTGCGCACCGGCTTTTGCAGCATCGTGCAGTTGCTCCGTTGTCAGCACAGTGCCGGCTCCGCATAGGACGTCTGGACAGTTTTCACGAATTTTACAAATCGCCTCTGCTGCCGCTTCGGTACGAAAGGTGATTTCGGCACAAGGCAGTCCGCCTTGTGCAAGCGCATTTGCCATCGGTACCGCATCCTCTGCATTGCCAATTGT
>CAVIKO010000092.1:0-6995 GCA_963643035.1 bacterium
GGCTTTATCGGTTCCCATACCGTCGTAGAATTGCAAAACGCCGGCTACGAGGTCGTTGTTTGCGACAATCTCTGCAACTCCAGCAGAAAGTCTCTGGAGCGAGTGGAAATGATCACCGGAAAAAAGGTGAAATTTTATGAGGCGGATATTCTTGACAAAACAGCTATGGAGCAGATTTTCACGGAGAATAAAATCGATTCCGTGATACATTTTGCGGGGCTGAAGGCTGTCGGTGAATCCGTTGCCAAACCGTGGGAATACTACCACAACAACATCACCGGTACGCTTGTACTGGTCGATGTCATGCGGGCGCATGGTGTGAAGAACATCATCTTCTCCTCCTCCGCGACCGTATATGGCAATCCGGCATTTATTCCAATCACGGAGGAATGCCCGAAGGGGCAATGCACCAACCCTTACGGTTGGACGAAATCCATGCTCGAACAGATTTTAACCGACATCCAGAAAGCGGATCCGGAATGGAATGTCATTCTGCTCCGGTATTTCAACCCGATCGGTGCACACAAGAGCGGTCTTATTGGTGAAAATCCGAATGGTATTCCGAACAACCTGATGCCGTACATTACCCAAGTCGCGATTGGAAAGCGCAAGGAGCTTGGAGTATTTGGCAACGATTATGATACCCATGACGGCACCGGCGTAAGGGATTACATCCACGTTGTTGACCTTGCGAAGGGACATGTCGCCGCCATCCGCAAGCTCGATGAAAAGGCGGGACTTAAAATCTACAACCTCGGCACCGGCAAGGGTTACAGCGTACTGGATATGGTACATAATTTTGAAGCGGCAACCGGTGTGAAGATTCCGTATGTTATTCAGGCGAGACGCCCCGGCGACATCGCCACTTGCTATTCCAGCGCAGAGCTTGCCAAAAAGGAGCTTGGCTGGGTTGCGGAAAATGACATTCGCGAGATGTGTGAGGATTCGTGGAGATGGCAGAAGATGAATCCGAACGGATTTGACGATTAACAATGTAAGGAGTAGAACATGGCGATTACAAAGGCTTTATTCGGCAACCTGCCGTGCGGCTGTCCCGTATACGCATATACATTGGAAAACAGTACCCGCACATCTGCTCGGATTCTGAACTACGGTGGCATCATCGCCAATCTATGGGTGAAGGATGATCAGGGTGAGTCAGCGGATGTAGTTTGTGGCTATGACTGTATCGAGGGATACCTGACTGCAGGAGGGTATCAGGGGGCTCTTATCGGCAGAATCGGCAACCGGATCGCAGGTGGCAAATTCACGCTCGACGGTAAGGAATATACGTTGTATCAGAACGACGGCAATAATTCACTTCACGGTGGCAAAAACGGCTTCAATACCAAAATCTGGGATGTCCGCATGGAGGATGGCGAAGAGCCGAAACTGATCCTTACCATGACCAGTCCGGACGGTGAGGAAGGCTACCCAGGTACACTTGATGTTAAAGTCACCTATACGCTTACGAAAAACGGTGGTCTTTCGATCCACTATGAAGCGACCACCGACAAGACCACAATTGTCAATATGACCAACCATGCCTACTTCAATCTGTCTGGATATCAAAATGGTGTTGTGGACAATCTCGTACTCTGGATGAACAGTGACCGCGTGAACAACTTCAACGAGGAACTGATACCGGACGGCACATTCCTTAAGGTACAAGGCAGTGCGTATGATTTCAATACACCCAAAGCAGTCGGTACGGATTTTGGCGACAGTCATCCGATGATGCAGTCCTACGGCGGCTACGACAACAATTTCTTTTTCACGGATTACGATGGTACGCTCCGCCATCAGGCAACTCTTTCCGATCCGAAATCGGGCAGAACGATGAAAATGTATACGGATCAACCTTGTGTGCAGGTGTATACCGCAAACATGGTAAGCCTTACCGATCATCCGTTCAAGGGCAACGTGCCACAGTATACACATTGCGGCGTCTGCCTCGAAACACAAGCAATGCCTGACAGCATCCATTTTCCGGAAATCACAAATGTGATTCTGAAGCCCGGTGAAAAATACGATACCACTACCATTTACGAGTTCGGCGCATAAACATAGTCAAACCAGCCAATCGAGTATTCGCTCCCTCCTTGTCCCCAATCGACAGGGAGGGAGTTTCCCTGTGAAAAGGAGGAAAAAGTATGGCATACCTGCCTTATACACATATGAAGGCGCGTGGAGAGAACGCTGCCCGCGCGGCATTATTGTTTGCCCGTCTGGAGGGCCCCATGTACCGCAGTGCGGATATTTATTCTGTAGAGAGCGGCGGATGGCCCGGAGATTGGGAGGGAAGAACGATTTTGGCTCTCACCCTCCTACATCAGGTCACTGGAAAGGAGCCTGCCTATCTCGCTGAAATTCTGGAAGAGCTGCCTCGTCATCTCAACGAGAAGGGGTATCTCCGACAAATATATGAAAACGGAGAACTGAACGAGCAGCAGTTATCCGGGCATAGCTGGTTGCTGCGTGGACTGTGCGCCGCGTATGAATCCGATGTGTGTGAAAATTCGGATATGGTGCTTGCTGAAATCGAAGCGATTGTTCGGAATCTTTTCCTACCTGCTATCGGAAAGTACAGAGCTTACCCGATTCGCGAGGAGGATCGCGTGGAAAACGGGGAGGCATCCGGACATATTGGGAAAAAAGTCGGCGACTGGTACCTCTCCTCCGATACAGGCTGCGCGTATATTCCACTCGATGGGTTGAGCCACGCCTACACAGTACTGGACGCATATTCGACAGATCGGGAGCTTGTGTCAAAGCTTCATGACCTGTTAGCTGAGATGACGGAAAGCTTTTGTAAAATTCCGTTTTTGCAGATTCACGCCCAAACACACGCGACACTGACTGCTTGCCGCGGATTGATGTGTCTGTACAGACATACGCTGAACACGATGATTTTGGCGTTCGTTGAGAAGATTTTCCGCCTATATGTGGATCATGGGATGACCGCCAATTACGCAAACAAGAACTGGTTTGGCAGACCGGAATGGACCGAGCCGTGTGCCATCATCGATTCATTCATTCTTGCTGCAGAACTGTACGACGCCACCGGAGATGTGTGGTATCTGCCGTATGTGCAAAAAATTTTGTATAATGGCGTGTACGCCTCCGAGCGGAACAACGGTGGGTTTGGTACGGACTCTTGTACGGGAGCTGTTGAAAGAGAGAACAACGCGTACTTGGCATGTTCCTCCTATGAGGCATACTGGTGTTGCTCCATGCGCGGTGGGGAAGGGCTTGCCTCTGTACAACGGTACGCGTTCCGGATACACGACGAATGTCATGCGGAAATGTTGTATCCGATAAACGGCGTCTATCAAATCGGCAGTAAGCGGTTGGAGGTGTGTACCACCTATCCGTTTGCAGGTGAGACGCGGATCCGTGTACTCCCTGGTTCCGAGGAAACACCTCTGTTTCTGCGCATCCGTGTCCCGGAATCTGTGGAGACAGATCTAGTGGGAGATAACGTATATATCCTGGAGCTTACGGAAGGGAACTATTCCTTCCATCTGATACCGAAAATCCATATGGAAAAGCCGGAGGGTAGTGAAAACGATACGAAAAAATTTCTCCTATTTTATGGCAACGTGATTCTCGGTATCCCGGACACAGGAGACGGAAGACAAATCATGCGGGAAGAAGCCGAAAACAAAGCAATCCTGTGGCAGAACGGCGCCGAAAAAAACGAAATTCTACCCATCACAGAACGGTATCACAGCGCGCCCAATGTGATCGAAAAACAGCGGATTCAGATTCTGTTCTGAATATTTTGTATAATTCGCAACAACGTTTCGTTTATAGATGACAAATGGTAATCTCTCACAGCGTGGAATCATACTTATGAAACAATCCAAACATAATTGAAAAGCAAAACACGGTTCGCAACGCTGCCTTAAGCGAATCCTACGTTGGCTGCTGAGGTACATAGAGACTCTTTGAAAAAAACAAATCCGAACGATATTTGCGCAGCGGCGAGGCGACCAAACAAAAAATCTACACGATCCCTCAGCCCATCGATAGATATGTCGAGGGATCAATTAAATCAAATCCAGCATAAAGAAAACCTCTGTACAGCGCTATGGAGGTTTTCTTGTACAAATCACCACTTGACTTCCAGAATACACTATGGTACAATAACTCTTGACGGATATGCTGCGCTTGCTTCCGATTCGTTGCCCTCAACTATACAAAATTTGCATTTTGTATAGTTGTTTATTTCGCTTGTGAGAATAGTACGTGTATTGCGGTTCCTTTTCCCGCACATCCATTATCGAAAATTTCATGTCGGATGGGAGGTGGCAGCATATGCTGCTTGCGATTGATATTGGTAATTCCAGTATTTCCTGCGGTGTATTTCAGAAATCCACGCAAAAAATGATAGCTTGTTTCAAGCTCGCTGCGCGTCAGGCATCTGCGGAGGAATATTATCTGCTTCTCCACCAGTTTCTTTCACTGCATACCATCCCGCATCTATTTCCAGGCACACAGCAACAATCGAACCTAGATTCCGCCGCGTCTTTGGATGACTGTGTTCTATCCTCCGTGGTGCCGTCTCTGACGCCGTTTCTGCTCGGAGCTGCGAAAATGTTGATCGGAAAAGAACCCATGCAGATCACACAGGGCATTCGTACGGGATTCGACATACAGCTGCACAACCCGGAACAGGTAGGTGCGGATATCATCTCCAACATTGCTGCAGCATTTGACTATGAGGAGCCGCCGTTTGTTGTACTGGATGTCGGAACAGCCACCACTATCTCTTTTGTGAGCGGTGAACGGATACTGACTGGGATCGCGATTCTACCGGGACTTTCTGTCTCCATGGCGGCTTTATTTCAATCGGCAGCACTGCTCAATGAGGTATCCCTTGAACGACCGATGCAATGGCTCGGAAAAAACACCAGTGAATCCGTCCGTTCCGGTGTAATAAACGGACATATACTTGCCGTAGATGGTTTTGTACGCAATATACGTGAGCAGTTTTTGACAAGTGAGAAAAAACTCGGTCTATGTGCGACGGGCGGATTGGCAAAGTACATTCTTCCCTATTGCCGCAATCGTTTTTCTTTCCACAAGGATCTGACTTTAGAAGGTGAAATGCGTCTCTGGCATCTCAACCATACAAAATAAATATTGACATCTCACCGTTTTGGTAATATGACTACGGTCTTATTATAAATTTCGATACGTTTTACCCACAAATATGGGAAGACAGTATCCACACTTGGGAGGTCTTTATGACTACTACAAACAACAGGCAGAAAACGCAGAAAATGACAAAAATTGGCTTTCTGATTGCGCTGATCGTTGTTCTGCAAACCATCTCTGCATTGCTGGTCAAGTTCGGCTTCTTCAGCATTTCCCTGACCCTTGTCCCGATCGTTCTGGGCGGTTTTCTGCTCGGTCCGGCAGTCGGTGCGCTTCTCGGTGGCGTGTTCGGAGTGATCACGTTCGTGTTCTGCGCGATCGGCTTGGATATGGGCGGTGCAATGCTCTTTGCAGCAAATCCATTTTTGTGCGGACTCATTTGTCTTGCAAAAGCCATGCTCGCCGGATGGATCACTGCACTCGTTTATAGAATTACCAGAAAAACGCTCGATCCGGACATTCATCCACGCGGTTGGCTCTTCTCTGCTGCTGCCATTTCCGGTATCTGCCCGTTTGTCAATACATTGATCTTCTGTATAGGTATGACGCTGTTTTTTAAGGATATTCTGCATACTTGGGCCGGCGGTACGGATGTTGCGTACTACATGATTACCGGGCTTGTCGGTGTGAACTTCCTCATCGAGTTTTGCATCAACGTTGTCCTTTGCCCGCTTCTTGCGCGTAATTTACGCAAAACGAAGATGTTTCGCGGCAATTTCTGATGTCCGATTTTTGCGGTCACAACAGTATATGTTTTCTGCCGGAAAGGATTATCTTACCGATGCCCTTTCCGGCATTGTAGATTCACCCTGGGATATTTTTGAAATATTGTGCATATTTTACAATACTGGCGACTCTTTTTTGACACATCAAACAAAATTTGCATATTCACGTTTTTTCTCTTTCTTTTTTTCGGGAAATATGGTATACTGTAAGAAATCAATTTTGGATCAGGAGGTCCTGTTATATGAAAATGCGTGTTATGTATTCCTCAAAAAAAGGAAAACTTGTCACCTACGCTACCGCAATTGGTGAAGCGTTCGGTTGTCTTGTCAACGATATTCCACCGGCATATCCTGCTGATAAGGAACGACTTGTCATCCTTGCGCTGACCCTTGGCGCGGGCGATCCGCCAGATGAAGTCAGACGATTCTGCAAGGAACTGTATCCGAACCGTGCGCAGAATGTGGTTCTGCTCGTGGACGGCGAAAACGGATGCCGTGGCGAAAAAGTTATCAAGGACATTCTCAAGGAAGCCGGCACCAATGTGATCGATGGCTCCTACTACGTAAAATGCGGTATTTTCGGAAAGAAGATCTCGCTTGAGGAACGCCAGAAGGTCGTAGATTGGGCACGTTCTATCGTTTCGCAGGTCGAAGGAACCTGACGTAGCAGATCCTCGTACATATCATCAAGACCGGAAATGGCATTTCCGCCTCGGAAATCCACCATTTCCGGCTTTTCTATTGCCATAAACAGTTCTGTGGCTGTATTTGTTTGGTAAAATTCTGTGGTAAACATAACCATCTGGCGTATCTATGCAAACCATCTATAATCAAACCCGTGATGTCACGTAATTTTATTTCTATTGCTATATGCATTGCGAAAAATTTCTATTGACAATTCCGTGCCGGCGTGGTATAATGTGTAAAGTGAAATGCTTTACAGGGATGAGGGGTTTGTTTGTTTGAAAAGGATATGCACCTTTCCCTTCTGATGGATACATACGGTACGCTTTTGTCGGATCGAAAGCGAGAACTGATGTCGTATTATTACGACGAGGACTATTCTCTTGCGGAAATTGCGGAAATCACAGGCATTTCCCGACAGGG
>CAVIKO010000093.1:0-6871 GCA_963643035.1 bacterium
GTAGAAACGCTGCTGCACGATCTGTTCCCGCAAACCTATATTCTGCATGTCCACCCGTCCGCCGTCAACGCCATCACCTGTTCCAAGGATGGAAGGGATGCCGCACTTGCTATTTGCCCGGACGCCGTATGGGTAGAGGAATGCAATCCTGGCTATATTTTAGCTGCCAATTGCCGTGAAAAAATGTTGGCATACCATGAAAAAACAGGACGCGATGCGGACGTTGTATTTTTGCAGAACCACGGTATCTTCTTTGCCGCCAATACGGAAGAAGAATTGGACAAACTGGTGTCCGGTATCATGGCAAGGATCGACGCGAAACTGACAGAAAAGCCGGATTTCACGCCGATTGAGGAATTTGATAAGGCGGAAGCCGCTAAGATTGCTCCTGTACTGCGTATGTGCTATGACGCGAACGGACAAGCTGTTGTAGAATTCCACATGAACCATCAGATCCAAGCATTTGCAGCTTCCAAAGAAGCCTTTTCGGAACTTGTCGAGCCGCTCACTCCAGATCATATCGTGTACTGCAAGGCAGAACCGCTATTCATCGACGCATTCGCACCGGAGGAGATCATTGCGGCATTCAATGCGTTTAAGGATAGACGCGGATTTGCTCCGAAGATTGTTTTTGCCAAGGGGATCGGTATGTTTGCAATCGGTGCGAATCGGAAGGAAGTCAAGACTGCCGCAGTCGTATGGCAGGATGCTATGACCATCACGGTGTTGGCGCGCAATTTTGGCGGTGTATCCCACATGGCAAAGGATAAAGCAGACTTCATCGTCAACTGGGAAGTTGAGAGTTATCGTTCCAAGGTGAGTCTCGCTGTTGGGGAAAAGAAAACTCTGGCGGGTAAGACCGCAATCGTTACCGGTAGCGCTCAGGGATTCGGCGCTGGAATCGCACGGTATCTTGCTAAGGAAGGTGCAAATGTGGTTATCGCCGATATGAATGGGGACGGTGCTGCCAAGACTGCCGCCGCGCTTGCGGAGGAATTTGGCGTAGGTACGATTTCTGTGGTAGCCAATGTGTCAAACGAAGAAAGCGTCGCCAATATGATCTCAGAAACGGTTCTTGCATTCGGTGGACTGGATATTTTTGTAAACAATGCTGGGATTGCACGCGCCGGTTCTCTTGAGGAAATGACCAAATCCACCTTTGAACTGGTCACATCCGTGAATTACACCGCTTATTTCCTCTGTGTGAAGTATGCCTCCGATGTGATGAAGCTCCAACGGATTGCCTCTCCGGAGTACATGGCGGACGTTATTGAAATCAACTCCAAGTCCGGTCTGGAAGGCTCCAATAAAAACTTTGCATATGCGGGCAGTAAATTCGGTGGAATTGGTCTGACCCAGTCCTTCGCCATGGAATTGGCACCATATGGAATTAAGGTCAACGCAGTTTGCCCGGGCAACTTCTTAAATGGTCCCCTGTGGTCCGATCCGGTAAAGGGATTGTTTGTCCAGTATTTGAATGCGGGTAAGGTGCCGGGTGCAAAGACGGTCGCGGATGTGCGGAAGTACTATGAGTCCAAGGTACCGCTCGGACGCGGCTGTGAGATTGAGGATGTCGCAAAAGCGGTTCTCTATATCATTTCACAGAAGTATGAAACCGGTCAGGCTCTTCCTGTCACCGGTGGTCAGGTCATGCTGAAGTGATTTTTCCGATTCCGTTTTCGCTCGTATGAACTTCTGTACATACTCTCTGTACGGAGTTCAATCGTAAATTGCAGGAGAAGAGTTTCCGTTGAGAGACGCTTCTCCTGACATTTTTACGTCATAAAACGTTATTTTCGTCATTATCTATAAAAAAAATCCAGGAAAATCTACATGTCCCTCTGTAAAAAATCGCCGGAATCCTCTTGACTTTTTGGGGAAAATACTGTATCATATAGACAACACATATTGAACGGTGTTCTGTCACCTCGCTTTCACATTTCCTGTGATCGGACATCGTTTGAGAATACCTGTCTCCGAAGCGGTCACAAATACGGAGGCAGTACATGTAGAGCAGGAGACGGAATCATGCGAGGCAGAAGAAAAACACTTAAAATTTCCGAGGCGGAATGGAGCATTATGAAGGTTCTGTGGGACAGATGCATGGACAACGAACGCGGTATGACACTCGGTGAAATCGTTGCGGAATTGTCCACAGCTACGGATTGGACAAACACCACCATCCGCACGCTCATTATCCGTCTGGCGGAAAAAGGTGCCGTTGCCATCGACAAAACTATCGGTGTGTATCGGTATATTCCAAAAATGTCCAAATCCGACTGCATTCAAAGTGAGGTGGAATCTTTCGTGGAACGCGTATTCGACAATTCTGCCTATGGACTTATGGCATCTCTGGTACAAGAAGGCAATCTGACGGAGAAAGAACGCCACGACATCATCAAAATCCTGAACGAATTGGAAGACTAAAAAAAGCCTGACCGGTGTACAGGGGAGTGCTTTGCCTAACGATCGTTCTAACGTGTAATCGAATGCGTAGAATGGCGATGCAGAGTTCCCAGGCAAATCCACTGAACAAAAATGGAGAGATTCTATGCCGGTATATCTCGTTTTACTTTTGGCACAAATTACCCTGTTTTCTTCCACCACAGCACTGCTGTTGCTTTTGGTGAAATGGCTGTTCCGCTGCCGTATTCCGCCAAAAGTGAGTATGGTGCTGTGGCTTGTTCTGCTTGTACGTGTGGTTTGCCCGATCTTTCCGGAAAGTGAATTTTCGATTTATAACATCATTCCAGCAGGTCGTGAGATATTGTTCACACTTACCTACGACTATGGAGAAAATGACACAGAGGAACAGTCTGTACTTTCGGAAAAAGTGAATCCATATGTGCTTGTCCCCACGGGAGAGGAGCAGGGCGTGGAAGAATCTACTGCCGCCACACAGACCGCTTACCAGCAGCACACATGGGGAAAGACGGAGTGGAGTATTCTGCTTTTGTCTCTCTACGGAATCGGAGTGATTCTATGTTCGGCTGTCCATCTACACATCTATCGCAAGGCGATGCGGCGGATTTGTATGACCATTTCGCCTTCTTTTGACAACCATATAGAGACTCTGTATCGGGAGACTGCCGTTCGTCTGCACATACATCGGAAATTGCCGGAACTTGCGGTGGGGGAGACAAATATGCTATGCGGCGTATTTCATCCGTTCATCCAGTACAATCGGAATGCGGTAAAAACCAATGGGGAATACGAGATGCTTTTTGCCCATGAGTTGTCGCATTTTAAACATTTTGACAACCAGATTCTCCTCTTTTCGACCTGTATGTGCTGCCTATTTTGGTACAATCCGCTCTTGTGGTGCGTCCGAAAGATGCTTCGCGAGGATCTGGAGCTGCTGTGTGATACAGCTGCACTGACCACCTGTGGAATCAAAGCGACGGATTACGCGCTATTTTTATGCCGTAATGCCGATTATTCTGGGCTTCAAGTCCGCACGGGCACCGCTATGTCTCACAGTGGTAGAAGGCTGAAAAATCGGCTGCTTACTATCTCCAACCAGAAAAAACAACGATTTCTGCCTCGACCGCTTTCCTTTATCCTGTGTGTCGTTATAGTAGCAGTCTGTCTTACCAATCCAATTGTGTCCGGCGAGAACGCATATGAAACGTACATTCAGAATTTCGCATCCCTATCCGGTAGAGATTCACGTGATTTTTATCTGAATGATACAGTGAGCGTTTACGATTTTCTTACAGACCTGGCTGAAATCATTCGGTATGCAGGAAGTGATGAAATGTCGGAACAGATTGGCGGTGGAAGCTTGGAAAAATTGAAACGTCAGGTACTTCTGTCCGATACGGTGGATCGTTCTGTAGCCGACGCGATTGGCAGAATGAAGCCCTCAGATACAATGGACAATGAAAAATGCGCCTTGCTTCTGACTGCGGTTTCTGGAATGATCGCCGGAGATAATACAGTATCTGATGTAGCGTTGCTGCCGGAATTCATCTCGACGGAAACGATGCAGACACTGACCCAATATCTTACAAACGAGGAATCTGTTACTGTTTGCGCACTATACAATCAAGGGGTATCCGGCGCAGAGGTTTCTTTTGAATATATGTACACCAACGCCATGATGGATCTGATCACGAACCGGATTCAGGACGCATGGGCAAAAGAAAAATTCAAGGGTTACTATCAGGAGATTCATCTCTCTACGGAACAGCTCGATGTGATCAGCAGCCAACTGAATAAAACGATTCGCTATATTGGTGTAGGGACGGACTTCTATCTCTGCGACCCAGGTATAACACCTACAGAAGAGCGCATTCTACAGGAAATTTTAGAGGCTGCGATGGCAGGGCAGCGGGAGGATGTATATTACCGCAAGAATACAGAGGACGGTTGTACCTATGAGGAAGCGGAAAAGCTTTTCAGCAAAGCGGGATTTCTTGCGGATTGGTCCGTGGCACAGATGTATGAAGAGTACGCCAAGCTCGGACTGACCACATACACCTACAGAATCATGGATGAGAGTGGGATAATATCTGCCTACGATGTGCAGAAATGTGCAGAACAGCTGGACAATCCGAACATCATCACACAGTTTGAAACCTATTTTTTAAAGTACGACTCCTATACGGCAACCGATGAGGCGAACGATCCGATCACGCGGAGCATTCAGTATTACAAGGCAGATCCTACCAACGAGGAGATCTGTCGAAAATTGCTTGCTTCCGTGTACGAGCGTTGCAATGCTCTGGCATTTCCGGTACTCGTCAAAACTGCCTCTCTCCATGTGACCGACACACTATCGTCAGCTGCCAGAGACGCCGCGCAGATTGCGGTATCCCATGGATGGCTGGATATGGATGAGAATAGCACCATATCCATGCGCGATACCATTTCAAGCGGCCAAGCATGTCAGATTCTCTGTCGTTTTATGGCGACCATGACAAATGTGTATCATTAATACGATGGATATTCTTAAAAGGAAATGAATAACAAGAGAGGGGAATGCTCCGATGAGGACACCATTCCTCCTCTTCTTTTATCTCCAGAGCCATTTTCGAATTGCATCCAACGGGCAAAATGCCCCTGGCAAATTCTGCACATACAGGCAGCTCAGGAAGGTACGGCGGTGTCGTGCTGAAAACATCGCTGCGTTTGTACTTCCGTTTTTCCTCGCATAGATCATTCCTCCCTCGCCATTCAGGTATGCTTGCACTGCTGTAAGCTTCAGTTCTTTGCTGTACGTCCTCTTCCTTCTCCTTGACATAAATTACCCCCATAGTGTAGACTTGTTTTCTTTTTTTCATGTGTCTACTCTATGGGGATTATATCATTTGGTGGTTGAGTACGGTTCTGTTTTTGCGGTAAGCCCTTTGTATCTATTTTTATGTCGTTACAATGTCATGACTTATCTCTTTGAGTATATTACCAAGGAATACGTATTGTGCAGGAGAACATAAAATCTACATCGGTCCAACTTTGGTAAACAGCCACATTCGAATGGTTGTCATGCACAATAACTTTATTTCCAGACGAACAAGAATAACCAACACCAGTCGTCATATGACCGCTTCCATAAATGCTGGGAAAACCCAATCAAACATGGACATTCAAACCCATATATCTCCGTTTTCAAATCGTTGTAGTTCGGATACCAGATTTCTATTCCGGTGTAATTATAGTCACCATTATCCTCTATATATGATTCAAAAACAGGATCTATAGAATCATTTCGTCCTGTCCCTCCTGCAGCAGTCAAATATGACACGATATTGTTTTTTATATAAGTTTCCCGACTGGAGTCTTGAGAACTTGGAACTAAATCTGGACGTCCATTCTGATCCCAATAACTAAGAACATTCGACATAGTGTTGGAATGCACAGACACCCTGAACTCTGACGATAATTGGGAACACCTGATATCGAGTAATAATTAGGATAGTCCAGGCTTCTATTTGTCGTCGACACTTCAAGTTCTGCACGTCTTTGCTCGTAATCTAATACTGCATCTGTATCTCCGACAACAATTCTGTCTGAGATGTTGTTTTTTGATTTCGTTAGATTGAAATGATACATTTCTGAGAACATTGTCCTCGTTAAGGTCATTATCAGCGATCAGTCCATAAATATCATAAATATCAATAAGGCTTTCGTCGTTAAGGATACCACAACCATATGTCATCGGAGCATAGAAATAATAATTCTTGTCGCTTGTAAGCGATCTTGTCCGCAACGATTCCTCTACCAGCGCGTAAGGCGAAGCGGTTGCACTGAAAAATGATGATTCTTCTCGTTCGCAATCATAAATCATATACCCATGTTGCCCGTTTTCGCCAATGATTTCAAAAAGTGCATGAGTAATGAGACCGGTTTCAAATGAGTGCAACCATCTGAACTCAACAAGATCAGTGTTTTCACAATAATTAAATTCAGAAATATCAGTTGCAATTATTTCGATTTCCGCCAGCCCTTTACTTAACACCGATTTTTCATTAAACGTTGTTGTGGCCAAAATGCTAATGACATCATCGCTGATGACCGTATTGTCTTTTACGGTATCGTTGGATTGAATAGTAACTTGATTATGCGCTTCAACGGAATTGTCTGTGTCGTCAACAGCAACAACCGGAGTGACACATGTGCATAACAATATCATAATGACACTTAATACACATGATACCAATCTTTTGTGTTTCATAACGAAACTCCTTTCTGAATTTTTGTGCGATAATCTTATATAAATGGCGCATAGACTGGATCTGCAAGTCAAAACGGACAAACTACAGCCAACCTATGCGCTAACGTGAATACGCTTGATCGGATATGGTAGGGTATGGCTCAGAATGTCGACCGATGGCGTAGGCATAGGATGGCATGTAAGGCGGTTCAGTTC
>CAVIKO010000094.1:0-6607 GCA_963643035.1 bacterium
GTCGTTTCGCAGGTCAATGAACGGATGGCGGCCGCGTCTCACAGCATCCGCTCGTCCTCCCGTATGGATGCCGCGCTCCTTTGTGCCATCGATGCGTACGGAGAAAAGCTCCGCGCCGACAAACGGATCCGCAATCTGGAAGCGCAGATCTCGCTGTATGAGGTCGATCTGCGCACCGCCCGGGAGGAACTGGCAGCCGTCCAGAAAAAACTGGACGAAGCGACCGGCAAGACCGCCGCGCCGATTGAAAACACAGCGGAGACTGCCCCCACAAAGGATGGCTTTGCACGGCTGAGCGATATGCTCCGCTCCTCCGGGGACGGCGACGGCGCGGAGGATAAGATCCAGCTGCTCGAAAAATACCTCGACTCCCGCAAAAACGGGGAGGACGGCGGTATGTCCCGCGATGAAAAGATCCGCTATATCGAATCTCTCCTCCGCGCCTCCGATACGGACGGTGCTTCCGGTGCCGCACAATGATCCCGGAGCTGCTCGCCCCCGCCGGATCGCCGGAAGCCCTCCTCGCCGCCGCTTCTGCCGGAGCCGACGCAGTCTATTTCGGCGGCAGCGCGTTTTCCAACCGGATGCGCGCCCGGAATTTTGATGATTCCGAGCTTACCGAGGCTCTTAACCAGTGCCGCGTGTGGGGAGTTAAGACCTACGTCACCATCAATACCCGCGTGGAGGACGGCGAATTGGACGCGGTGCTTGCCCTTGCGGATCGGCTCTGCATGGGCGGCGTGTCCGCCTTCATCGTCGCAGACTGCGGGATCGCACGGGAAATCCACCGCCGCTACCCCACCGTTCCCCTCCACGGCAGTACCCAAATGACCCTCATGACCCGCGCCGATATGGACGCTCTCGCCCCCTATGGCTTTACTCGGATCGTCCTGCCGCGCGAAATCTCTCTCTCCGAAGCCGCGTCGCTCTCCCGCACCGGATCGCTGGAGACGGAGCTGTTCTGCCACGGCGCGCACTGCGTATCGGTGTCCGGACAGTGCCTGATGAGCTACGTCATGGGCGGCCGCAGCGGCAATCGCGGGGAATGCGCACAGCCCTGCCGGATGGCGTACACCTGCGCCCGCATCGGCAAAGACACGCCCGAAAATCGGGAAAAGCTCTCGGATATGCTCTCTGCACCGTCTCCCCTGCGGGAAAAGCGGCGGGATCCGTATCTGGAGCAGTACCCGGAGGCGATTGAGAATGGACAGAGGCGGGGGCGCGATATTCCCCTGCGCAGCAGCTCCGTTTCCGGAAAAACGATCCCCCGTGCGAAAGGGGGACGGCCGGAGCCGAACCGCGCCGATTTCCGCGTCTCCCCGCTTTCCCCAAAAAACGCGCAGTATCCGCTCAGCCTGCGCGATATGTGCCTCGCCGCGTGGATTCCGGAGCTGTGCGACAGCGGAATCGCATCCCTGAAAATCGAGGGCAGGCAGAAGCCCGCCTCCTACGTCTACGGCGTGACCCGCATCTACCGCGCCCTCCTCGACGAAAAACGGCGCGCCACACCGGACGAAATCGCGGAACTGGATCGCCTCTTCTCCCGCGAGGGCTTCACGGACGGATATTTAGCCAACGCACCGGAGAAAAAAACGCCCTATGTCTCCATGTGCGGCGTGCGTCCTCCGATGACGGACAAGCCGGAACCCGCCGCGAAATACGACGTATCCGGCAGACGGCAGTCCATCACGGGACAGTTCACCGGGACGGTCGGCGAACCCATGCGCCTTTTGCTCACACGCGGGCAGATCACGGTTGCGGTCACAGGTGAACGGATGCAGCGCGCGTCGGGAGAGCCGATCTCCGCCGACATCCTGCGCCGCAATCTCGTCAAAACCGGCGGCACTGCGTTTGTTTTCGCAGAGGGAGAGCCGCAGATCGCCCTCTCGTCCGACGCGTGGATTCCCGTCTCCGCCGTCAACGCCCTCCGCCGCGCCGCCATCGATGCGCTCCTGGATGCCGTGCGTCCCCAACCCGTCTATCCGAAAACGGCGGAGGATGATGTGTTGCATTTGCCACACTTTGCGCAGATGGAGCGGTACGCCGTTGTTACCCAACCGGCGCAGATCACCCAAAACGCGCTGCGGTATTTTGACAGGATTTTTCTCCCTGCGCAGGCATATCTCGCGGAACCGAACCAAAACGAAAAAATCGGTGCGGATCTGCCCCCGGTCTGTTTCTCGGACGATTGGCTTTGTGCCGTTCTGGCGGATCTGGCACGCGCCGGCTGCCAATCGGTGCGCATCCACGGTCCGGGACAGCTGCACCTTGCAAAACGGTACGGGTTCGCCACCCTCGGTTCTCTGCGGCTCAATGTGTGGAACACCGCCGCGGCACAGTTCTGGTTTGCTCTGGGACTGCACCGGCTGACCGTGTCCCCGGAGGCGACCCTCGCCATGCTCCGCCGATTCGATGGAGCGGTCGGCGCAGTCGTCTACGGCAGGCTTCCCCTTATGCGCACGGAACGCTGTTTTCTTGCAGGATCGGGTGACAGACCGAACTGCGGCGGGAACGGCGGTCGGATGCTGCCGGGCAGCACCACGCTCTGTCCTTCGGAAGGCTGTCTCGGACTTCTGACCGACCGGATGCAGATGCGCTTTCCGGTGATCGCCAGGGGGGGAGAGTGCGAAATCGAAAACGCGGACCCGATCTGGATGGCGGATCGTCCCCTGCCGAAGCTATCCCACGCCATGTACCTTTTCACCATAGAAACGCCCGAAGCGGTGGACGGCGTGATCCGGGGCTACGAAACGGGAGAAAAGCGGAACGGCAGGCGGATCCGGTAAACGGGAAGAGAGGATTGGTACAGAATGACCCTATACATCAAGAAAATCAGAGAAAATGCGATGATTCCGGCTTATCAGACGGAACAGGCGGCGGGTGTGGATCTGTGCGCGTGCATTGCGGAAGAGATCACGGTAGAGCCGGGCGGGCGGGTGCTGATTCCCACGGGGATTGCGGTTTGCCCGTCAGAGCCGGACGTAGTGCTGCTGATCGCGGCGCGGTCGGGGCTGGCGGTCAAGCGCGGTTTGACGCTTTCGAACGGCGTGGGCATCGTGGACGCGGACTATCGCGGCGAGATTCAGGTGGGGCTTGTCCATCTTGGCGGCGAGCCTGTTGTCATCCATCCCGGCGACCGCATTGCGCAGCTTCTCGTTCTCCCGCTCCTCCGCCCCTGCATTACGCTTACAGAAGCATTACCGGAAACCGAGCGCGGCGCCGGTGGATTTGGCAGCACCGGTCGATGAGGACGCAGGGAGACGCGGGAAAACGCGGCTTCTTGAACCAAGGAATCCTTTGGGATTCCTTGTGCCTCGCAAGAACTTTTGGGAATGGAATGGATTTCGTTCGGAGGTAGTTTATGCGTCGTTCCTTTTGGATCAACCTGTTGTTGATTTGCGCGGGGGTTGTTGTCGGGTCGCTCATTGCGGAGGTGACTGCCGGCACGCCGGTACTGAAATACCTCTCCTATGGTCTGGATTTCGGCACCGCTGCCCCGGTCACCATCGATCTTCACGTTCTGGTCGTAACGTTCGGCATCACCGTGAAGATCACCATAGCGCATATCCTATTCGTAGCATTGGCTCTGCTCATCGGCAGAAAAGCGATCAAATAAGCGGATATGCTGCTTTCAAACTGCGCACCGTTACAAACGTTTTACCGTTTGTAACGGTGTATAAAAACGATAGTCACCTACACAAGGAGTATATAATATGAAGATACTATTGGCTTCCGCGTCTCCGAGACGGCACGAGCTGCTTATGCAGGCGGGGATTGCGCATGAAGTGCGCCCGACGGACTGCGACGAGAGCGAAACGGCGTACCGGATGGGAGAAGCGGAAGCATACGTCATGGAACTGGCGCGGCGCAAGGGCGAAGCGTGCCGGATCGCGGCGGGCGGGGACGAGGTCGTGCTGTCGGCGGACACCGTAGTATATCTGCCGCACACGCAGGAGATTCTCGGCAAGCCGCACACGCGGGAGTGTGCAATCGCAATGCTGGAATCCCTGTCCGGGCGCGTTCATCGGGTCATCACCGGCGTATGTCTGCGCGATTCCGGCGGACTATTCGCAAGGTTTGCCGATGTGACCGAGGTGGAGTTTTATCCCCTCTCGCACAGGGAAATCGAGCACTACGTCGATACTGCACATCCATTCGACAAGGCGGGTGCATACGGCATTCAGGAGCTTGCCTGCCGTTTTGTCCGCCAGATCCGCGGCGATTACGCGAACGTCGTCGGTCTGCCGGTCGCGCGGGTATACCGTGCTTTATGCGAGCGGTACGGGGAGGATGTTCTCTTAGGGACAGCGGACGCAAAACACACGTCATGAATCGTCCGTTCCAACTGTTTGGGATACGTATACCAGGTTTCCTCTCCCCTGCAATCTTTTTCCCACAACGAAATGTGGTACAACAGGTATAAGGTTCTTTGCGGAGCTTTCTTACGGAGTGAATATGAAGTCTATCGGAATTGATCTTGGTACAGCGAATACGCTTATATATGTAAAAGGGCGCGGGATTGCGCTGCGGGAGCCGTCGGTGGTTGCCGTGGAAGCGCGATCACGCAAGGTTGTGGCAGTCGGCAGTGAAGCGAAGATGATGCTCGGCAAGACACCGGGTTCCATCATTGCCATGCGTCCTCTGAAGGACGGCGTGATTGCGGAATTCGACATCACGGTATCCATGTTGCGCCACTATTTCAAAAAAGTTTCCGGCAACACAATCATGAGCCGTCCGCGGGTCAGCGTGTGCATTCCGTATGGTGTTACGGAGGTCGAAAAGCGCGCTGTGGAGGACGTGACGCTGGAGGCGGGTGCGCAATCGGTATCGCTCATTGAGGAGCCGATTGCGGCGGCGATCGGCAGCGGACTGCGTGTCGAGGATGCGCGGGGCTGTATGATTGTGGACATCGGCGGCGGAACTACGGAAGTTGCGGTGCTGTCGCTTGGCGGAATCGTGCTGTCCACCTCGCTGCGGATTGCGGGAGACGAGCTGGACGAATCGATCATTGCGTACATCAAGCGGAAGTACAACATTCTGATCGGGGATGTGACGGCGGAAATGCTGAAAAAGCGGATCGGCAGCGTCCATCCGGCGGCAGATCGCGGGGAAATCCGCGTACAGGGGCGGAATCTATTAAACGGATTGCCGGCGATTGTTGCCGTAAACTCCGCGGAGATCCGGGAAGCGATGGAGGATCAGGTACAGCACATCGTGGAGAGCATCCGCACCACGCTGGAAAACACCCCTCCGGAGCTTGCCGCGGACATCTACGACACGGGGATCATGCTCTCCGGCGGCGGCGCGATGCTGGCGGGGCTGCCGCTTCTCATCTCGCGAATCACGGGGATCCGGACGGTGGTTGCCAAATCCCCGATCGACAGTGTTGTAACCGGGATCGGGCGGATCATCGAGTCCGACGGGATCTCCTCCGCTGCCCGCTTCCGTTCGCGGTAACGCGGGGGAACGGGACGCTTCATGGGGATGAGCAGAACGTATATAAAAAAAGATATAGTTGAAGCTTTTGCTTCCTGTGTTTGATTTTCTTTCCTAGAAGGGAGGGGTTGTACCCTTGAAGAAATATTTCAAGAACCGATTTTTTACCGTCATGGTTGTACTGACCCTTCTATTCACCATTGTACCGACGGTATATTACCAGATGGGGATCACGTTTCCGCTGCGGGACACGTTGAACACGCTGCTTGTACCGATGCAGAAGCTGTTTCTGGCGGCTGCGGATGCCGTGGACGGCTTCACCGGATATTTTTACAAATTCAACGCGCTGGTGGAGGAAAACGCCTCGCTCAAGGAGGAGGTCGCCTCGCTCCAGGCGCAGATTTACGACAACCGTGAGATTGAGGAAATGTACGCGTGGGTGAGCGATTTTCTCGAGATGAAAACGGAGCATATGGATTATCAGTTCACGGCTGCGTCGGTCACCGGGCGGGAAAACGGGAATTACGCCTCGATTCTGACGTTGGACATCGGCGAAGGGGCGGGAATCACGGTTGGAATGCCGGTGGTCTGTTCGCAGGGGCTGGTCGGCAGGATCACGGAGGTCGGCAAGAGCTGGTCGCGCGTCACCACCATTGTGGAAGCGCAGTCTGCGGTCGGCGCATACGTGGAGCGATCTCACGCGGCCGGCATTGTGGAGGGGGATTTTACCCTTGCCAGCGACGGCATCTGTATCATGAATTATCTTCCGGCGGACGCGGACATTGCGGAGGGGGATCGGATTCTCTCCTCCGGCTACGGCGACATTTACCCGCGCGGCTTAGTGGTCGGCTATGTAAAGACGGTGACGGAGAATCCGTACACGCGCTCTCTCACTGCCGAGATCACGTGCGCGGCGCCGATTTCCTCGTTAGACAACGTGATGATTGTGACTTCGTTCACGCAGTACGCGGGGTAACCCCGCGGGCCCATTTTTCCATGCAGCTATGCCGCTGCGGTGGGATTCTTTCCTTGCGGCGTACATTATTTTTGCACCGGATCGGTGCGGGATTATGCCTTGCGGCGCGCATTATGATTGCACCGGATCGGTGCGGATTATGCCTTGCGGCGCACCAAAGGACGGGGAAGAAGGATTTGCGAATCCTTCCTCCCC
>CAVIKO010000095.1:0-6510 GCA_963643035.1 bacterium
TCCTACGGCTACGTTTATGTAGCACAGGTCGCTATGGGTGCGGATATGAACCAGCTTCTCAAGGCTTTAACCGAAGCGGAAGCATACCACGGTCCGTCCATCGTCATCGGCTACGCACCCTGCGAAATGCACGGTATCAAGGGTACGATGGCAAACTGCCAGCTCGAAATGAAGAAGGCAGTTGAGGCTGGTTACTGGCAGATGTTCCGGTTCAACCCGGCTCTCAAGGCAGAAGGCAAGAACCCCTTCATCCTCGATTGCAAGGAACCGACCGCAAGCTATCAGGACTTCATCAAGAACGAAAACCGTTACAACCGTCTGGCACAGACGAATCCGGAACGCGCAGCACAGCTGTTCGAGAAGGCAGAAGAAAATGCCAAGGCGAAATTCGAGCGGCTCACCAAGTACGGCAAGCTGTACGAATAATCTCCGTCACACGACGGAAATTCCGCGTAAAACCGCATAGCAAAAACCGGTGTATTCCACAAAGGATACACCGGTTTTTTGTGTCCAGGATCCCAGCAAAAAAAGCGTGGGCAGAAAATCTGCTCCACGCTTTTGCTTATTCGCTTGTTCCCTCGAACAGTTCCCGATTTTCCCGAAACAGGGCATAATACGTCTGCATATTCCGGTTCTCCCACCAGGGATGCACCTCTACCGGATATGTATCAAAATCATACACGGCGGCATGCGGTAGGGAGATAAAGAACGGGCTGTGGGTTGCAATCACGAATTGACAGCCAAAAACCCGTGCACAATCCGTGATCCAATCTGCAAGCTCCGCCTGATAGACCGGGGAGAGGCTGTTCTCCGGCTCATCAAGAAGATACAGGGCGTTTTCAAGAAAATGCGCTTTATAGAAAGCAAGTGCGTGCTGTCCGTTGGAATCCACAGGGTGATAGCTCCCGCCGCCCTCGTCCACATACTGCCTACGGGATTTCCGTCTGGCGCGTACCCGTCTTTCCAGCGCATCGTAATCTGCCATGGAGCGAAACCGCACGGAATCACCTGCTTGATCCGCTGCTATTTCATTGTCGTATTCCGCTGCGGAATCCGCACGTTTTATGCCGATTTCGCGGTTTACCTCGCGTCGATTCAGAATTTCCGCGAACACATCATCGCTTGTGAACATCGCGCTGCCCACCGGAACCCTGTCGTGATACACCTCCGCATCGCACATATGTACATAGCTTCCGAACGATTCGCTCGTATTGAACAGCCCGAGGCGCGGTAAGCCGAGCGTTTCGGAGATCACGTTAAGCAGCGTTGTCTTTCCGGTTCCGTTACCGCCGCAAAATACGGTCACATCCGCAAAATCGATGGTGTGCAGCCCGATCCGTGGGAATACGCCAAAGGGATAGGCATTACAGTACAGGCGGGATTCCTCCCGGGAACGTGTGGGAATCGTAAAGCAGCGCAGGTAAATCATAGCATCTCTCCCTCTGCTGCGAGCTTATTCAACGGTTACATTTGCGCAGTCTTCCGTTACTACAGGCGTATCCTGCACTTGAATCCGGTTGCCGCGGATCGTGACACCATTGGTATTCCGAACGAAAATACCGTGCGCGGAATCCGCTGTAATCTCGTTGTCCGTGATGGCAACATTGCGGATCGTCTTCCCTGCAGGATGATCACAGTCCGCTTTCACAACGATGCCAGCAGCCTCGCCCCACATACCGCAATCAGTGATCCGACAGCCGCGCACCGTTAAATTCGCAGGACACACGCCCTCATACCAATACGCTTCTGCAGCAGCAACCACAGCAGGTCCCTGCGCGCGATGGAAGGTACAGTTTTCGACTAGGGAATCGCGGTTTTTGAGCAGCACGCTTCGTGCAAAATGGTGGGCAACATCACATTCCACAAATTCCACACGTGGTAATCTTGTTATATCAGCAAGGATGAGTCCGTCCGTTTGCTCCGGCAGCGCATGATCAAAGGTCACGCGGCACATCCACTCGTCCGGCATCGGTGTGCAGTCTACGACGGTCAACGTATCCACGACCTCCATGGAATCGATGCGCGAAACCTCTACGGTATCGCCGATGTCAGGGTAGTCGAGGGTCTGCGCGTGGGTACCATCCGGCGTTTTCTCCTGTGTCAGGTAGGTATTCCCGCCGCATTTGCCAATAACCGCCTGATAATAGCCGTGGACATTGGTCGCGTCGTCGCCATGGTGGGAGAAATGGCAGTGGGAGAAGCGCAGCAGCCCCTTCATCGCGGTAAAGTGGGTGGCATCCGTGTTCGATGACCAGAAATGCCCCTTGGATGGCACAACGGAAAGGCCTTCGATTACAACGTCCTCGCTGCGGTTACCAACGATACCCATACCAGGCTGGCTGTGGATTGTCACGTCTATGAGATGTACATTTTTCGCTCGTTCGATGAGAATGGCTGGACGCGAGTGGTAGGTGTGTATGGTACAGAACACATCACCGACACGAACACAGTCTCCCTCTATGCGAACCTTAACATGCAGTGGATCAAAGTACGCCAGCGAATCGGCGTTAGCATAGCGGTTGGCACGCGTCTCCGGGTCGAAAAAGCCGCAGCGCAGGTGGATCGGGGATTTTTCCGTGATCGGACACGCGTCGTCCAATCGGATCACACAATCACGCCAGCCGTCCACAGGCTCCGCAAGGGATTCCACTACACCGAATGCGTACGGTTTGCGCAGGTGATCGATCGTCAGACCACGCAGCGTTACGCTTTCACAGTCTGCGATGGACACTGGTTCCATAAAGCCATCCACCATAAACATCGTACGATCGGCGTATACAGCTGTCCCCGTCTGTCCGGCAAACGAGAATCCGCTGTCATAGCGATAGCGCGGGTTGAACATGACCCTTTGTGGATTCCCGCCCCAATCGCCGGACAGCACATGCGCCATCGCCTCTCGTGCCAGAGGTGTGGTAATCCGATACGTCTCCGCGGGAATCATGAAATCGGTGTTCGGATGTGCTCTCAAATACGCGGACGCTTGTCCAAGAGCGGTTACCGCATCGGCATCCATAGAATCGTAGAAATTTGTAAACGAAACGATTTTGCGGTTACTGCCGGTGAGGTCGATCCAGTACCGCTCGATTTTCTCGTCCTTTGCGATGATCCGGTTTTCCATAATACCGCCGTTTTTCCGGATCGTGTGCGCGGATACCGGATTGTCCGCATCACATACCATCAGTACCCGCTCGATCCCCATTTCCTGGCATTTTTCCAACGCAAGCGCAAGCATTTTTGTACCAAAACCCTGTCCGCGCATACTGGGACGGATCCCATCTCCGATATGCCCGCCGCGGCGCATGAGAGAATCGTTCAAATAATGTCGGATATTGACGGCACCAATAAAACGATTTGTATCGGTATCGAGGCAAAAATAAGTCGTATCGGGCACCTTGCCGTCGCATGGCTCCGTGACATCCAGTGCGGTAAGATACGCATCAAAATCGTGGTAGTCGTTTTTGCAGATCGCCCACGGAACGATATTTTCTTTTCCCTCACGGATCCATTCGTCCATGAGCTCAAATAGCTGTTCGCGGTATGACAACGATAGTTTGACAAGCTGCAACATATGGGTTATTCCTCCTTCAAAAGATACGCCGTCAACGTGCAGAAAGAGGCGGCGGATAGCTTTTCTCCGCGGATGTCCTCCCGCAGTCCCATTTTCCGGAGCGCAGCGGCTGTTTTTTCCTTAGGGAATCGTGCTGAAAGCGAATTGGTGAGCGTTTTTCGGCGCTGACCAAACGCCAATCCAATTACTTCCGGCACCGTTTTTGCAAAATCGGCGGCAAAGGTGGGATCGTCCGGCAGATCGGGGTACACGGTGCGGATCCCCCCATGTGGTACAATGGCACAGACTGCGGAATCCACCTTCGGTACTGGGTAGAAATTCCCCGCAGACACATCAAATACCTTGTGCGCCTGTGCTTTGAGTCCGACCGCAGCCGTGATCGCACCGTACTCCTTATCCGTTTCTGCAGCGCAGATACGTCTTGCCACCTCAAGCTGGATCATGATCGTGATCCCGGACAGCGGCACCGGCTCAAGCGGATTCCAGCTTTCGAGGATCTTCATCAGCACCGGTGTCGTGATATAATACGGCAGATTTGCGCAGATGCTGACCGTTCCGCCGGACGAGAGCAAATCTCCGAAATGTTCCGCAAGAAATGCGGGCAAATCGAGCTGCATAAAATCCGCTTCTACAACGGTTACATTGTCGGTATCTCCAAAGACCTCGCCGAGAAGAGGGATCAATCCATGGTCGATCTCCACACAGACGACACGATCGAAATCCGCACAGAGATATTGCGTGAGCGCGCCAACGCCAGGACCGATTTCCAGTACTCCGGCAGGCGTATCCGCAGGTGCAAGACGGCGCGCGGAAGCGGAAATCTCCATCGGAACAGCGGAACGGATGAGAAAATTCTGACCAAAACCCTTTTTGGGGGCGAGACCGTACCGATCCAGTAAGGTGCGGACTTCGGTGAGATTACATAAATTCAAAAGCGTGTCTCCTCATACGGATAGAATGAGGGGAAGACTCACGGTGTGAAATCCGTGGGAAAGTCTCCCCCTTTCATGTGGTTGGTATGCAATTTTAGCGACTGCCAGAAATCACGTTTACGGAGTAGTTCACGGTGTGCGTACTTCCGGCAGTGAGAGTACGGGCGTATTTTTTGCTTCTGGCATCGGTCGTTTCATCGGAAGAGGCGGGCAAACCGTTCCACGGTTCCAGGCAGACAAACGGAGAGTGTTCCTCAGACATCGTCCACAGTCCGAGTGCTTCCAAGCCGTCGAAGGTGAAGAGAATCCCGCGTCCCGTATACCGATTGATCAGCCGAACCTGTTTGACGGGAAGATTCTGGATAATGAGCGTATCGCCGCCGAACGTATCGTAGGACAACGGTAGAACATTGTCGTGAATCTTGTCAAGATGCGGCAGATTCGGATCCATCAAACCGTTTGCTGTTCCTGTGACATACGCGCCGGATGCATCCGTGAATACAAGATCATAATCACTAAACCGATCCCCGGCATACAGCGGCAGCCTGAAACCGGGATGACCGCCGATACAGTATGTCATTGGGCGGGAATCGCGGTTGGTGACGGTAAATGCAGCGGAAAATCCGGTGTCAGTGACGGTATAACGGTTCTCCAGACGGAATCGGAACGGAAACATGGCAAGGGAATCCAGACTCTCCTCCAACACAAATGCAACGGTATCCGGCGTTTGCAATACGGGCGTGAACTCGCTTGTTGACGCAAAACCATGCTTCAGCATAGGATATTCCACGCCATCGTGCGCCATTTTCATATCCTTCGGCGTACAGACGACCGGAAACAGAACCGGAGCATGCTCGCTCCAAAAACGGCGATCTCCGTCCCAGAGATAGGCATTCTCTCCGTCCTCGTCCACATGGGTATAGCTATGCATTTCGCCGCCGTATGTGGACAGAACCGCTTTCGATTTGGGAGTCTGAATGGTGTAAAACATACCGTTCTCCTTGCCTTATGCCGTACCGTTTTCAGATACCCAAATTCATTGGCGGTCTGCAGAAAACCGGGCGGCTATGGCGCGCACTGCGCAGTGTTTTCTTAAAATTCGAGATGCTTTTCAATGTATGTCGCCACCTCGGAGATGGGCATACGAACCTGTTCCATGGAGTCTCTTTCGCGAACCGTCACGCAACCGTCGTTCTGAGAATCAAAGTCGTAGGTGACGCAGAACGGCGTACCGATCTCGTCCTGACGGCGGTACCGTTTGCCGATGGAACCTGCGTCGTCGAATTCCACATTGAACCGCTTACAGAGATCTGCGTACAGCTTTTCATCAGCTTCTGCGGAGAGCTTCTTGGAGAGCGGCAGAACAGCAGCCTTCACCGGAGCAAGTGCCGGATGGAGGTGCAGCACCACACGGGTATCGTTCTTTTCGGGATCGACTACCTCTTCGTCATATGCGTCTACAAGGAAAGCGAGGGTCACGCGATCCGCGCCGAGAGACGGCTCCACAACATAGGGAATATACTTTTCGTTCGTTTCCGGATCAAAATATTCCATTGATTCACCGGAGACGGTCTGGTGTTGGGTCAGGTCGTAGTCGGTACGATCCGCGATACCCCACAGCTCGCCCCATCCGAACGGGAACAAGAACTCGATGTCGGTCGTACCTTTAGAGTAGAAGCAAAGCTCCTCCGGAGAGTGGTCGCGCAGCCGGACATTTTCTTCCTGTAAGCCGAGACTGTACAGGAACTGGGCGCAGTAATTCCGCCAGTAGTTGAACCATTCGAGATCCGTGCCGGGTTTGCAGAAGAATTCCAGTTCCATCTGCTCAAACTCACGGGTACGGAACACGAAGTTACCGGGGGTGATTTCGTTGCGGAAGGATTTGCCAATCTGACCAACGCCGAATGGCATCTTCTTCCGGGAGGAGCGGGCTACGTTCTTGAAGTTGACAAAAATGCCCTGCGCAGTTTCCGGACGGAGATATACGGTGTTTGCGGAATCCTCCGTTAC
>CAVIKO010000096.1:0-4598 GCA_963643035.1 bacterium
CTCTGCACGGGAACGGACAAGAAAAATCTTGCGGGACTGCGCTCTTATCCCGATGTGGTGCAATCTCGTGTCAGGGAGAAATTTTCCGATACCGCTCCGAAAGAGAAATCAATCCCGTCGATTCTGCTCGGCAATCTGATTCTGTTCACGGTTGTGTTCTCGGTGCTCGGACTTATTTTCAAGCGTGTGTTTGCCTTTGACGGCTATCTCTCCGCATTCCTGTATTTTCTTGTTCTCGGCGAGGGACTCGGTCTGTTCGACCTTGTCGTAATCGACCTGCTCTGGTGGCGCAACACAAAGCGCACCCGCTTCTCCTTCCTGCCCGAAAAAGAAATTTATCAGAATCCCGAAAAGCATATCGGTTCGTTTGTGCGCGGAATACCGCTGTTCGCGGCAATCGCGGCGCTTACGGCATGGATTGTAACGCTGCTTTAAGGAGACTAATTATGCTGGCTTTTATCATTGAGGCAGTCGTCACTGCCTGATTTTCACCCTAAGCTGCTTTGCACTGGTTCATAACATCATGAAGCATCTCGAACTGGCAAAGCTGAACTACCCGCCCGAAATTGTGCAAAGACTGATCGACCTGGGTCTTGTGTCCGGTGACAACCGCTTCCACTGATCGAGAGTATCAAAAAGAAATGGCCGGTATAAGGTAGTTTACTCGAATGGATAATCAGAACGAACCCAAAAAAGGAAAATCTTACGGTATATCTTACGGCATACTTGTCGGAATTGCGCTTGGCTGTTGGCTTAACAACCTTGCTCTCTGGATGTGTGTCGGGTTTGCGGTTGGTGTGGGGGCCGCTGCAATGGACGCAGTCAAAAACAAAAACGACAGGTAAATTCGGCAATTCCACGCATATTCTCCCTGCAGTTCGGTAATTCTACGCACATTCTACCCACAATGGATGGGATTTTTTCTTGATATCCTGTATCATAAAGACACACAAGGAAACAGGAGGCAAACAAAATGAATCAAATATCCATTGGCAGTTACATCGCAAAAAAGCGCCGTGCGTTAAACTTCACACAGGAGCAGCTGGCAGAAATGCTCGGCGTATCAAACAAGACCATTTCAAAATGGGAGAATGGCAAGTGTATGCCAGACTACAGCGTTATTCAAAAGCTCTGCGAGGTTCTTCATGTAACGCTTGCGGAGCTTATGGACGGCGAAGATGCTGCCGAAAACAGCATGCGTGCTTATGATGACAATCAGATTCTCGATCTCCTCCACCGCACGCAGGAACTGGAACGGCAACGGTGCGTGCTTTCGGGTGCGCTGCTGATTGTTCTCGGCATAGCGAGCAGCGCACTATCGGCAACCGTCGGTGGTACAGATGTAAAAGACTTTATATCCGGTCTGCTGCTCGGGCTCTCTATTGTTGAAATGATTGCCGGCATGATCATTGCGCTTAAGAATTCCGGCAATAAATAACCCCAAAAAGAATGCGAATTTACTCGGCCGCCTGGTTTTCAAAAGAAATCAGGCGGCTTTTTCTGTTGTCAGGGTACTGTTCCCTTTATTCCTGCGTTTCCGTCACAATATAGCCGTACCCGTCCAGAGTCACGATACCGTCCTGTTCCCCGGATATACCGCTTTCCAACAGCACAGTACCTTTGCGCACTTCCTCCGCCAGGCAGATACGGCACGGCTGCGCGGACAGATTGCCGATCACGGTCACTGTGGAGGATGCGCCCCTTCTGCAAAACGCCGTAATCTGACCGCACTCACCGATGGTCTGTACGGCAAGCCATGCGGTTTCCCCGTCGCGTACTGCAGCGTGTTCACGGCGAATTGTGTTCAGGCGGCGAATCAGGTTCTGACGGCGCACGGAGAAATCCGCTGCCTTTGCCGCTTCGCTCCTGTCCGTCACCTCAAATACGCCCGGATGGAAGCGGTTCGCAAACATAGAGAGATGCGCCGTACAGCCCAGCTCGTTGCCACAATACACCATCGGTGTGCCATCGATCAGGAAATTGAGCACCTCTACCAGATCCATACCTGCGTGTCCGGTCAGCTTTTCCGCGCGCGCCTCCCAGTCCGTAACCGTGTCGTGGTTGTCGATATCGCGTAGAATGACTGCACCGACCGGGTAATTCTGACGGGTCCATTCCCAACAGCCGCGCAGATCCGCCGCCGTTTTCTCACCGCGCAGGACACTATAAAGGGTTTCATGCCAGCTAAAACCGTAGATGGCATCAAATCCGGCGATGAGTGCTTCTCCATTGCCGCCCTCGTACAACAGGACTGCGTCCGGCACCATCGTGCGAATCCGCCGTCTGCCCTCTACCCAGAAATCAAGCGGCGTATAATCGGCGGCATCACAACGGAAGCCGTCCACACCTATCTCGGCAATATAATACGCCATATTCGACCACAGGTATTCGCGCAGCCCCGGATTGTTGAAATCGAGCAGCGGAAAATGCCATGGTCCGTTCAGGAAGGAACCGTCCGCATTTTGCTTCGCAAATTCCGGATGGGTGCGGAGAATGGCGGCATGCGGGCCGATGTGCGCGTACACAAGATCGAGCAGTACCCGCATACCAAGCGCGTGAGCTGTCTCCACAAACGATTGCAAATCCGCCATAGTCCCGTATTCCGAATCGATTTCAAAATAGTCTTTCATCCGATACGGATTTTTCGGATTCCCTGTCGCTGACTTTTTCTGGCGATCGCTGAAGTTCTCCATATCCTCGCTGTCATCCTCCGAAAAGATCGGGCAGAGATACATCGTCCCGAAGCCGAGAGATGCGAGAAACGGCAATTCTGCCGTGACCGCCGCGATGGTTCCCGCCGCCGAGAAAGTGCGTGGATTAATCTGATAGATTGCGCCCGCTTTCAGCCATGTCGGACATTCCTGTGCTTTGATAATCATACCTGTCCTCCTTATACTATGTTTGAAGTCGGAGATTACTGCCAGTTTTCCATATAGGATTCCATCTCTGCTTCCGCTGCTTTTGTGCACGCTTCCAAGCCGGACACAAACGGTTCCCCATAGAAAACAGCGTTCACGGAAACGGAATTAACACCGCCGAAATCGTGGATCGTACCGAAATCGAGACAAATGGTGTTGAATACGATGTCGAGCATTTCCGAGGAACCGGCGTCACGCAGTGTCTTTGCTTTCAAAATCTTCTCATAAATCTCCGGACGGATGTTTTCATATGCGTAATACGCCATTGCCTCCGCAAGGAATCCAGAACTATCCACATCCGCGTTCATCGGGATTGCCACATAAGCCGCCGACCACGGATTAAGCAACGAACGATAGCTTTCCTGTGCTTCATCCGCTTTCGGCATCGGCATAACCATATAGTCGCTTTCCATGTTCCGCAGCGCGTCGCGCTGTGCCGTGCTGATCAGATGGATCATGGCAACCGCGCGATTTTCCACAAATGTCTTATTGTAAATGTCGTTCTGATCCGTGTACTGGATGTCGCAGGTCATGCTGTACAGCTTTTCCACCAGATTCACCGTTTTTTCGTTGTTCAGAGCCAGCGCGAGCTTTCCGTTATCAATTGTCACAATGGATGCGCCTGCACCGATGAGCATCGCATTGCAGCCAAGATCGTTCTTCTGGTAGATCAGCCCAAAGTAATCGTTGTCCACATCCATCACGCCATCGCCGTTCAGATCGTTGTTCAGCGGTACAAACGTCGATTTCACAAGGTCGAGAGTCCACTTGCCGTCGCGCACCGTCTGGTAGAAATCCGTCGTGATTCCATTGTCCGCCAGAAGATCACTGTTCAGGATCATCGCGGACGGCAGCTGGTACACCGTTGAGGCAAAATCGCCAGTGGAGAATAAGAGCTTGCCATTCAACAGGAAATTCTCATACACAAGCTTGCTCCACCAGGGTGCTGTCAGTGACAGAGAAGAGGACCCGTTCATATCCGCGAACAGACCTTCGAGTGCAGCGCTGCCGATTCCGCCGCTCATCAGTGCGGAAATACACATATCATATGGCGTATCCCCGGCAGTGACCGAATTGCGCACAAGATTCATGCCGTCTGCCACACTGCCGCCGGCCGTGTATTCGATCTTTATGCCATATCGCTCCTCCAACGCCTGCTCACGGTTATAAAGCGCGTCATTCAGCGTATCGCCTGTCAGTTCGCCAGAAGAATAATTCACGTGCAGATCCGGTCTGTCGTTGGCGTCCAGAATCCGAAACGTCTCTTTCTCACCGGTATATGCTCCAAGCTCCGCAAGCCGATCGTATTCCGTTTCCTGCTCCGTTTCGATTTGCGTGTCCGATTCCGCCATAGTGGTCGTGCTCTGATCTTCGTTGGCGTTTCCATCTGCGGAATTCGTCTGACCGCCGCAGGAGGCTAGCATTGCCGCGCAGCCAAGCAGTGCAAGCCGTGCCATCCACATTTGTTTTTGCTTTCTCATTTTTTCTTCTCCTTCTATTTATGCTTTTTTTACAGAAACGTGCGGTTTTCATTTCATATTATGGCATAAAACGCACTGACGGAAAACCGAATTTCCAACAAAAAAGGTTGAAAAAACGACAACACCATTGTATCGCGTTCAGACTTGTTATATAATATTTTTGAAAAAAACGGCAAGGAGGTTTCCTATGATTTTCACC
>CAVIKO010000096.1:4608-6170 GCA_963643035.1 bacterium
CCAAGGACAATGTGGCATTTTCTCTATTGGACGTGGTGCGGATGGAAAATATCGACGTACATGTCCACAACGCCGAACGCCATTTTGCTGCGCTATCCTATCGGTTTGCCGCGGATTCTACCATTTCCTACGGTGGACGCACGCTTCGGATGCAGCCTGGCATGATCTCCTATATTCCGGCAGATCTTCCCTACTTTCGCGACACGAATCTGGACAGCTGTATTGTCCTGCATATGGACGTGTTCCATTACACCACCTGTATGATCGAAACGTTTGTGACAGTACATCCGGAGGAGATCGGGAGCCGATTTTCCGCAATATACGACATGTGGTACAGCAATGCGCCGGATCGCATCTATCAGTCCGCAGCCATGACCTATGGTCTGTTTGCCGCACTCCACCTCGAATACACCGCACGCTACGGAATGGAATCCTCACGGGTGGCGGCGGCACTGGACTACATCGAGGCGCATTATGACGATCCGGAGCTGTCTGTTACGGGAATCGCTCGGGCATGTGGCGTGTGTGAGTCCTCTCTGCGGCTCTTATTCCGGGAAGAGCTTGGCATATCCCCGCACCAGTATCTGCAGCATAAGCGGATTTCCCAAGCGGCTTCCCTGCTCAGCGATCACCACATATCCGTCACGGAAGCGGCGCATCGATCCGGGTTTGCCGATGAAAAATACTTCTCCGTCGTATTCCGCAGACTGACCGGCACCTCCCCCTCCCGCTACGCCTATATCTGTCCCCAATGAACCGTTCTGCAAGTCAGCTCATGAAAGCATAGCTGCGCCTTAAGACACACTGAAATAGTCCGCCAATCGCATAAATTTTACGGACAGCCACGCAGGTGGCTGTTTTTTATGCCTTCTTATTCTTGTTACCCGTGAACGGGTCTGCGTATTCTGTCAAGCCAATCTGATCTGTGCAATATCTTCCTGCAGTTGGTTTCGCTCATATTCTACGATTTTCTTTTTGTTTTTCTTGCTTAAGCTACAATAAACAAGCCGCAACAGAAATTTGGGTTCTGCTGCGGCTTTCCACTGCTGATATGCAACGATATAAGCCTATCTTCGAAGAATTTCCTGTCATGGAAATTCTCGAAAGTGGGATGGATTGCCTCACTGTTCAGCTGTACATCATTCCCACTCGCCGTCTGACAGTGGCAAAGTGACATTTATTGTCCAACTATATTAAAAATAAGCCTTACAAGCATTCAATACCTGCAAGGTTTAGATTTTACGGCAAATATTATAGCACAAATCCCATTCGAAAGTAAGTGAAAACTTCATTTTTTCCGATTTTTGTCGTTTTTGCCACACTCACCGGGGCTTTTGCATTTCAATAGATTTCTTTTTTGGTCAGTTTTTTCCGCATCTTTTTGTATGTACCGTTTACAATACAGAAAGCGGTATCGGGTGATGACAGCATATGACAAAGAAAATAAAACACAATACCGTATCACAAACTATGAAATTACTGGAATCTAAGATCATTCTTAAGTAGTACCCAATTTTACGATAGGTTTTACGACATTTTCCTAAATAGTTATAACAAAAAAA
>CAVIKO010000097.1:0-6120 GCA_963643035.1 bacterium
TATCGTAGCGGATGAATGTAAGTTCATTCGTTTCGGTTTTGCTGTTATACGCAGACAGATATGCCATCGTTTGCGTTGGGTCAGCCACAAGAGAGGTGAACGGATGACCTTCCGAGAAATCAAAGTCGCTGGCGGTCAGATTGGTTTGCGGTATCACGTAGAATTGGATTTTATCTGTTTCCCACATGTACTTAACTACCCACAGATAGCCGGCGTCATCCAGAAGGATGAAGTACTCTCCCATGCTTTCCTGGTCGGAAAGTATGGATGCGATGCCAACAAAACTTTCCGCACCTGTGAATTTTGCAAGCTCCTCTGTAAAGTTGAAACTATAATACTGCGACGGAGTCAGGGTGTGCACGAAGAGCAAACCTTCATATATCGAAAGAAAGCTGGGTTCGCCGTTTATCGCAGAAGCAACCTCACTGTATGCCATATCCCAGTACGGGACAGCGGCAGCAGAGGCAGAGGCAAGCGTTTCGCCGGTTTCCAGGGAGATCTTGGAAATCGTCTGGTTCGCGTCATCCGCGTTGATCACATAGAGGTTTTCGCCATCGGAAGTGATTGCGCCAATGGTGGAGTCGATGTCTACGCCCTTTTTCCAGGTTTCTTCATTCAGAACGTCCCAGGAGAACGTCATCGGGTTGGCGTCTTCATCCTGGAGTGCGCCTTCGAGATACAGCGGAAGAGCCTCAACGGTTACCTTGCAGGAAGCAGTGATCGTGGGATCGCTTGCTACAGCAGCCGTAATGACAGCTTCACCAACGGCAACAGCGGTGACAACACCACTGCTGGAGACGGTTGCAACGGTCGGATCGGAGGAAGTCCAGGTTACGCTTCTGTCTTCCAGCGTCCACGGGAGTGCCTGTGCGGAGAACTTCTGAGAATTGCCGCGATACAGTATGGTATCCTCGGAAGGAGAGATGTAGATGCCGGTAGCAACTGCGTCATCCTTTGGGAAAGACCAGCTTTCATCGTCGTCCTTGTTGGTAACGGCGAAGAAGTCTACTTTTTCCCAGTAGGATCTGCTTTCCTCGATGATATTTTCTATTACGCCATTCTCCATGTCGGTAATTCTGTACATCCAGGTATGTGTATCTCCATAATCCGTTATGAATACAAGCCCGTCTTTCCATTCCATACAGGTAGGAATGGAATATCTTGATTCGAGCTTGAAGCTGCACAGTTCAATATCCACTATCCCGTAGTCATCCCAGCTGTCCACGTCGAACCTACACAGCATGGTTTTTTTGTCATCATAGTCGTACTTCAGGACATAGAGAACGCCGTCATGCGCAGCAAGCGCAACATACCTGCCTTCGTATGGGATGATATCTATCTTCTTGATCGTACCGTTGAGATAATCCACGATACATACATCGCCATTCACTATACCGAACAGAACATCGTTCACATCATCATATGCGAGGTCTGTAAAGGAAATGCCGGTTTCTGCGATCAGAGTAGCGTCAGACGGGTCAAGAGCGCGGATTGCGTACAGGGAACCCTCCTCCGTAGAGGTAATCAGGATCCCGTTTACGTCTTCCATAGCGGTCATGTTATCGATAGCAGCGGTAACCACCTCGCCGTTTTCGTAGCCTTCTTCAAAGGAGGCCCTGCCATCTTCGTTGAAGTTCATGCCGTAAAGTCCCTGACCAGCATCTATATCGTTCAGATAGAAGTATGCATCCGGCGCCGGTACAAGTTCACCGATCTGCTCACGGATGGTGTAGGTGGTCGCGTTGTACGCGTAGTCTACGACCTGGACCATGAACTTGCTGCCGCTCACATCGTCCAGCGAGAGTTTGAACACAGTCGATTCGCCGGGCTGTGCATCCTCATCGTAGGTCGCCATGGCGTATACCTTGGTGCCGCTGCCGTTGGTGAGGATCACGCCGGCAATGTACTGGTTGTCGCTTGCGGTCACGTTCATGGTAAGCGGTTTGCCGCTCGTGAGATCCTCTTCCAGAGTAATCTTTTCAATTTTCGGAGCGGTATCGTCTACAGTGAACGGATACTCCATAGATGCGCCGTCGCCGAGGCTGTCCCAGTCAACGGTGCCGTCCTCCGCCACAGAATATTCTGTAGCCGCGGAGAGCTTCACGGTAAATTTGTCGTCCTCGGAGAGTCCCAGTCTTGCGGGGCTGATGTTCATGCTCAGGGAAGCAGTGGTATCCGCCCACGTGCCTTCGTTGGTATAGTAGTACGCACTTGCAACATTGTTGCCGACGCTCTCATCCACGAGCTTATTGCCGTCTTCATCCGTTACGGTAAGCTGCATCTGCGCCGCGTTGCGGATAAGGGAAATGCGCCACAGAGCGAGAGCGTCCGCACTGTTGATGGCGTTGCGCTCCGGCAGATACTCGCTGTCAATATATGCGTCGTAGAAATAATCAAGCAGCGGGTTGCCGGTGAAGTAATAGAGGTCGGATGTATCCCAGCTATAGCTGATAGCAAGGGTATTGGTGTCGTAGTTGCCGAGATACGGGGTATACGGGTCCTCACCGGTGTAGTAGGTAATCCGCTGACCATGTTCATACATGGAGGGCTCGGACCAGTCGCCGTAGTAGCCAAACACCGGGATGGTGTGGGTCACGCCGACCTCACCCTCCTCGGTGGCAAGGGCCTTCACCCAGAGGAAGCCCTCGACATACGCGCCGTTCTCATAGTAGTAGTCGATAGCATCCAGATCTTCAGGATCCAGAGTGATGTTCGCAACAATCTCCACGGAGCCGTTTGCGGGAACCGTAAAGAAGCCTTCGTTGAGTTTTACAAGGAAGAGGTATACGTCGTAGGAGGTGATCTCTCCGTCGCCGTTGAGATCCGCGAATTCCTCATCGTTCAGGGAATCGCGCTTGCCGACGATGTAATCGAGCATAGCGTCCGCGTCATCGCCGTTGATTACGCCGTTGCCGTCAAAGTCCATGTTGAGAAGGTTATAGTCCAACGCATCGGCGACCTTGCCGTCAACGAGCCATTCCACATCCGCGCTGACAGGCATGGTCAGGGTATCCATATAGTACCCGATCGCGCTACGCTGACCGTTTACGTAATATGCAAACGGCGTCTGCGTGAACATAGAGGCGGCGAGAACGTAGTTCATCTCTTCGCCGGAAATGTTGTTGATCGTGAACTTCACGGTGTATTCGCCGGTCTTATCCGGGTCGTCACCCAGCTCTGCCTTCACCTTACCGTCAGCGGCAGAATCCGTAGCGGACTCGTCCATCAGGATGTAGGATTCAGCGGAAACAGCGGCAGCAGCGTTCACAAGACCTGCGCCCTGCTGGAGTACCGAGTAGAAGTAGCCGTCTTTGTTGTCATAGTCGAACAGCGGGGTGGCGGTGGACATCAGCAGACTCTGGATGAGAGTACGCTGATCCAATCCGGTCTTGGCAACGAGATCGTTGTCCCGGATATACTGCGCCATGAGCGCGGTGATACCGGCGATCTGCGGAGCAGCCATGGAGGTACCGGACATCGTTTCGTATTCCTTGCCGCCCGCAACTGCGCCGTTGACGGAGTAAATAGAACCGCCGGGAGCGGTGATTTCCGGCTTCAGCGTAAGAGAACCGGGAACGCCCCAGCTGGAGAAGGAGCTCATGCTGACATGATCGGAAGTAATCGCAGTAGCAACATCAGAGCCAACGGTTATCTTGCCGAAGTATACGGTGTTGCCGCCGATCACTTGGCTGGAGTCCGCCGCTTCCTTCAGGAGCGCACCGTCCGCCTTCGTGATGGAGACAGCCGGAGCGGTCTGGGTGTAATAGGTCAGATCCATGTTAATGGTTCCGCTCGTGTTGTTTGCGATGATGGTGGCAATCGCACCGTACTTGACAGCGTTTTCAGCCTTCTCATAGAAGCTGATGTCGCCGCGGTTGCAGACAGCGATCTTGCCGACAAGCTGATCCGCAACTGCTGCGAAATCCTCGTCTGTGCCGTAACTGTCAACATACACATAGTCATGTTCCCCGCTGATAGAGGTGATCGGTGCATTCTTGCTGGAGGTTTCGTTATAGAAAATAATCGTGCCGTCTACCGACAGATACATACCGGTGAAACCGATGTTGTCTGCGGAAGCGACGGTGAAGGAATTGTCAAAGGATCCGGGAGAACCATCCGTCTGCATGGAAATATCTTCCGCATACAGATAACCGATTGGGTAGGCGTTTTCTGCCCAGTAACCGCTGTTGCCGGAGGACATACTGACTACCGTACCGGAGTTCTGGAGATCGTCCATGATCTTGGCATACGCTTCGGTCTCGCTCTTGGTGAAGCCCGGGTTGGCAGAGCCAAGGGACAGGTTGACAGCGTCGCAGCCGAGAATCACAGCGTCTTCGATAGCCGCCATGTAGTCGGAGTCATACGCGCCGCCTGCTTTACCGAACACCTTCATGGTGATGATCTGCGCATCCGGAGCGGCGCCCTGTGCCTTCACGGAGTCCAGAGCAGAGACATAACTGCCGTTGCCGTCCGGAATGTACGCATTCGCGGCAGCGATACCGGCAACATGGGAGCCATGCTCGCTTTGGCTGTCGCTGTCGTGGTCAACGGTGAGATTCTTGTCCACATAGTTGAAGCCGAACGGAATCTTCGCGTTGATGTAAAGCTGTTCTGCGGTGACAGACGGCATTTTTACAACAACGTTGAGTTCGGAAAGAACCGCGGCAATATCCTCTTTCGTAAGAAGATCCGCGTCCGCGTTGCCGCCCTGCTCCAGAGAATACAGGAAAGCATTCGCGTCAAAGCTCTGGTGATCGAGGTCTGTACCGGTGTCGATGATGGCAATACGAGAGCCTGCGCCGGTGTAGCCTTCCGCATATACATTGAATGTGCCGGTCATTTTGCCGGAGGTCGCCATATTGGGATCCGCCGCTTCATCGGTATCAACGACCATCGGCGCATAACAGGTTTCCAGAACAACTTCCTGTACACCCGGAAGTTTTTCGATGGCAGCAATGTCGCCGTATGCTACGTTTGCGGAAATGAGGTTTGCAGCAAGGGTGAGATTCCAGACAATGTCCAGATCATTGCCGCCTAATACCTCTCTGGAGATCTTCCTTGCCATGGAATCCTGCTTTGCAGCAAGAGTCTCACGGTAACGGATCGCCTCTTTGTTCTCCGCAATGTCTTCGGTGGAGAACCTGGTGGTGGTAGCATCGTCCTCAAGGATGATGGAAACACGCACCACTTCGTCTGCTGCAGGTTCATCTTCCGCCGCTTCATCGGTGAACTTTTCGCCCAACGTCACGGAAATCGCATCGTTGTCGACCTTCTCCACAATGAGCTCAGTCTCTTTGGTCTGGGTGGCATCAGAGGTGTTTGCGGCACCCATCGGCACTACCATGCCAAGAGTCATCACAGAAGCGAGGAACCAGGAAAGAATACGTTTTGTGAATTGCTTCTTCATGAAATAGTCCTTTCTTAGATGATATTATAAACATACGACGCAATGTATATACACCTGCCCCGCCACTGTCGACAGCCAAGCCGGGCGCAAGCGCATTCCATCCTATTTTTACTCTTATATTATACGCATTTCATACCCTCTATGTCAAGAGAATCTGCCACTTTTTCACAGGCTTTTTCACAGGCTTTTTCACAGGCTTTTCCGGAAAAGCGCGGGGCAAAAGAATTCACGGGACTTCTCCCGCGGCCCTATATTTTTGGCCTGCTGTCGGCTTTTTATGCAGCCATACCGCTGCGGCGGCTTTTTGATCCCTCGCGGTTTTTTTATGCACGCATCGGTGCGGATTATGCCTTGCGGCGCGCTATTTTTATGCAGCTGTACCGCTTGCGGTGGGATTGCCTTGCGGCGCGCTATTTTTATGCAGCTGTACCGCTTGCGGTGGGATTGCCTTGCGGCGCACCAGAGGACAGGGAAGAAGGATTTGCGAATCCTTCCTCCCCATCCTCTGGACTCCACCTCTCCTACCGGGGATGCCGCTGCGGCGGGCATATCTGCTGCCGCGGGCTTAGGGCAATATAGATAGCTGGATTCCGGTGCAGATCGCTCATCGCCAATTCGGAATAGGGTACAGCTGGCTGTGTTCGAGTCGGTATCGCTTGCGTTTCAGAAGGTTTTGTTAGGCATAAATCTTTCGTTTTTCATTAGTGCTGATG
>CAVIKO010000098.1:0-5975 GCA_963643035.1 bacterium
GTCGTCTGTCTCCGCCATACCGAGAGCATAGCGGTACTGAGCGTACTCGATTCCTGTACTGAGAATACAGCCGATAAGCGTCGTAAGGGAGATTCTTTCCCAGCGGTGCCACTTTTTCAGCAGAGTATTGGACAGCGTCAGTCCTAATGGGAAGAAGAGAAACACGTTCATCAGCATCTCGCGGTACAGCTCCGGCTGCTGCCATGCGGCAGTAAAAGCGGCGAATGGGGTGAGGATGAGTTCGTGACTGCCGGAGGTACGATTCAGGATGGTGGCATAGAGAATCGTACCAATATTAGTACATAGAATAATGCGGTTTTCATTTCTCCATTTCTTTTGGAACACGCAATTGCTCAAAACGCTCCACATGAAAATGTTGAACCCGATAAGCGTGAGAATCGCCGATAGGTCGTGTGTAAATATAGTGAATCATTATATTTAGACTGACTGCTTCATTTTGCCGTTTTTACTGATTCAAGGCAAAAGTATTTACTGTTTATGAGAGTTTTTCTCTACTTTTCGCCCTGTTTTGCCAGAATTATAAGGAAATTCTACGTTCTGCACCTTCACAAAACGAGAAAATATTCATCCTGATGCGGTATATTAGCATAGATATAAGTAAACGTTCTTTTCCGCTTCTGTGGTAAAATCTTCTTGCATTTGAGCGGATTTTGTGGTATACTTTTATTTGTTGAGCGTAAATACAGCATATGCACAACAAAATGCATATGCTGTTCTGCGTTCACATTCTGCTTATGCGTTAATGGTGTATTCCCTCAATCAACCTTGAATCGGCGTTTCCTTCGTATTGTGTGCTGTGAATCGGGTGATTGTATATGTTCCACAGGCGTCCGTGACCCGCACGGTGAAACCCTTCGCGTATACCGCAGGGAACGTACAGATCGCCTTGTGACCGATCACATAGCCCTCGTACACCAGCACTTCGCCATAGCTGTACGGAATGTCGTTTGCGTATACGGCATATTTCTTCACGCCTTCACCCTCTGTCAGATCCTCCGAAAGAATCACGGCGTCCGCGAGCATGTGTTGATCGAACCGGATGGAATGCGCGTCACCGTCATGGTGTATTTCAGAGGAGGGAAGCGGATGGCCAAACCGTTTGCGGATCTCCTCTCCAAATTCCGTCAATCTGGCAGCATCCTTTTCCGGCAGCAGTCCCTCGTGCGTCGGACCAATGTTCAGGAGAAAATTTACGCCATGCCCGACAGACATGCAGTACAGTCCCATCAGCTCCTCCAACGAACGGATCTGATCTTCATTGTCTTCGCAGTCAAACCACGTGCCGCGCCGCATCATGGTATCGCATTCTGCCGGCAGGAACATTTCTTCCTCGTATTCCGTGTGATTGTCATTCTCTACGGAAATCCGCTGGCTCTTCACGATATGCGTGTACGGCAAGGGAGCGATTCCCGCTTCATTACCAACCCAGCGTGTATTCGGATCCCACATTCCGAAAATCAGAATATTCGGCTGGAGAGAACGGATGGTGCGAATGATACGCGTGCGGTTCCATTCGTGATTGCCAGAGCCGCAGCCGTCAAACCAGAGATAGTCGATCTTACCATAACCGGTGAGCAGCTCTGTAATCTGACCAATGAAATAATCGTCGTAATCCATTTTGTCAAACGCGCTTTGATCTCGCTGTGCCGGAGAATAATAGAGACCGACCTTCATCCCAACCTCACGGCAGGCATCGGTGAATTCACGCACTACATCTCCCTTACCATCCTTCCACGGCGTGTTCTTTACGCTGTAGTCTCCATACGCGGTCGGCCAATTTGCGAAACCGTCGTGGTGCTTGCAGGTCATGATCGCGTAGGTCATTCCGGCGTTCTTACAGGTACGCAGCCAGGAGACACAATCGAGCTTTTCCGGATTGAACACGGATGGATCCATATCCCGCGTGTCCCAATCGCGATAGCCTTTATAAAACGCACGAAGGCCAAAATGGAAAAACGCGCCGAATTCCCAATCGAGGAATGCGAGCTGTTCTTTTGTAGGTTTGCAGTTGGTCATACAATACTCCTATACACAAGTGATGCGGAGAGAGGCAGCAGTCGCTCCCTGCTCCTTATACTTTATTGTATCATAATTACGTAGGAAAGGAAATACATTTTTGAAAAAAAATCTCTCTATTCCAAATACGATTCGAAAATATGGAATCATCACGCTTGCCTGCATCGCTTATGCTTTGGCGATTTCTGTATTTCTGGATCCACATGCTCTTGCGCCGGGCGGAGTGAGCGGTCTTGCCATCGTCCTGTCAAGGTTCATTTCACTGGATACCGGCATGATTATCCTGCTGTTCAACATTCCGCTTTTGATCATAGGCACCATCCACCTTGGGAAGTCGTTCGCAGTCGGGACGATTTATGCAACGATTGTGTCATCCCTCATGATCACTGGGATGAATACCATCATGGCAATCTGGCATTTACCGCTGCCAAGCAACGATCTTCTTCTAAACGGTGTGATCGGCGGTGCGCTGCAGGCACTGGGGATCGGTGTGATTTTTCGCTGCGGCGCGACGACGGGCGGGACGGACATCATTATCCGTCTTCTTTTGATGCGCCATCGTCACCTTCACACCGGTATGTTGTTTCTATGTGTCGACTCTTCCATCATTGCTCTGTCCGCCGTCACATCCGGCAGTCTAGAGATCGCTTTGTATGCTGCGCTTTCTCTTGTGGTCTGCTCCTATCTCATCGACCGGATCATGTACGGACCTGATACGGCGAAATTTCTCATCATCATCACAAATCGCGGCTCTGAGGTCATATCCGCCTTATTCGAGAAATATGATATTGGCATGACGCGACTCAATGGCAAGGGTGCGTATACAGGGAACTGCAAGGAAATCCTTTTCTGCGCGATCAAAAAGCCTATTGCCCCGTATGTGTGCGACATTGTGCATACAGTGGACAAAAAGGCTTTTGTGATCGTGACAGATGCAGCGGAGGTGCATGGAGAAGGATTTCAGGAGCCGGACGATGCCAATCAGAACAACGTCATGATCCAGTAAAGGAACCTGCAGACGACACTTGCCGAAACACCATAGAGGATAACAGGCCTTGTGATCCGGAAGATTTTTGTCCCGATATCGAAACGGTACGGTTTTTTCCCGAAAAGGAAATGCGCTGACGGAATTTATATAGGGAGATGTGGGATTTTGGCTCAAAACAAGCTGCGAGCGTTTTTTATAGAATACCCATATATGGCGGAAGTATGCATCGCACGTTTTTTATTTTTTTTTCTGATGTGCCGGATATATCGAATTTTTGCATCATAAGCTCACATATGTAGTCTATTGTCATAAAAATTCGATTTATTCAGCGTTTTATTAAAGAAAGTTTATATCTTTCCATATAATTTTTAACCATTCAAAGACTTTTTTAATTTGACTTTCCATTAGAAATCGTGTATAATATATTTGTTAGGACGCGGAACGGTGTAATACCGCGCATCCGTAGCAAAAGTATAACCCAACAATTCTACATAGAAGATGCTTTTGGAAGGAGCAATCGTTATGGCATTACAGTTCTGGGAAGAAATCAAGAAAAATGCAAAGGAAGCCGCGGATATCACCGTGAAAAAGACTTCCGAAATGACCGCAATCGCAAAGGCGACTGTCGCCATCAAGAACGAAGAGGGAAAGCTCTCCTCCTGCTACAAGGAAATCGGCAGACTCTTCTATACTGCTGAACGGGACGGCGTGGATCACACGGATGAAATCGCCACATTCATCATGCAGGCAGATAAAATCAAGGCTGCCATCTCCGGTTATCAGAAAGAAATCGCCGCGCTGAAAAAGGTATCCATTTGTGAAGCATGCGGCAGTGAGATCCAGCAAGAAGCACAGTTCTGCCCTTTCTGTGGTACAAAAATCGTAAAGCCGGAACCGGTAAAGGACGAAGAGCTCTGCCACTGCTGCTGTGACACGGATTCCGATTCTCCCTGCACCTGCGGAGATACCACTGAGAACACCTGCGTATGTGAAGATTCCTGCGCTTGCAGTGCAGATGCTGCAACGGAAGATAAGACGGAATGCACATGTTGCTGCGAATCCACAGAGGCGGCGGCTCCCGCAGATACCACAGAATGTCCGTGTGTGGCAGAGACGGAGGAGAAATCCGCGGATGCGCACTGTTGCTGCTGTGATGGTACAGAGACATACGAAATGCCCACTCCTGTAGAAACCGACGAGGAGAAACCAGAGGAATAACAGTAACTCTCGGAAAATTTCCTAGAATGAAAACAGGACAAAGAGATTTCCCTCTCTGTCCTTTTTTCTTATCGAAACACAATCCCGTTTTTCTTCCGGATCCGATCTAAAATCGCCATTTCAATCTCCGAATAGCACGTATGTGGATTTTCCCCCGTACGGATACAGCGTGCAAAGGCTGAAAGCTCATAGAGCATATTGTTTTCTTTGGGAGAAGTACACAGTTCCGTATCCGTGCCGTCGCGTAGCGTCAGCCGCACCGATCTCGGATTGGACAGCTTGTCGATGCGAATCCCGCCGTTTTCTCCGAGAATCACACTCGGATTCAGGGAATTGTAGATTTTCGCGTAGGTGATTCGCACCGGCGCGTTGTTCCGATACGGCAGAAGCATCTCGCCCATCAACTCCATGTGGTTTTCTGCAAACACCGAACGGCTGTAGAAATCGGTCGTCAGCTCCGGCATTCCAAACAGCAGAGCGCACACATGGACGGCATATACTCCAATATCCATGAGCGCAGCATTGCCGAGAGATGGTGTGAACGCGTTCAGAATCTCTCCCGCCTTGAAACGATCATATCGCGAAGAATACTGACAGAATTCCAGTTCCACCCTCCGGATCGTACCAAGCGTACTGATGCAATCCCGAATCGCAAGGATAGCGGGATCGTATGCCGGACGCATCGCCTCCAACAGAATTCTACCGTTCTCACGCGCTGCATTTTGCATATCCTGATATTCCGACGAGGTGGTAGCGATCGGCTTTTCACACAGCACATGCTTTCCGTGGCGCAGCGCGTCAATGGACTGTGCAGCGTGGCAGGCGTTCGGACTGGAAACGTATACGGCGTCCAGTGCCGGATCTGACAAAAAAGCCTCCATATCCGTATACACGGTCGGAATTCCGTGCTTTTTCGCGTAGGTCTCCCCCGTCTCTGTTTTGCGGGAATAGACGGCGTATACCTCATACAGCCCGGATGCTTTCGCTTCTTCCGTAAGCCAGTCGCTGACAAAATTTGTACCAATGATCCCCAGCCGGATCTTTTTTTCTGTAGCGCAGTTTTTCAAAGAAATAAAGCCTCCCATCTTTTTCTATAGGATACCACATCCGGCTCGGTCTGTCAATCCGCTTTTTACACATTCCTTGAAATCGGAGAGGAAATCATACACTCTTTTCTCGCCAGAATCCGGCAGTGCAGCGCATCCAGAGCATCGGACAATCCGCCTGTGGATCGCTCAACCTGCACGACACCTCTTTTGACCGTCAATGAGAGAGCCGACGTCCGTGGCATCTGATCGGTTATCAGCAGCATCTCACGGAAGCACTTTTCTGATAGCGCGGAATGGAAAGTGACAAAACGGATGATCCGATCCTGTATCCGTTCAGAATAGTAGTATGTCTGCGGTACGCCGATGGAATGTCCCACCGACCAGTATCAGCGATGCCGTTGGTTTTTTTCATGTTCTCGCTCACTGCAGTCATTCGGCATGCTCCCTTTTGGCAAAAAACGCATCGCAATAGCCGTTCCATTTCCGTTCGTAATCTGCATGATGTGCACGTATTTTTTACTTTTTTTACATTACGGGATTGATTTTGACACATCAATACAGTATAATAAATTATGTATGTCAGCAAATAAGGAAAGGCATGGTTTTCTACATGCACAACTGGAAATCTTCCCGTTTTCTCACAGTTTTTCTGTCCTCCGCCCTGTTGCTGTCCGGGTGTGGAC
>CAVIKO010000099.1:0-5962 GCA_963643035.1 bacterium
CTGCAATGTTGTTGTACAAAATAATTATTCTTGCCGCCCGGAAAATCCGTTGTAATCCGCATACTTCAGTTTTCCCCTCCTTCTCCGTCGTTCGCCGCGGTCAGAATGGCAAGATCCTTTTCCACCGTTGGTGCGATTTTTTCGGTCAGGGAAGAGAACGTGTCGGTGCCCTTGTAATACACTTCCATATATTTATAATAGGTATCGCCGCAGAACGTACTCAATCCAATGTCATATACCGCGGAATCAAAGATAATATCAAGCATCTTCGCGGATCCCTCATCGCGGGCATAGCGGGATTTGAGCAGTGTTTCCTTATAGAGCGGCACCAATCCGGTATGGGAATCGCGGCTCATCGCCTCGAGAATCAGTCCGACATTTTCGTACTCCTCTGCGGGCAGCGTGATCGGCAGCGTTGCCATCGTACCGCCGGAGGTCAGCGCGTAGTATTTCTCCTGCGATTCGTCGAATTTCGGGAACGGGATGATACCGATATCGCTTTCCATATCACGATAATCGGAAACCGCTTTCATGGATGAGCCGACAAAGAGACAATGGTTGTCCTTGAAAATCGTCGGCGCATCTCCACTGCCACTGTGGATATCGTTCGCAATCTTCAGGAACATTTTGTTTCCGTTGTGCTTCGCGAGAATCGTAGACAGTACGTTCTGCGCGTATTCGTTGCCGGGAATTGCGAATACCGTCTCCCCGTTCTCGTTCTGGTCGATGTACTTGACACCGGCGCCCGTCACAAGCGAACCAAAATAGAGCTTGATCGCCGTGGTGCAGCCGAACCGATCGTTCAGATCGATCACACCGTCACCATTGAGATCCGCAATCGCCGCTTCCTCCATTTCATAGAGCTTGTCATCCGTCCATTTACCGTCCTCGACCAAAGTGTACAGATCGTCCGCAAAGCCGAGATCGGCGTACATATCCTTATTGAAAAGCATGATGAAGCTGCGCGTACTCTGGGACAGGGAGAAATCCCCGGTCGCGGCATACGGCTTTCCGTTTGCAATGAAGGTTTCTCCGGCGCTTTCGTTCCACCAGTCCATGGTAAAATCGATGTAGGGGATATTGTCCCATGTAAGAAGTCTGCCGCCCGCGTAGTGATTGACAACCTGCTCATCGTAGATCATCACAAGCTTGTACGTGTTTTCGCCGGAGAGAACTTTTGCCGCCAGCGTATCGGATGGATTGCGCTCCAACTCTGCGGTGATCTTGCAGTTGAACTGCTCCATGATCCGGTTGTTGCGCACCCAGACCTCATCGTTCATCGCATCGCCGTTCGTTTCGTCCGCGGTCAGAATGTGGATTGCCCATGTGAGCCATTCATCGTTGTAGTTGTCGATGTGGAAATCGTAGCCATCCATATCCTTTTCCGGCAGAGCGGGATATTCTGGCTCAGTTTCGACGGATTCCGTTTCGGTCTGTGCGTTTGCTGTAGTATTGTCAGGGGCAGTGTCGTCCGTGGGCTTCTCCGTCTTTCCGCATCCGGCAACAGTGAGCAGCATCAGAAGACAGAGGGCAAGAGAGATTCTGCGTTTCATGAAAAATCCTTTCCATATTTTATGTGTTTGATAGAACGAAGCTATTATAGCATAGATTTCATCACAGAAAAATGCGAGATATGAGTGAATTTTTGCCATTTTTGAGCAAACGCGTTTATCAAATTCCGTAAACGCGTTTATCCGTGCTTCTGGGCACGGTACACACTTGGCGGTACACCCTTCTCTTGTTTGAATTGGTGTGTGAACGAATACACATCGGAGTATCCGAGCTTCTCCGCGATCGCGCCGATCTGCTCACCGGCAAGCAAGTAGGTACACGCGGCATCGATGCGGCAGCGGATCCGGAATCTGCCCGGGGATTCTCCGAACAATTCGGCAAAGCGGCGGCGGAACGTATGATACCCGATCCCGCATTCCGCCGCGATCTCCACAAGGGCACGGGTATTCCGCGGATCGGACAGGATGGTGCGCGCCTTATACAGCGGCTGCGTTTTGCGGCTCTCTGCAATCCCGGATACTGCCAGAATATAATGGCAGAATGTCGGCAGGTGCATATAGATGTCCGTCCACGGCACCTCCGTCAGCACGCGCAGGATCGCAGTAAATTCCTCGTAATATTCGTACCGGAACGGACAGGCATGGATCGCCTCACAATACGCCAGTTCCGGGATCAACTGCAAAAGCGCCGGATAATACGATTTGTCCATGCAGAGATAGAGGCGCACACCCCGCTTTGCTGTAAGGCGCATTTCATATCGTCGATCCGGACGGCGGATACAGACATCCATCGACGCAAGAGGCTTTGTTTCACCCTTTTCGGTATGGAAGCCTCTGCCCTCCCAGATCCATGTCATCGCGAACTGGTTGTCATGCGTATCGTTTGTGACCGTCTCGATCCCGGTGTTCACAGAGATCCCGGCGGCAATTCCGGCGACCCGTGTATACGCGTGACTGACCCGCCGCAGAAGATAAAACGGTGCGCCGCCGTCCTTTTCCGCAAGATACAGCTTTTCCTCCGTCATACGGTTTTCCATCCTCCCGCTCATTTCTGACAAATCCGCCGCTCATATCCGACATTTACGACCTGCTGCTTTTATTATATAATACAGCCATAGCAAAATGCAATACCCAAAACGGAATTTGGAAAGGAATCATTGCAGATATGACAAATACCTACAGAGAGGCGGCACGGGAACTTCCTGTGCGCGGCGAATACGATGTGATAGTGGCAGGCAGCGGTCCAGCTGGCGTATCGGCGGCGATCACAGCGGGCAGACTGGGAGCGCGCGTACTGCTTGTCGAATGGAATAACTGTGTCGGAGGCATGTCCACATCCGGACTGATGAGCCACTTCACCGGGAGCGTGCGCTGTGGGCTGTATACGGAAATTCTCACGAATATGGCAGACCGGAACGAGGGGGAGCGGCATGGGAAGATCACGAGGTACATCGATCCCGAAAAACTCAAGGCTATCTATCTCGACATGCTCCAGGAAGCGAACGTGGAGGTACTGCTCTACACCTTTGTCTGCGGCGCAATCATGGAAGGAAACCGTATTGTCGGGATTGTCACGGAATCGAAAAGCGGCAGACAGGTGTATAAGGCGCGTGTATTCGTGGACGGCACCGGAGACGGAGACGTAGCGTATTTTGCCGGAGTTTCCTACTGCAAGGGAAGAGAAACGGACGGCAAGATGCAGCCAGCGACGCTGATGTTCAAGGTCGCCGGAGTGGATACGGATCGTGCGGTACTGCTTGGTTCGTTTGAATCGACCTACAATACCCCCAAGGGAGAGCTGCAAGCCCTTGCCAAGGCGCATATTCCCTACCCGGCCGGTCATCTTCTAGTGTACGAGACGACCCTGCCCGGGATCGTCACATGCAATATGACAAACTGCACCGATATAGACGGCACATCGGCGGAAGATTTGACGCGAGCGGAAATCGTCTGCCGCTCCCAGATGCCTGCCATCGTCGCCTATCTGCGCGAATTTGTGCCGGGATTCGAACACTGCTACATCATCAGCGCAGGTTCCATGATGGGTGTCCGAGAAACACGCCATTTCAAGGGTCTGTATACCCTGAACGAGGAGGACATCCTTGCTTCCCGCGTGTTCGAAGATTGGGTGGTACGCGATGCCAGCTTCAATTTTGACGTACACAATCTGACCGGTTCCGGACTGGATGAAACCGGCTGCCAGCAGCACTTCCCACAGATCAAGGGCTACACGATCCCCTACCGCTGTCTCGTGCCGGAAAACGTGGACGGATTATTACTCTCCGGCAGGAACATCAGCGGTACCCACATGGCGCACTCCAACTACCGCGTCATGCCCATCTGCGTCGGAATCGGCGCGGCATGCGGCATCGCGGCGGCCTTAGCAGCAGAAAAGCAAATCCATGTACGAAACGTACCAGTCACGGAAATTCAAGAGAAGCTGATCGCAGCAGAGCGGCGATAAAACGACTTTTCCAGGGATGCACGGAAATTTTGATTTTTTCTCAGAAAACCATTGACAAATCACGCTATATATGTTAGAATAATATGCTGAACGGACTGTTTTTACAGCCGTCTCTCTGCCGCTGAATATCTACGGCGGTCTGAAGTCCATAGGGAGGTATAAAATGGAAAAGATCTTAAACTCTTACGAAACCCTTTATGTTATCGACCCCGATCTTTCTGAGGAAGCTACCAAGGCGATGATCGACAAGTTCAACGCCCTGATCGCGGACAACGGAACCATCGGCGAAGTCAACGAATGGGGCAAGCGCAAGCTGGCTTATCCGATCAACGACAAGCCGGAAGGATACTATGTGCTCGTCAACTTCGAGAGCGAATCCGCTTTCCCGGCTGAGCTGGAGAGAATCTTCGGCATCACCGAGGGCATCATGCGTTCCATCGTGATCCGTCACGAAGACAAGAAGAAAGCCGACAAGAAAGAGGCATAAATCTCTGCCGAAACGAAAGAAAGGCTGATCATGGCTAACTTTAATTTCAACAAGGTCATTCTGGGCGGACGTCTCACTGCGGATCCGGAGCTGAAAACCACGCCTTCCGGCATTTCCGTTACGTCCTTCACGGTCGCTGTCAACAGACGAACCAGCAAGAACGCCACAGAAGAACCGCAGGCAGACTTCTTCAACGTCACCGCATGGCGTACCACCGCGGAGTTCATCACACGGTATTTCCGCAAGGCAAGCTCCATCTGCGTTGTCGGCTCGCTCCAGACCAGAAGCTGGGTAGACCAGCAGGGTATGAAGCGGTTCGCCACCGAGATCGTAGCGGATGAAGCGTTCTTTGTAGATGCCAAGAGTGAAAGCCCGCTCGCCGTACAGCAACAGGCCGCCGCATATGCGGGACAGGCTTACGGCGCACCGCAGCAGCCCCAGAATTCGTATATGCCCGACAGTTATGCCGCGCCGTATACGCCCACCAACGCTGCGCCCGCACAAGCACCGCAGCAGAACGGATTCGCGTCCAACGCGGCTCCGAAATTTGAAGAGATCGCGGGAGACGACGAGTTGCCATTCTGAGCCGCTCAGTACATCACCCCGATCCTTTCCCCGAAAATGATAACAGGAGGATTTCATAAGCAATGGATACTGAAAAGAATGAAGTTGTAACCGAAGAAGCAGCTGCTCCCGCAGAGAGAGAAGCCGCTCCCGCACAGGCAGCTCCTGCCGCAAGACCGGCAATGCGTCCGAACAGAAGAAGAAAGAAAGTCTGCGCTTTCTGTGCCGATGGCATTGACGAAATCGACTACAAGGATACCATCCGTCTGCGCAAATTCGTCTCCGAAAGAGCGAAGATTCTGCCCCGTCGGATCTCCGGTACCTGCGCGAAGCACCAGAGACAGCTGACCACCGCCATCAAGCGTGCCCGTCACGTTGCCCTGCTGCCCTACATCAGCGACTAACGACATTCAAAACGAGCTTTGAATGTTTGAAGATCAAAATTCATTTTGATCTTCTCTTATAAGCCGATCTTCTCGGAAACAAAATTTCCACGAACTTTTTTCACGGATCGGTGTCTGTATGACCGTTCCGTTTCCCAAGCGAAATACAAAAATCAACAACCAAAATTACCCGTTTTGTGTCCCACGGATCCATAACGGGTTTTTTTGTGCTTTTCTGTCCCTACTCCTCGTCGAACCACTTCTCGTTTCCGGCAAAATCGATGTCGTTGCTCGTGTAGATATTACCCAGTTTCCCGTGACAAGTGCTGTCTGCGCACAGATGCTTTTCATATATTAGAACGCATTAGGCACCTGTTTTGTTCCCGAAAAGTCTAATTTGTTATTATACACAAGTCAAAACCATTTGATTTGTACAGCTTTACCAGTTCTTCGTACCCTCTTCCACACTTTTCCTCCATCTCTCTGCTTTTGGATCATTCCCGCGTCTGCCATCTCTATTATATAATTACAAATTAATAGTTTTTATACATTT
>CAVIKO010000100.1:0-5895 GCA_963643035.1 bacterium
GTCTGCACCGGATACCAGATACCAATATTGGTAGAAACCCGCGGCAGCAAAAATGACCGCCGCAGCGATACCCCATCAGGGTGAGTGGAGAGGTGTCGGAGAGGTAGAGAGGGATTCGTAAATCCATCTCTATCTCTCTGACCGCCCCCGCGAGGGATCAAAAATGCCGCACCGATCCGGTGCATCAAAAATCGATCCGCCCCGCGAGGGAAAAACCGCACCGATACGGTGCATCAAAAGTTCCGGACAAAGTCCAGGAAAACCAAATATAAAAAGAGCCGGGACGCAGTCCCGGAGAAAGGCACACCAATGCTCAAAACAAAAATCGTATGTACCCTCGGTCCCGCGTCCAACTCGACTGAGATGATCGAAAAAATGATCGAGGCCGGGATGAACGTCGCCCGACTCAATTTCTCCCACGGCACGTATGAGGAGCATGACGCGGTGATCGAACGGCTGAAGGAGGTGCGCAGCCGCATGCAGGTTCCACTCGCCATCATGCTCGATACCAAGGGACCCGAGATGCGCATCCGGAAATTCGAAGGCGGCTCTGTGGTGCTGGAAACCGGCGCGGATTTCACACTGACCACCGATGATGTGCTGGGCGACGCGTCCCGTGTGACTGTCAACTATGACCGCCTTCCCGGAGAGCTTTCCGCCGGTGACTGCGTCCTCCTCGACGACGGCAATATCGAGCTGACCGTGCGGGAATGCGTCGGGCATGAGATTCGCTGCACCGTCACGGCGGGAGGACTTCTGCGCGACGGCAAGGGGGTCAATATTCCGAACGTTCACCTCCATATGCCCCACATGAGCGAAAAGGACAAGTCCGATCTTCTCTTCGGTATCGCGCATGATGTGGATTTTGTCGCCGCTTCCTTCATCCGGAGCCGGGAAGACGTGGTCGGAATGCGCAAATTCTTAGACTACAACGGCGGTCACCAGATCCGCATCATCTCCAAAATCGAGAATCTGGAGGGGGTCAGCAACTTCGATGAGATCCTCGAATCCTCAGACGGCATCATGGTGGCAAGAGGCGACATGGGCGTTGAGGTGCCGTTTGAAAGACTGCCGGGACTTCAGAAGCGTTTTATCAAGGCCTGCTACCAGAGCGGCAAGATGGTGGTGACGGCAACGCAGATGCTGGAGTCCATGATTGAGCATCCGAACCCGACCAGAGCCGAAATCTCGGACGTTGCGAACGCCGTTTTCGATGGCACCAGTGCCGTCATGCTCTCCGGGGAAACCGCGATGGGCAAATACCCGATCCGGGCGGTTCGCGCCATGGCAAAAATCGCGGAGCAAGCGGAACAGGACGCGTGCCAGATGAACGCATACGGCGGAATGCGCTATGCCGTGGATTACGATGACGTGACGAACGCGGTGTGCGATGCGGCCTGCACGACGGCAAGAGACAGCCGCGCCAAGGCGATCATCGCCATGACGGCGACCGGACGGAGTGCGCGCCGTATGTCGAAATTCCGCCCCATCGAGCCGATCGTGGCGGCAACCCCGAGTGAAAAGACATTCCATCAGCTGGCGCTGTCATGGGGAGTCTATCCCGTTCTCGCACTGACACAGGTCACGCAGGAGGCTCTCTTCCGCCACGCCATAGACTGCGCGAAGCAGCTCTCGATTGTGGAAAAGGGCGATCGCGTCGTGATCTGTGCCGGCATTCCGGTCGGACGGAACTGCAACACGAACACGATCAAGGTGGAGGTCGTGGACGAGAACCGCGATCTGTGAGCGGATCTTGCCGGATCGTTCCCAATTTTTCAAAAGGAGGATTTCGTTATGTATCTGCCGCAGTCGGTACGCGACGTCATCTCCCGTCTGCAGGAGCGCGGTTTTTCCGCGTATGCGGTCGGCGGCTGCGTGCGCGATTCCCTCATGGGACGCACCCCCGGGGATTATGACGTGACAACAAGTGCGCGTCCGGACGATATGCTCCGCTGCTTTTCCGATTGGCGCGTTGTGGAGACGGGACTTCAGCATGGCACTGTCACGGTGGTGCGCGATGGGATGAACATCGAGACTACGGCATACCGCATCGACGGGGTATATGCGGATCACCGCCACCCGACCGGCGTGACGTTCACGGATTCTCTGGAGGAGGATCTGTCCCGCCGCGATTTTACCGTCAACGCAATGGCGTACAGCGATCGGGACGGGATTGTGGATCGGTTCGGGGGACAGGCGGATCTCGCTGCGCGGATCATCCGCTGTGTCGGCGATCCGGAGAAGCGGTTCCGCGAGGACGGACTGCGGATTCTGCGCGCAATGCGTTTTGCCGCTGTCCTCGATTTCACCGTGGAAGCGGAAACCGCCCGCGCCGCGGAAAATCTCGCGCCGCTGTTGTCGTTCATTTCCAGAGAACGGATCCACGCGGAGATGAAAAAGCTCGTCTGCGGAATCGCCGCGCCCCGCATTCTCCGCCAATTTGCTAAAATCGCTGCCATTTTGTTCGCGGATGTTTCGGAGGAAAGGATCCTTGCCGGCGCGGATGCTCTCGAGCGTATGTGCGATATACCGGACGGCACCGATCCCGGACTCCGATTCGCTGCTCTGTTTTCCGCCTTCCCCGACTCCGTTTTCCACGCCGCGATCCGCTCCCTGAAAATGGCAAGGACGGAGGGAAACGCCATTCGCATGTGCCGCGATCCTTTGCCGGAGTGCGGCACGGCACGGGAACGGTACCGCCGGCTGCTGGGAAAATATGGCAGAGAGGGGGCCATCCGCCGGATTCTGTACGACCATGCCGCCGGGATCACGGACGACTCGGAAACCCGCCGCCGGATCGACGCGCTCACCGCCATCGACACGGAACACCTGCCGAATACGCTGCATGATCTCGCCGTCACCGGCTCCGACCTGCAAGCATGCGGGATCACCGGGGCAGAAATCGGCAGGGTGTTGGCGTATCTTCTGGGCGAGGTGGTCGCCGATCGACTGCCAAACGAGCGGGACGCGCTATTATATGCGATTGTGTTGGAATCCGGGCGGAATCACGGATCTCCGTGAATTTTTGAAAACGCCCGCCCTGTTTTTCCCCATGCATATTATTTTTCCATCCGAGGTAGTAAACCATGTACGAAAAAGAATCCCTTTGTGCGGACTGCCTGTATTTCGATACACCCGCGGACGATCCCGACGGTGAACCCTGCTGCACGATGCAGTATCACATGGATGAGGACGAACGCGCCGCGCTCGCCCAAAACCGACGGGTGCGCTGCCCGTATTATCGCCAGTATGACGAATACAAATCCGTTCGCAGACAGAACTGAATTTCAGGACGGAGGGATGGGGGAGTGCGATTTTTATAGGGGGATGGGGATGAATCCCGTTTATGCACCTCCAGATAGCTCTGTTCCTAGACGGACAAAAAAAGACGAGACACAAAATCTCGTCTTTTTTTTCGTTATTTCACACCGTATCTGCTGTAGTAAGCGGACTGTCCGTAAGCGGACGGGTCAGTTTTCGCGGAGATGCTCGATGGGCTCGTCTGCGGGATTCGTCAGAAAGTCCGGGAGACTTTCGATCGGGAGCTTCTGCGGCTTGGGCGGTCTTGGACGCTCCTTCTTCTCTCCTGCGCCGCCCGGCTTGCGGTTCCGGCGGGATTTTTCCGCGCTCTCTTCACCGCCTGCGGACTGATTCTGCTCCGGCTGACGCTTTTTCGGTGCGCTGTTTCTTTCCGGCTGCACCTTCTTATCCGGTCCCTCGTAGGTGATGATGATCTTCCGGTTCTTGTCCGTGCCGACGCTGTGCGTCGAGACGAGAGGCACTCCCTGCAGTTCGCTGTGAATGATCCGCCGCTCATAAGCGTTCATCGGCTCCAGGAATACGTTTCGCTTGTATTTCACCGCGCGTGCTGCCATCCGTTTTGCCAGAGAGCGGAGCGTTTCCTCCCGTTTTGCACGGTAGTTCTCGATGTCCAGCGAGATCTTCACGTAGTCCGCACCCGATTCATGGCCGCCCTTGCGGATCGATGCCATGTTGAGCAGGCACTGAATCGCATCCAGCGTCTCGCCGTGATGGCCGATCAGGATGCCGGAGCCGGCCCCGGTGATCTCCACAGCGGGATACAGGTTTGCGTCGCCGGAGATTTCGTACTCCTCGCCGTCCGGACAAGCAACAGGTGCGCAGGTCGCGTCAATCTGCATATCACGCAGGAGGGTGTTCACAAAATCGACGGCGGCGGTCATCTCGGATTCCGTTATCCCTGCCTTTTTGCGATCCGGCTCGCGCATATTCTCCGGAAGCGCGCCGAGCAGCTCGTCCATTGAAAGCGATTCGTCATCGGTGTGGCGGGAGAATTTTGTATCCTCCGCCGCTGCGACTGTTTCCACCGTCTCCCCAGCGGCCTCCTCCATGGACAGATTCGCCGCGATCTCTGCCGTCGGAATCTCATCCGCGACGTCCTCCATCGCGGGAATCGGGATCTCCACAGCCGCCGCGACCGTTTCCGCTTTCTCGACCGGTGTGGGAGCGATCTCCGGCTGCTTTTCCGCCTTTTTGTCCCATCCGGGAACGGAGCGGAACGGAGATGCATTCGGATCGGATGCCGGAATGTCGGAGAGGATGTTCACCTCACGTACCACAGCTTTCTGATTTGTACCGCGCTTTTTCTCCACGTTTTTGGGCGTGTATTTCTTCGTTTCTGTTGTGTCCGCTGCTTCCAACGGTACGTTTGAGATGATGTTGACCTCGCGCACCACGGAGGTATGTGTCGGCTTTGCGCTCTCTCCGGATTTGAAGGCGGACTTTTGTGCGGGTTTGTTCTCCTGCTTCCCTTCCTGCTTGACCTCCGGTTTTACCTCCGGCGTAGGTTTTGCCTGCGCTTCGGGCTTAGTCTCCGGCTTGCTCTCGAGTTTTGGTTCCGGCTTCTTCTCTGCTCTGTCCGCTTTGGGAGCATTCGGATTTACGGTAGCCTTGCCTGTCGCCGGATTTCCCGCTTTCTGTGTATCCGTTTTCGGATTCTCCGCTTTGACGTTTGCATCCGTTTTCGGTGCATCCTTTACAGCGGGCTTTTTTGCCTGCGGCGCACGATTCGGATTCTTAGGTGTGTTCGCCTGTCCGGAGGTTTGTGCGGTATTTTGCGCCGCTGCGGGCTGCTTCTGTGGATTCTCGCGGCTGTCGCGCTTTTCCGGATCCTCCCGCTTTTCCGGATTCTTCCGCGTCTCTCTCTGCGGTTTGCCGGCGTGATCGTCGGGTTTGCGATCGCCCATATTGCGGCTGGGATTCTGTGTCATAGGTCTTTGCTGCCGCTCGGTACGCGCGGATTGCTCCGGACGTTCGGTGCGCTCATTGTCGCCGTACCGCCCGCCGGTCGTTTTCTGCTTGTATCCTTTCATTTCGGCAACGATGGAATCGAGGGAGATCGTCTCTTCATCGGATACCGTGACCTGCACCTTTGCTTCCTTTGCGCCGAAGCCGAGGAAGCCTTTTTTCGGCATTTCGAGGATGGTGAACGACACGTCCTTACCGGGCGCGCTGTATTTTCGGTTCGCTTCCGCCATCGCTTCATCGATGGTTTTAGCGGTAACAATGTAAGTTTCGCTCATAATTTTTCTCCATTTCAAAAAATTCTGTACTCCGGGACTATGTCCCGGCTCTTTTATATTTGGGTTTCCCGGACTTTATCCGGGGGCGGGGGGGATGCACCGCATCGGTGCGGTTTTTCCCTCGCGGGGGCGGATTTTTGATGCAACGGATCGGTGCGGATTCTCGCCTTGCGGCGCATTCTTGTTATGCACCGGATCGGTGCTTTGGGGATCCTCGCGGGGGCGGATCGATTTTTGATGCACCGGATCGGTGCGGCATTTTTGATCCCTCGCGGGGGCGCCTAAGAAGGATGAGGGCTCTGCCCTACACCCTTCTTAGGGATCTTCCCTACCC
>CAVIKO010000101.1:0-5822 GCA_963643035.1 bacterium
GTCGGAAACGTCCGCCATGGAGTGATCCTGTTCGCCGTTTTCCCCGTGTCTTTTCCAAATATGGTCTACCATTCTCGGCTCGATTTTTACATCCCATCCGGTTGTATCGAGACCGATTTTTTCTTTTATCATGCCTGCCGTCTAAAATCGATTGACGAAAATGCCAAAAAGACAGATCCCCATGGAGGGAAAATCTGTCCTTTTGTCAGGGATGCGCTGAACACCTCGTGATTTTGCGTCAAAAACCTTGGATTTATAGGTTTTATAATGCAAATCCACCTTAAATCAGCGTTTCCTTAGATGATATCAATTGATGAGAGTGAGTACATCCTTGAAGGTCACGACGACGAACAGCACCATAAGCAGCACCAGACCCGCGAAGTGGATCATACCTTCGACCTCACGATTGATTGGCTTTCGGCGCACCAGTTCAATCACCTGGAAGAGGAGCCGTCCGCCGTCCAGAGCAGGCAGGGGCAGAAGATTCATGATACCTAGATTCATGCTGATAACAACCGCTATATACACGAGATCAGAGAAACCCGATTGTGCCGCTTCGCCCAATGCCTCCGTCACGCCGACCGGACCGGATACCGCCTCCATGCCGTATCTGCCGGTCAAAAGATCATAGAGCGATTCCCAGATCATTTTGATGGTGGAAAACGAGCGGTAAAACGCGTGTTTTGCAATGACTGCTGGGGTACGATGCTCTGCCGCGACATAGAAATCTACATTGCCGAATTTCACGCCGGATTCCACAAAAGTCGGGAACTGGATGTCGTGGAATGTGATGCTTTCGCCATTTCGATCCACTGTAATGTCCACCGGCTCCACACCACGCCGCATAATCTCATAGAGCATTTCGTTCGCGATGTGTACCTGTACGCCATCCACTGCCGTAATCGTATCACCAACCCGCAGTCCCGCGTTATAGGATGCCATAGCTTCTGTATCCTGAAATTGAGAAATCGTATTGGACGGCAGCGTTTGCTGTGTCGAGACAAGAATTGCCATGACAATGATACCGATCATAATATTCATGAACGCGCCGGCTGCTGTGATGATGATTCGCTGCCACACCGGTTTTTGGGTAAACGCGTTCGGATCTGGGGATTCCTCGTCCTCACCCTCCATGCTGACAAATCCGCCCATTGGAATCAGTCGCAGAGAGTAGGTGATCCCGGTCTTTTTTGCTGTTTTGGATAAGATTTTCGGGCCCATACCAATGGCAAACTCGTTAATGGTCACATGAAAGAGTCGTGCTGTCAGGTAGTGACCACATTCATGAATGAAGATGAGCAATCCGAAAATGAGAATCGCTATGAGAATGGTCCAGATGGAAATACGCGCCACTTCCTTTATCTACTAAAATATCGTGCTGCCATTTCCGCAGCGTGGGCCAATATGACCGTCATATTTTCCTCGTTCGGTGTAAGTGAAAACACGTCCCGCATACCGGATAAGAGATCGACTACAGTTGGCGCAATGGCGGAAAACGGAATTTTCTTTTCAAAAAATGCCTGTACCGCTGCTTCATCCACTGCGATCAGAGCAGCCGGAGCAGAACCGCCGATCCGTACCGCTTCCCTTGCGGTATCAAGCAGTGGGAAAGTCACGGTATCCGGTTTATCAAAGGTCAGCGCACCGATAGAAGCAAAATCCAGTCCCTTTTCCTGCACAACCGCGCGATGCGGGCATGTCAAGGCGTAACGGATGCACTCCCGCATATCGGGCTTAGACAAAACGGCAATGGTCGTGTTATCAGTATATTCTACCATCGAATGGACTATACTCTGCCGATGGACGAGAACCTCCACGCGCTCTTCCGGAACATCGAACAGTCGAACCGCCTCAATGATTTCAAAGCCCTTATTCATGAGCGTCGCGCTGTCTACCGTGATCTTCCGTCCCATTTTCCATGTCGGATGGGCAAGAGTTTCCTCAAAAGTGACATGACGCAGTTCCTCTGCAGTTTTGCCAAAGAAGGGACCGCCGGATGCTGTCAACAGAATTCTGCGTACCTCGCACGTTTCCCTGCCCTCCCGGCACTGATAGATCGCGCTGTGTTCGCTGTCTACCGGAATTAGCGTACCGCCGGACGCGTGTATCTTTTGGAAAAGCAGCTCCCCTACCGAGATCACCGCTTCCTTATTTGCAATCGCAAGCCGTTTTCCTGAATCTGCGGCGGCAAGCGCTGTCGGAATGCCTGCCATACCCGCAATCGCGTGAACAATACAGTCGGCATCGGTGGTACGGACAGCGTCAATCAGCTCTTTTTCCGTACAGATCAAGTCTGGCGTATCCGAGCCGAGTGTTTTTCGGATTGCTTCACAAGCCATTTCATCGCGCACATAGACTGTTCGAGGATGAAAGGTACGGATTTGCTTCATAAGCAGCGACGTATTTGACCAGCCAGACAGCAGCGATACGGTGCATCCTAATTCCCGGACAACATCTATAGCCTGGGTACCGACCGAACCTGTGGAGCCGAGAACTGCTACTTTACGTATAGTTTGGTTTATCATAGCGTAATGACCTCACAACAGGGGATAGACGAGAGACAGAAGGTACAGAACTGGGAGAGCGGCAAGTACGCTGTCAAATCGATCGAGTACACCGCCGTGTCCCGGGAAAAGCCAACCGTAATCCTTGATCCCATACCGTCGTTTTACCACAGATGCTATGAGATCGCCAATTTGCGAGATTACGGAAATGACCGCTCCGGCGATCGCGAGCACTCCATAGGACGGCACAACGGACGGATTGCACTTCTCCACAATAAATCCGGTCAACACAAAAGCAATAGCCGCGAATACAATCCCACCTATGCTGCCTTCCACGGTTTTCTTTGGACTGACCTCGGGAATTAGCTTATGCTTGCCGAACGCTCTGCCGCAGAAATACGCGAACGTATCGCTGACCCATGGGCCGATGAATGCAAGAAGATAGAAATACCGCCCCTGCTCCATCTGCCGCAGAAACACCACCGTGCTGAGAGACAGATTCACATACAGACACATGGTGAAGATAAGGAACAGATGCTCCGGCGCAAATTTGCTGCGCGAAAATACGGCGATCACAAAAAGATAGAGAAGAGCCACAAAATGTCCGGCAAACAGGATAAGATACGCCGTCTGCCAATCGAAAATGCACATCGGCAGAAACGGTCCAACGACTGCCAGAAGATAAAACGGCAGATACAACAGTGCCGATCCTACAGGCGCCGCGGAACGAACACAATGCCAGATTTCCCAAACGGCAACGGCAGATAAAATCGCGAACGCAGCAGGAAATACGTAAGTTTCGGAGAAAACGCAAACGGGAATGAATAGGGCGATGGCAATGACAGCGGTGATGACCCTTTGTTTCATAACATATTCTCCTTTGGAGACAGTTCCGGTTTATCTAAACCACCGAACCGCCGCTTCCGATGGGCGAAATTGAACACCGCTGCATCCACATCCTTTGTTGTCAGCGCGGGCCAATACGTATCGGTGTAGTACAATTCCGCATAGGCACACTGCCAGAGGAGAAAATTCGACAGGCGCATTTCTCCGGCGGTACGCACGATGAGGTCGGGATCTGGTTGTCCCGCTGTATAGAGTCGTGCCGTAATGTCGTCCTCGGTCACGCTCGTCCTGCCTTCCGCAAGCAGTGTATTCACGGCGTGGACAATATCCGCTCTGCCACCATAATTGAGTGCGATCTGCAACACATATGGATTCCCTGCCGTCTCCTTCTCCAGTCTACGCATATCAGAAACGAGCTTAGGCGGCAAGCCGTCGATGGCACCGATAAAGCGCATAGCAGTGCCGACCTCATCCTCAGCCTCCTTGACAAAACTCGTCAAAAGTCGCAGAATCGCTTCGACCTCCCGTTGGGGACGCTTCCAATTCTCGGTGGAGAATGCGTAAACAGTACACACGCGGATGCCGATTTTCTTACAGTATCGAACGATTGTCTTGAAATTGTCCGCACCAGCTTTGTGACCGGCTTCACGTGGCAGCATCCGTTCGGTTGCCCATCGACCATTGCCATCCATAATAAACGCAATGTGGCGCAGCGCAGAAGCTTGTACAGCTTCTGACGGGGTGATGTTATCCATGAAATTAATGACCGCGCACATCGGCAAAACAGCATTCGGTGGCGGGTTGTCTCCTTCTGAAATGTGGAAAATTGCCTGTATCCGGGAAATCGCTGCTCGATGCAGCGCATTTTTTAGAAAGGGATTGCGTTGAAAAGCCCATCGAATCGGCGTTATCCGCGCGTTACGATGGGCAAATCCGGGTTCTACGGCATTTTTGCCACTCAGATCTCCATGATCTCTTTTTCTTTTGCGGCAGTGATTGCGTCGATTTCCTTTGTGAACTTATCGGTCAGATCCTGGATGGTTTTATCGGAGAGCTTTTGTTCATCCTCGGTCATTTCGCTGTTTTTCTTCATCGCCTTGCTCTTTTCGTTGGCTTCGCGGCGGATGTTACGGATGGCAATTTTTGCTTCCTCACTCATCTTGAGGATATTCTTTTTGATTTCCTTCCGTCTTTCTTCTGTAAGCTGCGGGAACACAAGACGGATTACCTTTCCGTCGCTCTGCGGGTTGATGCCAACATCAGACGCCTGGATCGCCTTTTCAATATTTTTCAGCGTGGATGCATCCCATGGTTGGATCACAAGGGTTTTCGGATCCGTTACCTTGACCTCTGCCATTTGGGTGATCGCTGTGGGAGATCCGTAGTAATCGACAGTCACATGTGCGAGAACACCTGCATTGGCACGACCAGCGCGGATGACGGACAGCGCTTCGTTGTATGCCGCGATGGACTTGTTCATTTTGGTTTCAAACTCTTTGGTATCCAGTTTCATGTTGATTTCTCCTTTGATGTATGTTTTTTCTTTTTTAGAAAAGTACAGGTTCTGTATCGCGTGTGGTGACAAGAGTACCTATCTGTTCGCCATGGACGACTCTTCGTATATTTTCTGGATCCGCAAGGGAGAATACATAGCTGTCGATACCCTGTTCTTCTGCCAGAGCCGATGAGGAAATATCAGTTGCTGCAAGCTTCTTCTCCAGACAATACGCATAGGATACGGTACGAAATTTTTGCGCATCAGGATATTTACAGGGATCCGCAGTGTAGATACCGTCGATGTTTTTCGCCATGAGTATCACATCAGCGTGAATTTCTGCTGCACGCACAACAGTCGCTGTATCGGTGGACACAAACGGAATCCCGATTCCGCACGCGAAAATCACAGGCTCACCGCCCTCCAGATAGTCGATAGCACGGCGATATTGGTACGGTTCCGCGAACGCTTCCATAGAAACCGGGGTCATCACATGAGCGCGGCATCCAAGTTTCTCCAGCGCATCGGCAAAACGCAGACAGTTGATCGTGGTCGCGAGCATACCCATATGATCCGCTCTCGCACGATCCACGCCTTCTCCAAGCTTTCCGCGCCAGATATTTCCGGCACCAATTACAATCGCAACCTGCACACCACTTTCGATACAGTTCTTTACGGCAGACGCGATTTCCATCACCTTGTTTTCGTCAAAGATGGAGACAAGCTCCGTCTTTTCTTCTCCATCGATTACACGCGTTTCCTTCTTAGCCAAAGCCTCTCCGGACAACTTCAAAAGTACGCGCTTGTAGGCGGATTTGTTTTCACACATAGGAATCCCATCCTTTTCTCGTTATTATCTTTATTGTACCGTAAAAATGCCGATTTGTAAATAGACATTTTGTTAAATCGGCAAAAAATCCCGTCATTTTTTGAAAATGACGGGATTTTTACATTATTTCAATGGATTAAATTACTGC
>CAVIKO010000102.1:0-5505 GCA_963643035.1 bacterium
CTCATGACGCACCTGCTCCTCTGGGGCAACGCCTACGCGCAGATCATCCGCAACGGAAAGAACGAAATTATCGCGCTCTATCCGCTGATGCCGAACCGGATGACGGTGGACAGGGACGAAAACGGACGATTGTTCTACGCCTACGCCCGCGGGCAGGACGAGGTCATTCGGGACAAATCCCGGACGGTTATTCTCTCCCCTGCGGACGTGCTGCACATTCCCGGTCTCGGCTTTGATGGTCTGGTCGGATACAGTCCCATTGCGATGGCGAAGAACGCGATCGGCATGGCGATTGCCTGTGAGGAGTACGGTGCGAAATTCTTTGCCAATGGTGCCTCTCCCGGCGGTGTGCTGGAGCATCCGGGTACAATCAAGGATCCGCAGCGCGTCCGGGATTCGTGGATGAGCCAGTTTGGTGGCTCTGCCAATGCGAACAAAATTGCAGTGCTGGAAGAAGGGTTGAAGTTCACGCCAATCGGCATTGCCCCCGAACAGGCACAGTTTCTGGAGACACGCAAATTCCAGATCAATGAGATCGCGCGCATCTTCCGTATCCCGCCGCACATGGTGGGGGATCTGGAGAAATCGAGTTTTTCCAACATTGAACAGCAGTCCCTGGAATTTGTGAAGTACACGCTCGACCCTTGGGTGATCCGGTGGGAGCAGTCGATCCAGCTGTCGCTTTTCAATGCGGAAGAAAAACCGCGGTACTTTGTGAAGTTCAATCTGGAGGGCCTGCTCCGCGGCGACTACCAATCCCGCATGAACGGGTACGCCATCGGCAGGCAGAACGGGTGGATGTCCGCGAACGACATCCGGGAGTTGGAAAACCTCGACCGCATTCCGGCGGAGGATGGCGGCGACCTCTACCTCATCAACGGGAACATGACGAAATTGGCTGACGCGGGGATCTTCGCGACCGGCAGAAAGGAAACGAACACAGATGAAGAAATTCTGGAATTGGAAGAACAGGACGGTAACAAATCAGGAAACCAAAGAACAGGTGCAGGAGCGAACGCTGTTCCTGAACGGCACGATCGCTGAGACCAGCTGGTTTGACGATGACGTCACACCGAAGCTGTTCCGGGATGAGCTGATGGCAGGCTCCGGAGACATCACCGTTTGGTTGAATAGTCCGGGTGGCTGTTGCGTCGCAGCGGCACAGATCTACAACATGCTGATGGACTACAAAGGCAGCGTGACCGTGAAGATCGATGGCATTGCCGCCTCTGCCGCGTCCGTCATTGCGATGGCGGGTAGCAAGGTGCTGATGTCTCCGGTTTCCACGATGTTTATCCACAATCCCATGACTGTTGCACTCGGCGACTCGGATGAGATGCGAAAGGCGATCGAGATGCTGCACGAGGTCAAGGAGAGCATCATCAATGCCTACGAGATCAAGACAGGGCTATCCCGCGCGAAGCTGTCCCGACTGATGGATGCGGAAACGTGGATGGATGCGAACAAGGCGGTCGAGCTTGGCTTTGCGGACGGTATTCTGCAGCGTGAGGAGCAGTCCTCGGACGTTGCGGTTCCGACTGCCTCCATGATGTATTCCCGCGCGAATGTGGTGAACTCTCTCATGGAGAAGATCGCCGCGAAATGCGCCATCGAGCCGAAAAATGGTCGTTCGGTTGACGAACTCAAGTCTCAGCTGAACGCCATCAAAAAATATATCTAACACAAACGAAAGGAAGAAATGAATATGACTATCACGGAACTGCGCGAAAAGCGCGCAAAACTCTGGAACGCCATGGAAGGCTTTCTCGACACGCACCGCACCGACAAGGGGGTGCTTTCCGCGGAGGATGACGCTACCTACGCTGGTATGGAGAAGGATCTCTCTGACCTGACGAACGAGATCCATCGCATGGAACGACGCGATGCGCTTGCCGCGGAGCTTGCCAAGCCTGTGTCGGATCCGCTGACCGCGAAGCCGCAGGGAAACAAGGCGGACACCAAGCTCGGTCGCGCGTCTGACGCGTACAAGGAGGACTTCGGCTACCTTCTCCGCGGCAAACGTACCGTTCACAACGTGCTCTCCGAGGGCGTGGACGCGAACGGTGGGTACCTCGTGCCGGAGGAATTCGAGCGGCAGATCATCGACACCCTCAAGGAAGAAAACGTGATGCGCCGTCTGTGCAAGGTGATCACAACCGCAAGTGAGCGCAAGATCCCTGTTGCCGCCACGCATTCCACCGCTGCATGGACTGCCGAGAACGCCGCGTTCACCGAAAGCAACCCGACCTTCGCCCAGAAGACCATCGACGCGTACAAGCTGACCGACCTGATCCGTGTGAGCATTGAGCTTCTGGACGACAGCGCGTTCGATCTCGAAAGCTACATCGCGCGGGAATTTGCGTACGCGTTCGGTGCGGCGGAGGAGGAGGCGTTTTGCGTCGGCACCGGCACGGGGCAGCCTACGGGACTGTTCACGGCGAGCGGCGGCACTTTGGGCGTTACGGCGGCAAGCGCGACCGCTGTCACCACGGATGAGGTGATCTCGCTGATCTACGCACTCAAGGCTCCGTACCGCAAGAACGCGAAATTCCTCATGAATGACGCGACGGTGGCGGCACTGCGCAAGCTGAAGGACGCAAACGGGCAGTATCTCTGGCAGCCGTCCGTGCAGGCAGGGCAGCCGGACAGACTGCTTGGGTATGAGCTCCACACCAGTCCCTACGCGCCGACGATGGCGGCAGGTGCCCTTGCCGTGGCGTTCGGCGATTTCCAGAACTACTGGATCGCGGATCGGACCGGACGAACGATGCAGCGGCTGAACGAGCTGTACTCCACGAACGGACAGGTCGGCTTTGTGGCATCCGAACGTGTGGACGGCAAGATCATCCTGCCGGAGGGCATTCAGCTTCTGAAAATGAAGGCGTCGTGATGATGGAGGAGCTGCTTGCTAAGGTAAAAGCGAACCTCATCCTCACGCACGACGTGGACGACGCGCTTCTGCAAAGCTACATCACCGCCGCAGTCTCGTATGCGGAAAGCTATCAGCACATCCCACAGGGAACGTACCAGAACACCACCATGCCGCCGACCACGGAGCACGCCGTCATCATGCTGTCGTCCCACTTCTACGAAAGCCGGGACGGCAGCACGGGCGGCTTCTTCGCGGACAATGTACAGGCGGCAAAGCAGGTGTGGGACGCGGTGAACACGCTCTTACGGCTTGACAGGGAGTGGAAAGTATGAGTTACGGGAAGATGAGCACGCTTGTGGACATCGTGAAACCGACTGTTACGACAGACGAGGACGGATTCAGAATCGTTTCTGATGAAGTCCTCGCCACCGTCCGTGCCTATCGGGAAGGTCGGCATGGCAGTGAAAGATGGGCGAATCGTGCTGCATTTACGGATGCCACGGATCTGTTCCGGTTTCGTGTGATTCCGAAGCTGCCAGTAACCACAGATATGGCTCTCGTGTGCGGTGCGGAGCGGTTTGAGATCACCTCTGTGGAGGATGTCAAAGGGCGCGGGATGTACGTGGAGGTGCTGGCGAGAAAGGTTGAATCAAGCTAAAAAGCCGGGATCGCCCCAGCCTTTTATCAGTAACCTTTCAAAATGTCGTGATGTCCGATGTCGATCAATGCGACAAGCGCGTCTCCCTCATAAAACCATATGACGCGAATATCCATGTTGACGCTAAACTCAAATAAGTCCTTTGTTCCCTGGACTCGTTTCGTCCGAAGGGATGGATGCATTGGATTCTGCGCAAAAATGGTCAGCTTGTTTTTGAACTGCTTCTTCTCATTGGTGTTCAGATTTTTGAAGTGTTTCTGAAACCGCTCCGTATACGTGATTTGAAGCATCAGTTCTCCTCAAGCTTTTCCATAAGCGCGTCGATGCTGTCGAAAACAGGCTGCTTTCCGGCGTGAATGTTGTCCTTCAGCTGCCGGATCTCGCCCTGAAGCTGGTCAACGTACTTTTTCGGGTACACCGCAACGGGTACCATGTGGATCACGCCGTCCTTTTCGTAGACCTCCAGCTTGTCGCCTTCCGAAAGCCCAAGCGACACCACAATGTCCTTTGGCAGCGTGATCTGCGATTTTGTTCTGAGTTCTGCAAGCATAACAGGCACCTCCGTGGTATGATTTTCTTACTTTCATACTTATTATACGCGCAATTTGACGTTTTGTCAATAGGAGAGAAAGGAAAAATGGAAACAAATTATGGCAAAAGCTGAGGTAAAGCTGCCGGAGGAGTTGCTCACCAAGCTGTCCCGGCTCGGGCAGAACACGGATGTGGTCGCGGAAAAGGTACTCCAGGCTGGTGGCAAAGTCGTGCTCGACAAGGTTCGGGACAACCTCGAATCCGTCATTGGCAGCGACACCAAACGAAAATCCCGCTCCACGGGGGAGCTGCTGTCCTCGCTTGGTTTGTCTCCGGTGCTGGTGAACCGGAACGGCAATCACGACATCAAGATCGGCTTTTCTGAACCGCGGTCGGATGGCGAGAGCAACGCAAAGCTTGCCAATATCCTTGAATACGGCAAGTCCGGACAGCCGCCAAAGCCGTTTCTGCAGCCTGCAAGAACGGCGTCGAAGAAGGAATGCAAGCGTGTGATGGAACAGACGCTCAAGGAGGAGATCGAAAAGCTATGAGCCTGTTATCGGAAGTGAAACAGATCATCGAACAATGCGACATTCCCGTGGAGACAGGCGTGTTTTCTGATGTACCTCCGGCTACATACGCTGTTCTGACGCCGCTGTCGGACTCCTTTGACATACACGCAGACAACAAGCCTGGTGTAGATGTACAGGAAGTCCGGCTGTCTCTGTTCAGCAAGGAGAACTACCTGAAAACGAAAAACACTATTGTCCATGCGCTGTTAGCGAGGGACATCACCATTACAAATCGCCGGTACATCGGTCACGCAGAAAGGAGGACACCATGGCAATAACCCAAAGATAACCGAACTTCCCAGATAAGCGAGTAATATAGATGCGTTTCAATACGTCAGGAACATATCAATTCATGCGGAATTTATCCCTTATTAGGAAGAAAAAACAAAAAATGTTTTATGTGTATTGACATATCGAAATGAATATGGTATAATCAAAGCAAATAGGGAAACACGATGCATAGTGCTTTTGTGCATTGTTTAATCGCTCTTTTGATGCACTCAAAAAACAGAAAAGCATTTTCAAGGATGAAAAGCAAATGAAAACAAAACACATTATGGCAATGCTGCTCACAGCAACGTTGTTGCTGATCCCCGTGCAGGCAGCGGAAGACAGATCCGCAGTATGTGTATATTGTGACAATGGATACAGGCTGCCAGATAAATGCGGTGGCATGTTGCAAAATTATTGGGAAATTCCAGAGGCAGAGTGGTCAGATTGTCAACAAGCTGGTCACACTAATTGCAAAACAATTACAATCTCTGGCTATTCCGTTGCAAGATGTACCGAAGGGTGCAATAGAATTTTTGGTACGCATCCTTGCTACGAATACCATACCAAATCAGCCAACGTAGAATTGTGCAGGTATGGTT
>CAVIKO010000103.1:0-5490 GCA_963643035.1 bacterium
CGTATTACAGCCTGCCGGGTCATGTGATTTCCTAGGATCATGTGTGCGTTCTGGTCTGATTTTGCCTGTGCTGTGGCAGAATACATCGCGGATATGGAAAAATAGTAGAATCTGAAAAAGAGCGGGATATTCCCGCTCTTTTACATCGTACTTTCTTAAATTTCAATTAAGGAAACCTTATATTTCTGAAAATCCCATTGCATAAAAATGCTTTTTGTGGTACTATAAAGGCATTCGGAAAAAAAGTATGGGAAAGGATACGAATGATGCGGAAGAAAAGATGGTTCGCGGCGGCACTTGCTATACTAATGTTGGCGGGATGCGGCGCGAAAACGAATACGGGCACGGAAACGAACGGGCAGGGGATCGAAAAGCCGACACTGCTCACCAATGTGTATGCCTGCCGGGATCTCAACATGCCTGATGGGTACTTTGTAAACAGTTATGCCGGGATGAAGGACGGAATGTTCCAGATTCAGGCAAACTATTACGAATCGAAAGGCGAATATGGTACAGAGGATTTTTATGCACTGACTAAAAATGTAGTGATTTCCTTGCCTGCGGATGGCAGCGATTATACGGAAACAGTGCTGTCTACTATTGAGATGAAAGGATCCGATGAATCCAGTGTGAACTACAACGACGTTAAGGTCCATCTCTTTGAAGGGGGCAGGGCAGAACTGATTACGAAGTACGATCCCAAGGACGGTTCTTCCTCCTATGATCTTGCTTTGCATATGGACGATGGAACGGAAAAGTATACGGAGGAAATTGAGAAGTATTTTCAGACGAATGACGGCTCTACCTATATCCAATATATTGAGTGTGATGGCGATGGCAATATCTATTTGGCAGGCGATTCCAGTATCTTCGTGTTTGATGCGGAACTGAATTATTCTTACGCTATCCAGACGGGTAATTACATCCAGCAGATAAGCACCTCTCCGGATGGAAAGATGTATGTGCAGTATTATGGGGATAACGGCATAATCTGCGCGCCCATAGAGGCACAGAAGCAAAAAATCGGCGACCCGATCGTGCTGCCGGATGGACTCACATATAACGGAATCTTTTTTGGCAATGAGTACACACTCTATTATTATAATACGATAGGAATCTACGGCTACAACACAGGTGATGAAACAGGCACGCTCCTGATGAGTTTTCAAAATTCCGATATAACCCCGGATTTGCAAGGGGCGTATTACATAGATGCGGATTCGTTCCTTTTGCAATATTATGATCAAATCACGTGGGATCTAAAATTCAGCGTGTTCACAAAGTCTGATGACATCGACCTGTCACAAATCACCGTTGTGGAGATTGCTTCAGCAGACGCGCCGTATGATCTCCCCTCTCGCGTGGCGGATTTCAACCGAAAGCACAAGGATATGCGCATTGTTTACACAGATTACAGTCAGTACAATACGGACGAAGACTACAATGCAGGGAGCACCAAGCTCGCAAATGATGTTTTGAACGGTCTCTACAAGCCGGACATTGTGGTGAGCGTAATATCCGAGAGCGCATATTCCACATTTCTTGATAAAGGACTGTTTGCCGATTACAACACGCTCGCCGCAGGAGATGCAGAATTTGATTTGTCCGATCTTTTTGATTGTGTGAAGAACACCTACACCATTGATGACAAGCTGATTGCACTTCCGACTGAGATCGACGTACAGACCTTACTCGGCAGTAAGACACTCCTTGACGGCAGGACCTCCTGGACGCTTGATGAAATGCTCGATGTGATCGATTCTCTTGCGGATGGAGTTGCTATTGCACGGAGCCTGACGCAAGATTCTTTCATGAACCTGCTCGGAGAAAACTGGGTTGCCGATTTCATAGACGGTACCGATTGCTCTTTTGATTCCACGACGTTTATCCGCCTGATCGAACACCTGAAAGCTTTGCCGGAGACGTTACCGGATTCCGAATATGAGTACGACAGCGATAATATATATGCAGAGTATCAGTCCGGCAAGTATGCTACGGTGCAGAACGGTTATTGGGGTGTGATCAGCTGGCTTGAAGAACTCTCCTACTTCGGTGCAGATAATACAGTACGCATTGGGTATCCGAGTGTGAACGGAAAAGGCGGTGGTACCCAGCTTTCGCAGTACACATATCTCTACAGCATTATGGACAGCTCAGAATGCAAGGATGCCGCATGGTGTTTTGTAAAATCCGCGCTTCAGTATGTTGAAGATGGCAGCGACGGTGTGCCGCTTTTCCATTCTGATTTCAAGAAGATGATAGAAAAGATAAAAAACTATACTTACATTCTCTACAATAATGGCAGCGCGTCCTGGGGTGAATTTGATCCGACCTTTGAAGATGCATCACAGGGAGTTGTCATGCATGCAGCCGATGTGGATTGGACCGGCGTTGAAAAATGGCTTGATGAGATCGGCAGTCCCGCTGTCAGCACCAATCTGCCTGGCGAGCTGCAGGAGATTATCATGGAAGAGCTTTCCACCTATCTTGGCGGTACCAAATCCGCATCCGACACGGCAAGCATGATTCAGAGCCGCGTGAAGCTCTATCTCGCGGAAAATAGTTGATAAACCAAGAATAAAAACAACCGACATGGCATATTTCCACAGGAAAAGGGGGATATGCCATGTCGTGTATCTACGGAGTGTGCTATAGCAAAACAGATATGCTGCAGGAAAGCTCTGTGCGGCATACTTGTGCCTGATCACACACTGGAGACGAAAATCAAGACGGAAGATAACTACTGCGATTTGGTGCTCGCTCTGGATGATGTGAAATCGAAATCAGAAAAATCCGGCTGTATGTGGCATGAAAAACCATAAACAGCCGGATTTATTTAGGAAAACGCTGTATAAATCAACCTTACATCAGCGGCTTCATAACGTATTGAAGGTACATGGCAAAAATTAGCCCGGTTCACCGCATTCCCATCTTCTGCGTACTTCATCAAAAACGGAATCCGGGATCTCGCCGTCACCCCAGAGATTGTTTGGGATGAGCTGATCACCCGCGATGGCAGGGAAGGAACAGCGGTTGTCGTTTCTATACGCATCTCGTTCCTCCTTGTTGCGCAGATTCGGAATCTTGACAGGCGCGTTCCCATTGGCGATGGATACGTAGCCAAGCGTACCCGGAATGCACATATCTACCGCGTCGTATACATTGATAGAGCGCTCACGCGCCGTCTCATCGCCGAGGATGGAGCGGATGAAGTAGTAGGTCGTGTAGAAATCGCCGCCGCCGTGTCCGGAGTTTTCCGTACCGGCAATCGCGGGTGCTGGGACATACTCCTCATGCTTGCCGCAACCGTTCTGATTCGGTTCCTCCGTGTAGACTGCGATGCGACCATCGCCCATGTCCTGCAGTGCGCCGAGATCGCCGTTGAGCTGATAGTTGGAATGGCGCGTGTGCTTCATGCCGAAATGGAGACTCTTGAAAAACGCTCCGTTCGAGAGGGTGATGATCTCCATACCGAGGGTACCAGAGCCGGTGCCGAGGTTCCGCATGAACGGCATATTCGGTGTCTCGAAGGCAGATACCTGTACGGGACGGAGTCCGGTCATGTAGAGAATCGGCCCGATGGAATGGGTGCAGTAGAACGTGGAACTCATCAGATTGCGCCAGTGATTCCGCTCGCCATAAGTGATCTGAGGCCAGATGGGGGAACAGTCATGGACATATTCGCCCTCCGCATACATCAGTTCGCCAATATCGCCGCGGCGGTACCGATTCCGCATTTCCCAGCGCACCGGCGTGTAGCAGTAGTTCTCCGCGTAGGAATACACCTTGCCGGTTCTCTCCACGCATTCGATGAGTTGCACTGCCTCCGCCATCGTCGAGCAGGTCAGGCATTCCGTCATAATGTGCCGCCCACTTTCCATGAGCCGGATGCCGAACGGGACATGCTCGTTTGCGTAGTTGGCAAGCACCACAGCGTCCATATCGTGTTCGATGAAATCGTCAAAACGCTCGTAGTATGCCACGTTGTACAGTCCCGCGCCTTCCGCGACCTCGCGGCAGTGATCGAGCAGCGGCACGTATTTGTCACAGACCGCTACCAGTTCCGCACAGGGATCGTGGATCAGCTCGTTGACCATTGTGATCCCGCGCCCGGCACCGAATACGCCGACTTTTACCTTATCCATAGTAAACCTCCTCGTATGTACGTTTTCCTCCTCTTCGGAAATTCTCCGCGAGAGAGTGACTTTATTCTTGAAATACGCTGAATATATCGAATTTTTGTGTCAAAAGCCGTGGATTTATGGACTTTTGATACAAAAACAACCATACATCAGCGTTTTCTCATTGTATCATATTTTTCGTGTTTTGTCCATAGAGTACGCACAAAAAGATAGACAGAAATCTGTTGGGTTATTCCACAGCCGCAAACGTCTCATTCATACAGCGATACGGCACAACGTTTGTGTAGTATCCCTCCGGTGCGTGTCCGTCGATGGATATGGCAAATTCTCCGTCTCCATACGCGTAAAAGCCCGTCGAACCGTGGGGAAACGGAAGTCCGGACAAGCCTGTATCCGCGGTCAGAGAAAGCACCTCACCCGATTCCGCAAGTCCTAAGAGCGGCTGTACGGTTGGCATTTTGTGTCCGTCGACGACGAACATCGGTGGATTGGGAAACGACTCTTTTTGTCCCGCGTAGACGCAAAGGAAAAAATTGCCGCTTGCCGCATCGTATTCGAGATTCTGAACGCCATAGACGGTATTTCCAGTGTAAACGAAATATTTGTGTACAGGTTTGGCGGGACCGCTCTGGTGCATGGCATCCTGTCGGATTGGTTGGGCATATGCGGCAAGAGACGCACGGTTGTAGCAGAGGATCACCTGATGATCGTTGTCCGTCCGGCTCACATCTCCGTACACGCCATACGCCACATAGACGCATTCATCCGTCGCCGATCCTCCGAAAGCGGGTGCGACCGTTAATCCATCGATTCCGCTGCATCCGTAGCGGTGCGCCGTACCGTCCGGGAGGATTGCCTTGTAATCCTCCACGACATCGCGGAGCCACACCGCGGTCATGATTCCGTCGGACACCGCATCCATATTGGGACGATTAAGCTTGTCTACATCGAATATCGCGATATAGAACGCGTCTTCCACGGTATCCCTGCCAAGATGCGCGAGGATTCCGCGGCCGACCGCGTCGTTTTTATATTCGAGAGAGCCATAGACTCTGCCGTCCGTATCACAGAAATCGATACAACCGAGATGCCCAAGCAGACCATACGCGCTGCCGATGAGCTTTCCCTCCCAGTCCGTCTTGATGATGGCAGTCGTGAACGAATAATAAATGTACTGCCGCACCGGATCGACGGCGATGCCCTGACAATGCCCGGTGTTATAATACCCGGAGAAAATCGGTTTTGGAATATGGCGCATATAGGATACCCTCCCTTTGTATGTATCAACTGTTGCATTCTCAAGAGTGGGATGGATCGCTTCACAGTTCAGCTGTACATCATTCCCACT
>CAVIKO010000104.1:0-5344 GCA_963643035.1 bacterium
CCATTTGAGTGCAAGTAATTCTCCTCTGCGAAAACCTACGGATATTTCCAATAGCAGCGGAAAGTACATATCCGTATTTCGTGCCGCATCGAGCATTAACTGTATTTCTCGAATATCGTATATTTCCGTCTTGGATTTGACCGCTTTAGGTAAAACAACACCTGTACAGGGATTATTGGAAAGCTTGCGTACAACCACAGCCTTATCCAGAGCGGCTTTTAAGTTGAGATATACATTGCGTATCGATTTTGGAGAAAGACCATTTTCCCGTAAGGTGTTTACCCAGGACTGTATGGCAAGCGTTTTCAATTCCCTGAGCGGTATATCTCCCAGATACGGTAGAAGTCTGGTCCGGATCTGATTCTCATAGCCGTCTCGTGTGGTCTGTGCAATATCCGGACAATAGCTGTCCAGCCATTCCCGCATCCAGTCCTGTAACTTTTCCGTAGAAGGAGCGAGAACAAGATCTTCATCCAGTGCATTGAGCATGGTACGCATGATTTGCTCTGCTTTTCTCTTTGTACCGTTTACGGATTTGTAAATCCGAATCCGCTTTCCTGTAACCGGATCACTGCCGTTTTCAATGGTGATCTGATAGGTGATATCCCCACGTTAGCCATAGATAAAGCAACAACTGCAACCCCACGCTTACGTATGAATAGAGGGCTTTCAAGGTTACATACTGACTTGGAAAGCCTGTTTATATTTTCAGACTGGTGGTTGGATTTATCGTCAACCGGCGGTTGTGCACACGACAATTCTTTGTCAGTATTGGATCCAGCCTTTCATGGGGTGCAGGATATCGTATGTGACCATGATCAGAATAAAGATCAGCACGACAAGGAGAACGCCAGCGAGAAAACGGATCCAGCGTTCTTTGTTGTTGAGGATCTCCCGGTACAGAGTGATGAGTTTATTGTCAACGGCTGCGTTTTCCGCAGTATTGGCGTCCTTCTGAAGCGACCTCAGATCTTCCATTTCATCCACGGATCCTTTCATGGCGCGCACAAGATCAACAATTGTTTGGAAATAGGGGTTGTCTGTCCTGCCGTTTAAGATCCGCGCGAGGGTGCTTTCCGGAATGCCGCTGAGCTGCGCGAGCTGTTCGTTTGTCAGGTTGCTTTCTGCTTTGAGTTTGAGTAGGTAATCGATATTCATTGCGGAACCATCCATTCATACATATGCTGTAACCGCTGCTTGCCGCGGTTTGCTGTTGAAATCTGAAAAAATTGTTGAAACGGTTGTTGGTATGTATAAACATAGGATTGACCATGGGGGATAACTGAAATATACAAATACGCATTTCAGATCGAACACACAGCACGTTTTATTGTACAACACTGACACGGAAACTGCAATCAATTTTCTCTAGAAAATCCAGAAGTTTACAAATTATCCCAAAAAACAGACGTGCAGATCCGTGCGATGATCCACCGAAAAACGCGTGTTTTTCTGGAATTCCACAAATTTCGCGCGGGTATAGGCGTGAAAAAAGCCGCGCTATTTTCTTACACTTTCGTCATCTCTCCACCATTCTCATATGCCGCATAGATACCATGCCTTGTAAGCAGCAACACCTCATTGTTCAAAAAGGACTGCGGACCATTCAAATACGTTGGCAGTATGAGATGGCGGAAAAAGAGAAATTTCTTGAATGTCGCCCAGTTGTTACTGCTGATCAGCAACACCCTCTGATCGTTAGCATAGGGACTTTCGAGAATCTGCCAAATACAATACTCCTCGTCGTGTCTTTCGTTATTCCAGCTGTATCCGGTATTATCATATTGCACTGGACAACTTGGAGCAAGCTCCGTGATCATCGCGCACTCGGTATGGACATCCTCCAGAATAACATAGCTGCTGTCGCCTGGAAGTGCATCGCATTTCTGAAGATTGATCATAGGATAATCTACAAGCAGTTTGGGGTTAAACCCGGTACATATAGGATGTGCGAAAACATCCGCAATGCTCTGTAGATTGCCGCTGTTATACAGTACACGAACCGGATTACAGTAAACATCCAGAAGGCCTGTACCTTTCGCAGAGAACAGTACACTTTCTGTTGTCATCTCCCATCCGGCGGCAGATATGCTCATGTGAATCTCTGTTGGTAGGTCTTCCACTGCAAGCACTTTTTTGTGTCCGTTGATGGAGACGCATATATCCTTATATTCCCGCAGGTATGGCGGGATTTGTATTTTGAGACCATCTGTTCCTGCTGTATGGATATGTATTGTATTCTCCTCTACCTCTGCCTGAATTTCTGCTACTTTTGCACCTCGTTGTATATTGTCCAGTGTAATCCAGTATGCGGTTCTATGCCGTGCCATCCATGTTCTATAGAATAGCTTTTTGGGGTACGCACAGCGTTCCTTTGTCAGCAAATAATTGATGGTATCCGCTTTTGCAGTCAGAGACAGGAAATCATTGTGTGTGATCCCTTTGACAGGAAGCTGTACCAGCTTGGGTAGTTCATCATAATACTGTTGCACGTGGCTGTTTGGAATACCGCTCACAAGCACTTCTGCGTGATAGAAAGCGAGTATATCTACATTATACAGGTTCATGCGCAATGAGAAATCCTGTTGCGGGATATATACAAGAAGTCCTGCAAACATATGTGGATACGCCTGTGCCATTTGCAATGCAGAACCAGCAGCGCCGCAGAAACCGGACAAATACACCTTATTTTCATTGATGGAAAAGTGCTGCTTCAAAACCTCTATCTGTTCAAGGATCGCTGCTTCTCCAACATAGGCGCCCAAATTGACACCTCGTCCAACGATATCCGCAAAAATTACGGCATTGTCCATATATCCTACGAACTTCTTAGACCAATATTCGTAATCATACAGAGCGATATGTGCGAATAGCGGGTATTTTTTGTTTGCGTCGTATTTACCACCTGATACAGTATACAGGATGTGTTTTGGCTTGTTATCGAGCCGGGAGCGATATAGGATCTTTCCGTCAATGGTTTCCTGGCCGCTCTTTGTACGCTGCAGTAGTTCCTTTAACTCTTGGATTTCTTCCGCGTAATGCATCCATTCCTTTTGGAAATCTACAGCGTTCAGATCGTTCAACAGTTCCTCAATCCGCAACTCAATCTGACCGTCCCCTCCATGTATCCGGAGATGTTCTCTGGCACAGTCAACGATTTCTTCCATGCTCTTTACCAGATTGCTTCGAAAGACAATGCTATAGTATCCCGTATCCATATCTCCGATATAGATACGCATCAAATAAAACAAGAAATCGCCTGTGCCTTGCGGCAGGGTCTTTGTATCAAAGGTATATGTTTCTGAAAAGGCGACATCTAGCTCTTGATATACACGCTCATCCGAATCCTCGATCACAAGGCGATATGTATCCGGCATATCACGGATTTCTAGCTTTGTAACAAGAATACTCTTGAGACCACCATCAATGAAAACATCCCCATTTGTTGCTACATCGATCAATCTGTTCGTAAACATGTAGGATTGATACAAGCGCGAGGTAAAGGATGGTTTTGATTCACGGTCCCCTTTAAACAGCCGAATCGTTACAGAGGGAATGGTATGAGAATCCGTGACAATCTCAAAGGTGTTGATTTCCTTATTGAATGCCAGCAATCCATTTAATTGCCAGAATCCTCTCTGTGCAAAAGCAAGTTTGCCGTTCAGCCAAATCTGAGAAGGAGCATCTAAGGTAATATTGGGAAGGACAATACACGCATGGTCACAATATATATTGCATTTATAGGTATAAATACGATTTCCTTTGTGTTTGCTGTGATCCAGCTTCTTCTGAAACTGAACTTTCCCCCAAAACGGCACCTTCTTTGTTTTGGGACAAGGCTTACCGGAATGCCTGGAGGAATCGTAATAGGAGAAGGGCTTTTCGGAATATAAGTAACTAGCGGACATCTCGTTTAGTATGAGGTAGTCCTTGTCAAAGTTATAGGTCTTTGTTTTTGTCATTTTATTCACCGCTAACTTTATTTCACTTAGATTTCAATTAAAACCAACACAACTGTTCTCAACGGAACACATTGTCTCTGATTCATTTCAAAGTGATGCAACATTTCAACACGCATAATACTGCGACTGGGCCGCCCACAGTTCATGATACTTGCCTGTTTCATCCGCCACAAGCGTGTCATGACAGCCTTCTTGCACCAGTCTGCCACCGTCCATGACAACAACGCGGTCGCAGAAGCGACACGATGCCATGCGGTGGGAAATATACACAGCTGTTTTACCTGTGGTGATCTCGTCAAAACGAGTGTACACTTCTGCTTCAGCGATTGGATCCAGGGCCGCAGTAGGTTCGTCGAGCACTACAATCGGTGCGTCCTTGTAAAGTGCGCGTGCAATAGCGATTTTTTGTGCTTCTCCGCCCGAAATCTCCACCCCATGCGGATCAAAATCTTTATACAGTATCGTATCCAATCCATGCGGAAAAGATTCCGGTCTTCGATCATAACCAGCTTTCTGAAGACATTCTTCCGCATACATATTGTCATACTGTTCTGCTGCCGCTACATTCTGTCCGAGAGAAAGGGACAACAGACTGAAGTCCTGAAAAACAATTGAAAACACTCGTAGATATTGTGCTGGATCGTACCTGCGGATATCTACGCCATCTAAGGTGATCTCCCCCTCGTTTGGATCGTACAAACGGCACATCAATTTGATAAGTGTCGTTTTCCCGGATCCGTTCTGACCAACCAAAGCGATCTTCTCTCCCACGCGGATACGTAAATTTATATGTTCCACGGCATATTGCTCCGCTCCAGGATACCGGAAAGAAACATCACAAAAAGCAAGTTCACTATCTTTCGTGATTCGTGGTATGTTTGTATATTTATCATCAACTACAGTCGGTTTCATGGAGGAGGGCAGTTCCAAATAACGCATATAATCCGCTACAAACTGTGTGTTACCACTATATTCACCAGCGATATTGAAAATTGCAATGATCCTTGCAATGAGCGTCTGCGTCACGCCTACATATTTCACGATACCTCCGATGGGCAGTACACCCGCTACTGCATAAGAACAGATGAAGCTATATACGCCAATATTCATCACACTGGATAACAGAGTAAGAGGTATATTCGCTTTAAATCGGGCTCGTGCCATCTTTTCAAAGCCTTCGCGTGTTAGACGATACCCATCATCCATTACCTTAAAAACAATTTGATCCTGTCGGTACAGTCGTACATCCTTACCCATATTGTAAGTATCTATAGCATCGTCTATTCGATTCGCATCAATCATCTTCTCCGATAAATCGTTATTCATCGCAGACAATCTGTCGTATACATGGAATGTATAGGTAATATTCGCTACAATTATAA
>CAVIKO010000105.1:0-5310 GCA_963643035.1 bacterium
TTCTCAAGAGTGGGATGGATCGCTTCACAGTTCAGCTGTACATCATTCCCACTCAATGCTATAAGCCTACCGTCGGAGAATTTCCTGTTAAGGAAATTCTCAAGAGTGGGATGGATCGCTTCACAGTTCAGCTGTACATCATTCCCACTCACCCATAGATTGTCGATACTATTGTAGCGTATCGGAGCGATTTTGTCAAGCGTGTGCGGATTTCCACGAAAAAAATCCATGAAATTTTCCCGATAGGGTTGCATTCCGGAAAAGTTTGCGGTATAATAATGCGGAATGTAAAGAAGCGTATCCGTATAAAGAGCCGTACATCGGCAAGGAGGAATCAAATGAATTTCGAGAAATTCCATGTAGTTGACCATCCGCTCATCAAGCATAAGCTGTCCATCATGCGCGACAAGGACACCGGCAGCAAGGACTTCCGCGAACTGCTTTCCGAAATCGCTATGCTTATGGGGTATGAGATCACCCGCGAACTTCCGCTACACGAGGTAGAAATCGAAACGCCTGTCGCGAAGATGAAGGGCGGCATGATCATGGGTAAAAAGCTCGCCATTATCCCGATCCTGCGTGCAGGACTCGGCATGGTGGATGGACTGCTCAGTCTCGTACCGGTCGCAAAAGTAGGTCATATTGGTTTGTATCGCGATCCCGATACCCATGAGCCTGTCGAGTATTACTGCAAGCTCCCGTTCGACATCGAGGAACGCTACATCATCCTGTGCGACCCGATGTTGGCAACCGGCGGCTCTGCTTCCGGAGCGATCCAAATGCTGAAGAAGCGCGGCTGTACGCAGATCAAGCTCCTTTGCCTGGTAGCGGCTCCCGAAGGTGTGGAAAGACTTCAGGCAGAGCATCCGGACGTGGAGATCTACGCCGCGGCACTGGATGAATACCTGAACGATCACGCGTATATCGTACCGGGACTTGGCGACGCCGGCGACCGTCTGTTTGGCACCAAATAAAAATGCGCAGTTTTACGTGCAATACCAATGACGCGGGGCAGCGACTGGACAAGTTTATTACCAAAACAGTCCGGGGGCTGCCCCAGTCTCTGCTTTATAAGTACATCCGCAAGAAGCGAATTAAGGTAAACGGTTCCCGTGCGCATGAAAACGATATTCTCTCCGTCGGCGACGTGGTGGAAATGTACATCCCGGATGAGTTCTTCGATGGTGTATCCGACGCAGAGAAGAGGTATGCGGAAACAGATGCGTCAAACGCATCCGCTGCGACACCGTCGATCGCCTCTAAAACAGCGGAATTTGCCCGGATCCGCCATGTTCCGGAGATTGTGTATGAGGATGAGAATCTGATTCTCTGCGATAAGAAACCGGGAGTGCTGGTACATACCGGAGATGAGGGAGACAGCAATCGAACGGCGGAGAGCGAGCGGGAGACTCTGCTCTTTGCGCTGCAGGCGTACCTATGGCAAAAAGGCGAATACGATCCGGAAGCGGAGCATTCCTTTGCTCCGGCACTGTGCAACCGGATTGACCGGAACACAGGCGGGATCGTTATTTTTGCAAAGAACGCGCCGACCCTGCGCCTGATGAACGAGGCGATCCGTGCGGGATATATTGAAAAGCGGTATCTCTGCGCTGTACACGGCAGATTTCCGGAGGCGCGGATTCTCTCCGGTTATCTGCGCAAGGATTACAGAACGAAAACCGTCGCCGTGTCCGATATACCAAAACCTGGTTCCCGTGAGATCCGTACCGGATGCACACCCATAACCTACAGCCGCGACCGGGATCTGACCCTGTTGGAGGTACGTCTTTTCACCGGACGAACCCATCAGATCCGCGCACATCTCGCCTATGCGGGGTACCCGCTTTTGGGCGAGGGGAAATACGGTGCGAACAAAAACGACCGTAAGGCAGGTTATACACATCAGGCACTGTACTCCTATCGAATCACCTTTGCCTTCCCGCCGGAATATAACGCCGCGTCGCTCTCGTATCTGCGCGGAAAAACATACACGGTGCGGAAAGAGAATATTCGTTTTCTTGCCCTGTTTCCGGATGCGGTGCTTTTCTGAGGAAACGCTGGAGATCCGCCTGAAAGCTGCGGCTTCCTTGGGATACGCTACCAATATATCTTGAGGCAGGCGGATTCTTACCTGTCCGCAAAAGGACTGGCAACATATGAAAATCAGTCGAAAACAAAAGTCGGCTGATTTTTTGTGTTTTTTTTGACAATACGCCTTGTTTTGTGCGCAGGTCTATTGTATAATATATGGTAGCTAAGGAAATGCTGCATAAATCGAACCATTTGTATCAAAAGATCCGAAATGACGGACCACTGAAACAAAAGGAAGCCTGCAATCAGAGGCTTCTTACAGCGGCGGCTTTCCGAAATCGTTCTGCCTCCAATTGCCACATACGGTATATAGATAGGTTCAGAGCGAATCTAAAGACCAACTGAGAGGTGAAAAACTTGGCATATACCTTTAACGGCGGTATCCATGTAGAGGAATACAAGAATACCAGACGCTGCCGGATCGAAGTTTTCGCACCGCCCAAAACGGTAACCATCCCCCTGTCCCAGCACATCGGCGCACCCTGTAAGCCGATCGTACAGGTGGGAGATACGGTGACGATGGGACAGAAGATCGGGGAGATGCCGGAAACCGGGCTCGGATGCCCCGTACATGCGAGCGTGTCTGGCAAGGTCGTCGCCATTACAGAGACCGCCACGCCGTCCGGCAACCGGAGACAGAATGTCGTGATCGAAAACGATGGATTGGACACGCCTTGTCCCGATATGCAGCCCTACCGCGGCAGATTGGCAGATGCCACGACGGAGGAAATCATCGAGGTCGTGAAGAACGCCGGGATCGCAGGTATGGGCGGCGCAACGTTCCCAACTCATGCGAAAATTGCATCCGCGGTCGGCAAGGTCAACAAGATCATTGTGAACTGTGCGGAATGCGAGCCATTCATCACGGCCAACCATCGGCTGCTTCTGGAAAATCCCGCCTCCGTCATCAATGGGGTGAAGATTTTACTGAAAGCTCTCGGCGTACATACAGCGTATATCGCGGTCGAAGACAACAAGCTCGACGCCATTGGACATCTGGAGGAGCTTTGCGCGAATTCCTCCATGATCGAGGTGCGCGTGATGAAAACAAAATATCCGCAGGGCGACGAAAGACAGCTGATCTACGCGCTAACGGGGGTGGAACTGCCGGTCGGGAAACTACCTGCCGATGTTGGCTGCGTAATTTTCAATGCGGAGACGTGCGCGGCGATTTTCCATGCGTTTGCCAAGGGAATGCCGCTCATTCGTCGTATTGTGACTGTGGACGGAGACTGTGTGCGCACGCCGAAAAATCTTATTGTGCCGATCGGCACCACGGTAAACGACATCCTCGCGTTTTGCGGGGGATTGAAGCGGGAACCGCAGAAGCTCATTTCCGGTGGTCCGATGATGGGACAGGCGCAGTGGGATCCCGATATGCCCGTCACCAAGGGAACCAGTGCGATTCTTGTCCTGTCCGAACGGTTTGACCGAAAAAAGAACGCGGTGAACACCTGTATCCGCTGCGGCAAATGTGTGGCGAACTGTCCGATGCACCTGATGCCGAATTATATCGCCCAGTATGCTGGAAAAGGCGAGTGGGAACGTGCGGCAGAATATGGTGCGGAGTCCTGCGTGGAATGTGGTTCCTGTACCTACAACTGTCCGGGCGGCGTGGAAATCGTGCAGCACATCCGGCACGCGAAGGCGTCCCTCAAGGCGATCCGCCAGAGAAGCGCCGAACACGAGAAGAAGTGATTCCGAGAGAGGTAGAAGAAGTGGACAATATGGAAAAAAACGGTCAGACCGATTCCTTGGAAAATACACCTACGGAAAAACGATCCCCGGAGAATATCGCCGCAGAGGAAACGACTGCCCGTATGAAAAAAATCACGATGCCGGAATTTCTCACGGTGTCGCCCTCACCGCATCTTCGCAATCCCGAAAACATCGCCTCTATCATGCTCGACGTGATCATCGCTCTCGTTCCCGCCATGTTTTGGGGCGTATATGTATTCGGATGGCGCGCACTGCTCCTATGCGTGTTGGCGGTCGGATGCTCGGTCGGCTTTGAAGCAGCGGCAGAAATGCTTTTGCACCGGAATGTGACCATCGGCGATTTTTCCGCAGTGGTTACGGGATTGCTCATTTGTATGAATCTACCCGTATCCGTGCCGCTGTGGATGCCCGTGGTGGGAGCTTTCTTCGCCATTGTGGTTGTCAAGCAGCTTTTCGGCGGTATCGGAAAGAATTTTGTGAATCCGGCGTTGGCGGCACGTGTGTTCCTGTTCTCGTCGTGGGCAGGTTATATGAGCCGATTCCCACAGGCGGGACAGAAAATAAACGATCTTTCCGTGGTACTAGAGGAGGCGGACATTGTGGCAGGCGCAACACCGCTTGCATCTCTCAAAAACGGCAGTCTGCCTGACACGAATCTTTTTGACAGCATTATCGGCAATACCGGCGGCTGCATCGGCGAGGTATCATCGCTGCTCCTTATCGCGGGGGGCGTGTATCTCCTGATCCGCCGGGTCATCACGTGGCATATTCCGGTCGCGTATATCGGAACGGTTGCGCTTCTCACATATCTTTTCCCGAGAACCGGCGGCGTGGCGGTTGATTTCATGCTTTCCGAACTCTTCGCGGGCGGTCTGATGCTCGGTGCGATCTTCATGGCGACCGACTATGCTACCAGTCCCGTCACAAAAAACGGCAGACTGCTCTATGGTGTAGGATGCGGACTCCTCACGGTGCTGATCCGGTATTTCGGTTCGTACCCGGAGGGCGTATCGTTTGCTATTCTTGTGATGAATCTGCTTGTTTTCTATATCGACAAACTGACCGTACCGCATCGCTTCGGAGGTAAACCGGATGGAAAATAATCGCGAAAAGAATAAAAACCTGCATCCTGCCGAGGAGGGGTCTAATAACAGCGCGGCGAAAAGCGGCGCAGCGGAGAATCCGGCGGCAGAAGACAATCAGAACGGAAACGCGAAAATGGTTTCCCTCGCGGATTTGATGAAGGATCTTCCTAAAACAGAGGATGCGGAAGAGCTTCCCGAGCGCAGAGCGGACGAGCCGATACAGGCGCATACTTCGGATACTCCGGCCTCACCGCATGGAGCGGAAACAAACGAAAGTCCGGCTGTGGAGGAAGAGTCCGGGAAGGCTTTGACCGATACGAAGTCTGCGGAATCGCAGAAAAAGGAAAAATCCGCACCGCTGTGGGCGTCCCTCTTCCGCAAAACGTCCGTTTCTGAGAAAGAGGATACACCGGAC
>CAVIKO010000106.1:0-5115 GCA_963643035.1 bacterium
AGATACCAATATTGGCAGAAACCCGCGGCAGCATATATGCCCGCCGCAGCGGCACCCCATCAGGGTGAGTGGAGAGGTGTCGGAGAGGTAGAGAGGGATTCGCAAATCCATCTCTACCTCTCTGACCGCCCCCGCGAGGAATCAAAAAGCTGCCGCAGCGGCACAGCTGCATGGAAAATCCACCCGCCCCGCGAGGAATCAAAAATCCCGCACCGATCCGGTGCATAGAGAATCCAGCCGCAAGGCAATCCCACCGCACCGATCCGGTGCATAGAAAAAGCCGCCCCCGCGAGGGAAAAAACACATCGATATAGAAAAGGACATAACATACCACACACTGTATTGACAAAGTAACACAGTGTGTGGTATACTGTATATATCAATACTACTCTGTGGAGGATGATACTATGGCACAAGCTACCCTTAGCGTTCGTATGAACAGTGATGATAAACGCAGATTTGAAGAATTTTGTGATGAAACCGGGATGAATGTTTCGGTTGCGATCAATATGTTTGTGAAAGCGGTACTGCGTGAGAATCGTCTGCCATTTGATGTGAAAACAGAGGACCCGTTTTACAGAGAGGAAAACAGGGCGCGCCTGCGTAAGAGCATGGAGCAGATTGAAAAGACGGGCGGTACGCTTCATGAGGTTCCTGAGGTATGAAAAAAATACTCTTTATACTCCCACTATGCTTTCTGCTCGCAGCCTGCGCGCCGGCGAACGATCCCGATGAGGTGCGCGATGCACTGACGGAGCTTGTCGAACAGTCGTATCTCCTGAACGAGGTGTATTTCGGTGAGGGTCTGCCCATCTCGGACGACCGCGAGGACGTGGAACGCTTCTACGCCTCGTTCGATACCGATGTCACCTCCATCAATTACCATCCGGTCGCCACAGATGCCGCGTTCCAGAGCGAGGAGGAGATCCGGACTGCCACCGAAGCAGTCTTTTCGCCGTCGTATGCGGAATATCTGTTTGAACGCGCCTTCTCCGGAATCAGCGATACCTTTGACGAGGGAACCGAAAATGAAGTCACGAAAACCGCCACCTACGCCCGATACATCCAGTACGGCGATACGCTTACCGTCCGGCTCAATCTGGCGGAGGAAGCCATCCCCCTCGATCGAACCTATGACTGCGCCCAGGCGAAGATCCTCGAAAATGAGAAAAATACCGTCACCTTCTCCGTTCCCAGCAGCGTGAACGGTCTGCCGGACGTGGAGATTGAAATCACCATGATCCACACCGACGATGGCTGGAGACTCGACTCCCCCACATATTGAAATAAAACAAATTTGTGCATTTCAGCATAATCGAATCTTTCCCCATAAAGGATACAGAATGGAAAAAGAAACCAAAACAAAAACCAGAAAAACCCAAATCGCGGAAGCAGACGGGACGGCGGAAAAATCCGTCAGGAAGTCCGCGCCGCGGCAAAAGATCTACGATGAGCAGTCCATCACCTCTCTGAAGGGCGCGGATCGGGTGCGGAAGCGTCCGGCGGTTATTTTCGGCTCCGATGGGCTGGAGGGCTGCGAGCATTCGATTTTCGAGATCCTGTCCAACGCCGTCGATGAGGCGCGAGAAGGCTACGGCGATCGCGTACTGATCACCGCCTACCGCGATCATTCCGTGGAGATCGAGGATTTCGGACGCGGTGTCCCCCTCGATTGGAACGAGCGCGAACAGAAATACAACTGGGAGCTTGTCTATTGCGAATTGTACGCAGGCGGCAAATACAACAACAACGATGAAGGAGCAGTGTATAAATATTCACTTGGATTAAACGGACTCGGCGCGTGCGCGACGCAGTATTCCTCTAAATATTTCCAGGTGAAGTCGTATAAGGGAGATACCGTCGGCGAGATTTCCTTTGAACGCGGCGAACCCGTCACGGAATATACGGTCAAAAAGCTCCCGAAAAACGAGCGGCGCACCGGTACCGTGATCCGGTGGCTGCCCGACCTCGACGTATTCACGGAGATCGACGTGCCGCGGGAATACTACGACGATATGCTCAAGCGGCAGGCGGTTGTCAACGCCGGAATCCGGTTCGTTTTTCGGTGGCAGGAGGAGGACGAATCGTTTTCGGAGACGGAATTTTACTACGAAAACGGAATTCTCGATTACGTGACCGAGATCGCAGGGGATACCGCGGAGACAAAGCCCGTTCTGTGGCATCTGGAGACACGCGGACGCGACCGGGACGATATGCACGACTACAATCTTCTCTGCGACGTGTCGTTCTGCGTGTCCAAGACGATCCACGTGATCGAATACTACCACAACTCGAGCTTCCTGGAGCATGGCGGCTCTCCGGATCGCGCGGTGCGGACGGCGTTTGTCTGGGCGGTGGATCAGCGGCTCAAAAAACTGAATAAATATAACAAAAACGAAGCCAAGGTCACGTTCGCGGATATCGAGGACTGCCTTATTCTCGTCACAAGCTCAATGTCTACGGCAGCGTCCTACGCGAACCAGACGAAGAAGGCGATCACCAATTCCTTTATCGCCGAGGCAATGACGGCGTTTTTGAAGGAACAGCTGGAAATCTATTTCGCGGAAAATCCCGGCGAGGCGGATCGGCTCACGCAGCAGGCGCTCGTGAACAAGCGGGCGCGCGAAACGGCGGAGAATACGCGGCTGAATCTGAAAAAGAAGCTGACCTCCGCCACCGATATGGCAAACCGGGTGGAAAAATTTGTCTCCTGCCGTTCCAAGGATCCGGCGGTGCGCGAGGTGTACATCGTGGAGGGAGACTCCGCTATGTCCTCCTGCAAGCTGGCGCGGAACGCGGATTTTCAGGCGATCATCCCGGTGCGCGGCAAAACGTTAAATTGCCTGAAAGCGGGTTACGACCGTATCTTTAAGAGCGAGGTCATCGTCGATCTTCTGCGCGTGATCGGCTGTGGTGTGGAGGTGAAAACGAAGCGGAAGGAGGACATGGTACCGTTCGATATGGCGAACCTGAAGTGGGCGAAGATCATCATCTGTACGGATGCCGATGAGGACGGATTCCAGATCCGCACACTTCTTTTGACCCTCTTCTACCGCCTGCTGCCGTCGCTGATCAATGCGGGAAGAATCTACATTGCGGAGTCCCCGCTGTTTGAAATTACGCCGCAAAAAGGCGAGACACTGTTTGCCTACAACGAGCCGGAAAAGGCGAAAATTGTCAAGGATCTGGAGGAGCAGGGGATCAAATACACCCTCCAGCGGTCGAAGGGACTCGGTGAAAACGAGCCGGAAATGATGTCGAAAACGACGATGGATCCCGCGACCCGCCGCCTGATTCGCATCACCCCCTCGGATGCGGCGGCAACGGCAAAAATTTTTGAGACGCTCCTCGGCGACGATCTTCCCGGCAGAAAGCAGTTCATCCGCGAAAACGGCGCGCGCTACATGGCGGAAGCGGACATATGAAGCGGAAATCCTTGCCGCAAAGGCGCAGAATCCCCATCGAAAAGGAAAAAAAGCAGGTTGCGCAACGGGCAGCCTGCTTTTTCTGTTTTATTCCGATTTATTCCATCTGCTTGTATACAGCGCGGACGAGCGGCGGGACGATCACGAGGTGGAGCAGGATTCCCGGCCATGCGGACACAAACGCGCCGGCAAGGAAAGCGGCAAAGGAAAATTCCGTGGCTCCGGCGGCGGCGAGAATCCATCGCGCCAGTCCCCAGATCACGCGCCCGCAGAGCATGGCGCAGAGCAAGGCGGGGTAGATCACCCAGAATTTTCCGTTTGTCAGGCGGCGGAAGAGACGCCAGAACAGTCCCGCGGCGATCCCGTAGGCGGCAAGCTCAAAGGTCATGGCGACTGCGGTCAGGATCGGCGGCATATGGAAGAGGAGATTGCGCAGCAGCGGGGCGATCATTCCGACGGCGGCCGCCCACCACGGACCGCAGAGAAAGCCGCATAAATATACAGGAATGTGCATTGGCGAGAGCATCCCGCCGATCTGCGGAATCTGCCCGGTCAGAAACGGCAGTACGAGACAAAGGGCGAGGCAAAGAGCGGATACGGTCAGATGCCGGAGACGGATATGGGAATGTGTGTAGGATGCGGATGGAATTGTGGACATAGCGTACCTCCTGAAAGAAATGGAAGCCGTGCACCGGACAAACGGCACGTGCGGCACAAAAAAAGATACACCTCCGGCGTTTTGCGGAAATGTATCTTCGTGATACAATATGCGTGGATATACGATTGTTTATGCAGGCGGGATATACTTCGTGTATATCGATTGCCTATAGTATACCACATCGGTGGAAATTTGTCAAGAGGAAATTTTCGCTGCACATATCCCGTATAGTGTGTGCGGTACGAGGCGGGAATATTATTTGATCAGGCGATAGAGGTAGGTCGCGGCGTGGGGGAGGGCGGCGAAAAGCAGGGTCGCGGCGATTTCCGGCAGGGCGGCGTGGGTGAGTGCGTTGGGGAGGGAGACGTTTCCGGCGGTCATGAACAGGATGAGGATGGTCCACAGAGCGCGCAGAACGGCGGCAATCGCAGTGAACATGGCGCGAACCGGTACGCTGTCGCGGAAATACTGATCGGTCAGAATTCCGCAGACGTATCCGGCGGGCATATAGAGAAGCGGCAGAATGGTGAGCGGCGCGCCGCCGAGCGATTCGATGGTGAATGCCGCGAGCAATCCCGCCACCGCGCCGTACCGTTCCCCGACGGTCATCCCGATTCCGATGACGAGGGGCAGCATGAGATCCGGCACCGCGCCAAACGGACGGAAGCGCGTGAACAGCGTGGTTTGCAGCAGTGCGAAAAAGACGATTTGCGTGAGCATCAGCAGGCAGCGCAGGATGGGTTCTTTCTCGATTTGCAAACCGAGAAAGAACCCATGGATCCGTTCCCGGAGCGACTCCGGGGTTTTATTCTCTTTCACGGCGCACTGCCTCCTTTCGCATTTCCCGGACTTTGTCCGGGGGCTTTTTGATTTTTTATGCAGCTATGCTGCGTTTTTTCCCTCGCGGGGGCGGCATTATTGCCTTGCGGCTGGATTTTCTCTATGCACCGGATCGGTGCGGGATTATTGATCCCTCGCGGGGCGCCTAAGAAGGATGAGGGCTCTGCCCTACACCCTTCTTAGGGATCTTCC
>CAVIKO010000107.1:0-5053 GCA_963643035.1 bacterium
CCTTAGACCTCCAGCACCAGATTGTCGCAGGCTACTTCAATGCCTTCCTTTGCGAGCATCGGTGCTTCCGTATCATGAATCGGATGGAGCGTGCGGGCAAGATGGGAGATCATGAAGCGCGGACAATTTTTCGAGAAAGCTGCCTTTAATTCCCGAACCAATGGCAGATTGTTGTGTTCAAAGATCCGGTATTCACCCGGAATATCGCCAATCGTGCCATCGAAGATCATGAGGTCAAAATGCTGACCAAGAAGCGCATGAGCCGTTTCGTAATAGAGGAACGATCCGTCGCAGCCGTAGAAGAACCGTTTTCCGTCCACCTTATTCTCAATCACCAGATGGACAGCATTCTTTACCGTACCGTGATGCGCCGGATACGCGTCGATTTTGTGATGAGCTGTTTCTAGATGGCTCCACGCGGGTGTTTCAAGAAATTTCTCCCGTCCTAGCCAATCCACAGTCGTGTCGCAGTAATGGTCGTCATGGCGGTGCGTGTTGACAATCGCATCCAATCCCGGATCGGTGAACAGCATCGGGCAGTCAAAGGTACGCACAAACTCCGGCAGACATGGTCCCGGATCAATCAGCAGGCAATTGTCCACGAGAATACTCGAAAATCTGCGGAAATTGTGGTCTGTAGTAGCGAGAGAGGGATCCCAATCCGCCGCCCCGGTACCCAAAAAATGAATTTTCATAATGATTCGCCTTTCTCCTATGGCAGAATTTTCTATAGTATAGCATACATCGGCGGCAAAAGCAAGAGAAAATAACGGAAAACAATTGCACAGAATACGGAAAGGGAACTGCGTTATCTAACGACGCATTGTCGTATGTGAATTTGGAAAGCCTTATTGGGCCGCGACGATACATAAGGATGTAACGAAAATCCCCTTTTCCAGAAATGGAACAGGGGATTTTTCCTCGTTTTAAAAGTAGCTAATCTTGATCCGTTTGCCCATTTGCTTCAGAGCAGCGGATAATTGCTCCACGAGGTTCATTTTGATGTTGAAGTTGATCGGTAGGTCGGGATTCTGGTGTGCCGGATTGACCGCTCTGCCGACGAAGAAGTTGATATCTGTCGCTTCCTCAAAGAGGAGACGGCAGATGAGGCAGGCACCGTCCCGGTGTGTGCTCCAGTATTCATACTTCTCGTTCTTGTCAAGCGCATCTTTAGCGTATTCGATCACACGGTTTACGGTGATGACGCCTTCTGTCACAAGATCGACTCCCTCCAGTTCGGCGGTAGGCGGAATGTCGCTTTCCTCAAAGTTGAGGCTTACGTTCAGAGGCTTGCGTAGGTATTTTGCCGCGATGGAGGAGGTGGTGCCGCCGCAAATGATATGTTTGCCTTCTTTGGAGAAGAAGAGCGACATCATGCGGTCGCAGTCGTCTCGGTTGCGCGGTGGCCCAAAGAGGAGATTGATCGGCTCGCGGCGGCGGATCCGTACTACACAGGCGGTCGCGTCGTCGCCTGGCTTATGTTCGTACAAGCGGTCGCACTCGTCGATGAGCATGGTTGCAAGTGTTTTCGCGTTGTATCCGACATGGGCAAACGTTGTCATGAAATCGGCAATATCCTCACGCGTCCAACCAAAGTTATAGGAAATACCAATTCCGGCATGGGAGCATCCGTCGCTCATGGCGATTAAGATGTCATTTTCCTGTAATTTGATGGTTGAGTGGAAGATGCTCTTACCGTCGATGTGAAGCTCATTGCGTGGATATTCGTAGTTTTCACAATTCCGGATCATAATGATATGCGGATTGTCGTACTGCATCAGCTCCACAGTGGAATTGTCGAGGAGGTGAATGATTGTGAAGGTCGAATACGCCACGCCGCGTACAGAACAGATCGGCAGAGTCGCCGCGATGGTGGATACGCATTCCTCAAGGGACAGTCCCTCCGCCATCATGGTTGAGATGATTTTTGAGGTCAGTGTAGAGAGGATGCTTGCCTTCACACCGCTGCCCAGTCCGTCTGCCAAAACAATCACTGTGGAACGCTCACTCTGCTCCACGATATCCACATGGTCGCCGCAGAGCTGTTCGCCTTCATGATTGATGCTTTTCCAGCCAATATCTGCACACAAATTATTCATTGCTGATGGACTCCTTCAACTTGGTCAATGCGATTTTCGTTTCTGCTGCGGTTTCTCCGAGCAGAGACGCGATTTCCTGCACGATCCGCATCTGCTTGTCCACCACGCGATCCGCGATTTCCACGGTCTGACGGCTGATGTCCTCCTTCTTCTCGCGCTGCATTTCTTCCTCGGTCACATCGCGGAGAATACCAACCAACAGCCGATATTCCCGGTCGTATACGATCGTTTCGTCTACGTATTTTTCGTATTCCGCAAGGTAGGTGCGCTTGTTGTGGAGACTCTTGCCGCTGTTCAACACGTCGATGAAGTCGCCGGGTTCCATGATTCGCACAACCTGATCGCCGAGAATATCCGCGGGAGAACGGAGATTGAGAATTTTCTGCGCTGCTTTGTTGATTTGTTGCACCTCTAGCTTTTCGTTCAGCACAATCAGACCGTTCGGGGTATTGCGGAAAATGGTGTCGGAGAAATTTTCCGCTTTGTCTTTCAGATAAGGCAGACACATGGATATTTCCGCTTTGCCCTGACATACCGCGATTGCTTTTTCCCGACAGGTATCGTAGCCACACGAGCCGCAATTCAGTTCCTGGGACGGTTTCATTTTTCCCATCTGGCGCAACACATTGCGAATTTCCTCTTCACTCGGCATTTTCGTACCACGTTCGATTTCCGGGAATGTCTTGCGCAGAGAGAGCATATCGGGCTGCTCAACTTCGAAATCCGATTTTCCGGCATATCGCGATACCGCCATGTAATCCTGTACTGGCGAATTATGGAATTTCTCCATTACAGGACCGCCGACACAACTCCCGACGCACGCAGACATTTCGATGAAGCAGTGGTGCGTCTTGCCGCTGATGACATCTTCCAGTGCTTCCTTACAGTTTTCCCTACCATCGATGGCAAGATATGTGAAGTTTGGATTGTCCAGGGCCATTGTTTTGAGAACACCGCCGGTGGTGGGGAAAAGGCGGGCACGGCTGTTTTCCTCACTATCGAGACTTTCGGTCAGTTCAATATTTTCTGCCTTCAACCATGCGGTCAGCTCATCATAGGTCAAAACAGCGTCCACAAGGTCTGGACTCCGCTGTGCCTCATCTTTTTTGGAGACACAAGGACCGATGAAAACCGTTTTCGCTTCCGGATGGCGTCTTTTGATGTCCTTACAATGAGCCTGCATCGGGGAGAGAACATCGGCAAGGCAGGGAAGCGCAGCAGGGTAATATTTCTGGATGAGCAGATTGATCGAGTGGCAGCAGGAGGTGATAATCACATCGCGGTTTTCATCGCGAACCATCCGTTCATATTCCTTCTTGACGATGGTCGCGCCGATTGCGGTTTCCTCCACATCTGTGAAGCCGAGTTTACAAAGAGCCTCCCGCATAGCACCGATTCCGACACCTTTGTAATTTGCGATAAAGGACGGCGCAAGACTGACATAGACAGGCGCGCCCGATTGGAGAAGCACCTTGACCTTTTCGGTTTCGTCTACGATTTGCTTGGCGTCCTGTGGACATACGACAAAGCATTGACCGCACATGATGCAGTCTGCACTGGTGATGTATGCCTGGTTGCCGGAGAAGCGGATGGATTTTACCGGACAGTGCCGGATACACTTATAGCAGTTTTTACAATTGGATTTTTTGAGTGTCAGACAATCCATGTTCTACTTCCTTTCTCAAAAAATGGAATGATAAGGTACACGAAGAAAACGCTGCATGAATCGAGTTTTTGTATGAGAAGCATTTAGGAATTTTCGCCGCAAAAACACCGGAAATCAGCGATTCCTCAGGTATTGGAAAGTGGTTTTAAGATCTGTTCCGTAAAGAAATCACACACGGTTTCCGGAGAAACAGAGAAAAGCTGATCGTCTACGGTGACGCAAACGCCTTTCTGACATTGTTCCAGGCAGAATGAACCTGCGAGAGACACCTTGTCTGCCAACTCATGTTCTGCAATCAGTTTTTGAAGCTGTTCCACAACCTGCCGAGAACCCTTGATGTGGCAGGAGGAGCCGATACAAATGGTGACTTTCATACAATTACCATGCAAAAGGGGAAAACGTGCATGGTCGCCTCCTTTCAAATGATGAATATCGATATTTCCGTTTCGTGTCCCATATACAGGTATACAGGGAGAAAAGAAAAATATTCTGGATAATGGATAGAACCACCGCTATTATGGACAAATTGTACAAAATAGCGGTGGTATGAATCAGATGAGTTTGCGCAGATAGGCAAGAGAAAGAGCCATATTTTCATACTGCACGGGGATTTCCTCCGGTACAGCCAGCGTACAGGGTGCAAAACACCAGATGGCGCGTACGCCGTTTGCGAGCAGTTTGTCACAGACCTCTTGCGCCGCGTTTGCCGGAACGGTGATGATCCCGATTACAGGCGGATGGAGTACGCAGTATTCGTCTAAGTCCGTCATGGGAAGGATCGGTTTCCCGAAATGGCTGTGAATCACATCCGGCACAGCAATGTCAAACGCCGCGTCAATGTCCAGACCGTAGTCGTTGAATCCACCATAATCAAGCAGTGCACGCCCGAGCTTACCGGCACCGACAAGAATGACGCCGCCGTCATTTGCATCATGCGTGAGATAAGCAGCAATGGCATCGATAAGCTCCGCGGTATTATAACCGATTTTGGGGCGACCCGCGCCGCTGACCGCACTGAGATCCTTGCGCACTTGTACTTCACCGAGTCCAAGCGCACGGGAAAGAGCAGCAGCGGAGGTGTTTTCGGAATGATCACGGATGCTTTGCAGATACCGTAGATACAGAGGCAGTCTGCCCATGGTGGCACGCGATACCGGAGGCTGATTCATGGCAATCTCCTGTTCTTTGGTGTGTAAATGTAACGAAAAATGATAATACGAAATGAGCCGAAATGCACAGATTCCATTCCCACTCCGGATTACCGTTTGGTGTAATCCGGCAGGAGTTT
>CAVIKO010000108.1:0-3841 GCA_963643035.1 bacterium
ATGTAAAACCGTTCGACCATATGCCCCTTGAGTACGCCGAGAATGTCGTATTCGTAAAAATTGTCTGGCGCGTCAAGAAGTTTTGCTCTTGTCTTCTCGCCAAGCGGCTTGCCGGTCAATGTTTCCACAAAATCACACGCCTCCGTTCTGTCGGGATAGCGAGACGTGATCTTTTGGGTGAGCGCAAACAGAATATGCCGTTCCGTGATGCTGCCGCCCTCTCTTGCCATGGACAGTGGGTACACATCCGCGTCAAAATCAAGTGTAATCCCTGCAGCCGCAGTCATTTCGCTGATACGCGCACACATTTTGCGGTTTCGTTCGTTTCTTTTTAGGCGAATCCCAGAGAGAACCGCTTCCGCTTTTTCGACGCTCTGGTGCGGAATCCCGTGCATGGCTAGATACGCGCAGGATTTCTGATCGGGATTGTTGATCTTCTTGCCTTCCAATGCAGTCCCTTTTACATTGACACGGCATTCAAAGCCACAGGTAATCGGCATACCCATGATTTTTCCCGCCTCAATGAATTCCCGTACACCGCCTACACTGTCGTGATCCATGATCCCGGCGGTACGCAGTCCGGCTTTCCAGGCGTAAAATACGGCGGAAGTCGGCGTATAAGGGGAGAAGGAGTAGCAGGTGTGAATGTGATTGTTGACAAAGATACCGGGTTCGGTTCGCTCAATTTCCGCGGTATGAGCAGCGATCACACGGAGGGATTCCAGACGCTCTGCAGCGGAAATGTCCGTCCGGCTGATGGCTGCTATGTGCATTTGCAGATCCATTTGTTGTACCAACCTTTCATTGGAAGCCTGTTGTGGCATAATTCACTGTAAGTAATGGGAAAATATGCGTTCTTTACGGCAATTTTGCTTATTCTATAGATTCTATTTTCGTAGGAGTGTTATCTTCCGGCAGCACGGGTGGTTCATCGTTGTATAAAAAGCGATACGCGTCACGGTATAGTTGCCATTTTTCAGCTGCCTCCGGGCTCCTTCTGTCAAATCGTGGACGCAAAAAACCGCGCAGAAGGATATTTTTCGGTGTATCCTCTGGGTCAATCAATTCTGTGGCATCTGTTTTATACCCCATCGCATCAAGGCGTAAAAGGCGAAGCGCGTCTGTTGCTGCATCACAGAATTTCTGACGGAGCATGGGGCGATCTCCGATAAAAGCAAGTGTCGGACAATCGAGGCGCCGGTTCATATCGTGGTGGCAGCAAGGGGTAGAGAGAATGATCTGCGCACGGGTCTTCATCGCGACTTCCAGTACTGCATCTGTCGCGGTGTCACAGGCGTGAAGTGAAATCACCATGTGCGGTCGCTGCGCGGGCATATACTCAAAAATATCGCCGCAGGTAAAGTGCATTCCTGTGTAGCCGAGCGTTTTTGCGATCTCCGCGCATTCTGCCATCACGCTTGCCTTGCGATCCACACAGTCCATTGTGACCTTACGGTGCAGCACGGTGGTAAGATAATGATACACGGCAAAACTGAGATAGCTCTTTCCGCAGCAAAGATCCGCTACATAGAGCGTTCCGGTTTTTGGCAGTCTTTCGGCCGCGTCCCGGATGTATTCCGTAAACCGACAAATCTGACGGAATTTGGGCTGTTTTTTGTCGTGGACTCTGCCATTCGCGTCAGAAATATCCAGAGCACGGAGAAAGGACTCCGCACCAGTCAGCAGTCTGTTTTTATCGCGATCGTTGCCCTCTGTACGCGCCTGTACAGTTTCGCTGCCGGAACGGATACTCCCTTTGGTGAGAAGCGTGATCTTCCCTTTCGAGGAACATAAAAGCGACGCGGTGCCGTATCCGGTTGTAAGCTCCGCTTTGTGAAACTGCGTCGGGATATAGCGCGGCAGAGTTTTGGGGATTTCATCCGCCGGGACATTCTCATGTGTAACTCTGCCCTCCGACCATTGTCTCTCCAACTGTAGGACGACGTTTCCGCCGATTATCCGGCATTTTCCGCGTGCCTTTTGCAGATTGGCTTCAGCAGAATCGTATAAGGTCAGCGAGATGATTCCACCATTTTGTACACATTTCTGACAGATTTCGGCAAACGCGGCAATCTTATCATCCATTGGTAGAATCCTCCCCGGAGTTGTCGTCTGTATTCGTGGATCCCGTCACACGCGCCTTGGATTTGACATTAAATGTAAATTTGCTCTCCGTACCTTCAAAGATACGCTTCAAGTTTGTATGGTGCTTGATGACAACGATCAGTGCGATAGCAACAGCAATCAACTCAATGATCCATAATCCTGTGTCGTTCACGCGATCCAAAACAATCGGAAATACCATTGCGCATATAACGGAGCCTGCAGAGATATATTTTGTCGACCAAACAATACCAACAAACAAGACAAGCAGCATCAAAAAGATCCGCCAGTCCGTCATCAAAACGATGGTTGCAAGGCAAAGTACACCTTTCCCGCCTTTAAACTGATAAAATACCGGAAAAATATGTCCGATAAAGCACGCAAAGCCTGCAACAAAAGCACTTAGATAGCCGTACACACACCAGCCGACCATAATTGCTACAATGGTTTTGCCAATATCTCCGGCAAATGTAATCGCGGCAGCTTTTTTTCCGTAGGTACGCATCATATTGGTAAAACCTGCGTTGCCGCTTCCGTGCTTGCGGATATCGTCATGGTAGAGCGTTGAGGAGACGATAATTGCAGTATTGATGCTGCCAAGCAGATAAGGGATAAATACATATACCAGAATCATTGCCAATCCCACGGGTAATGGCAATTCATCAAAGAAATAACCGATTATACCCATATAGCCGACCTTGTATTTTAAGATCAGACGTAACATAATACTCCTTACCCTTCCGTGTTCTCGCCTTTTTGGCGGATGATCAGCCGTATTGGCGTGCCACGGAATCCAAAGGTATCGCGCAGACAATTTTCAATATATCTCTGATAAGAGAAATGGAACAATTCCGCGTTGTTGCAGAACAGCACAAAAGTCGGCGGTGCCACACTCGACTGGGTCATATAGTATATCTTCAGACGTCTACCCTTATCCGACGGCGGTTGTACCCTTGCGACCGCATCAGCCAGCACATCGTTGAGCATACCGGTAGACGCACGCATATTGGTTTGATTGTGAACGTAGTTGATTTGTTCAAAGAGCTTCTCAACTCGCTGCCCGGTTTTGGCCGAAATAAACAGCAGCGGCGCATAGGTCATGTAGGACAGCGCATTATAGACCTTTTTCGTGAACTCGTTTGTAGTATCGTTGTCCTTCTCAATATCATCCCACTTGTTGACACAGATGATCGTCGCCTTGCCAGCTTCATGTGCGATTCCGGCAATCTTCTCATCCTGCTCGGTGATCCCTGCCATAGCGTCTATCACAAGCAGACAGACATCTGACCGTTCTACCGCCATTTTTGCACGCAATACGCTGTATTTCTCAATCCGTTCCTCCACCTTGCTCTGACGGCGGATCCCCGCTGTGTCGATGAAGTTGTACTTGCCATACTTATTCTCGAACCGGGAATCGATGGCGTCGCGTGTGGTTCCGGCAATGTCGGAAACGATAAGACGGTCGGTACCGAGAATTCGGTTGATAAGCGAGGATTTTCCCGCGTTCGGCTTTCCGATCACTGCCACGCTGATAACATCCTGCTCGCCGTCCTCATTCTCGAAATCCGGGAGTGCATCCAACACTGCGTCCAGTACATCGCCGCTGCCGCTGCCATGAAGAGAGGAAAGTGCAATCGGCTCAATCGGGAAACCAAGCTCATAAAACTCATAAAATTCCGGCGCAACATCCCCGATTTTATCCGCTTTGTTGATGCATGGCACAACCGGCTTGCCGCTT
>CAVIKO010000108.1:3851-4961 GCA_963643035.1 bacterium
CCGCAATATCAATGTCGTCCGCCAACAGTCCGGTGCGGATGTCGCACATAAAGAGAATTACATCTGCGGTGTCAATAGCGATTTGCGCCTGTTCCCGCATTTTTTTGAGTATGATATCGTCCGTTTTTGGCTCAATACCGCCTGTATCAATCACAATCATCGTTTTGCCGCGCCATTCCGTTTCTCCGTAAATACGGTCGCGCGTGACACCCGGCGTATCCTCGACAATGGCGCGTCTTTCGCCGATGAGCTTATTAAAAAGGGTACTCTTCCCCACATTCGGCCTGCCCACAATGGCAATTACCGGTTTTCCCATTCTATCTTTTGACAGAAAGCGTTTATCGCCTTCCGTTTCTCCTTTCTCTATTCCCAGCGCAAAAGCAACTCCGTGGCGTGTAACAAAACTGACATATCAATATAGTAAGATCAATTCTCAATTCCAAGCAGATTTTCGAGAAATGACGCGCCGTCGTTTTCCGTAAAACATAGCGGTACACCGAGTTTTCCCGACAGTTCCTCCGGTGTCATGCCGCAGAGGAACAAATCCCCCTCGCTGCGCAGGGTGGTTCTCGACAGCAACAATACTTCGCCAAGTGGTTTACCGGATAGCTGCTCTGCCATATCTTTTCCCGTGAGGAGTCCTGTGACCGTTACCTGACCGCCGAAAAAAGTGTTTTTGATCTTGTAAACATGACAGTGCAGTCCCGGACATATCGATTCAGCCTCTTTTACCAATTCTTCAATCATCGTGAAAGCCGCTTCCCCGGTTGCTATTGATACTTCGCGGTGTGTCGGCTTTTCCTCGTCATCCAGCATCCGGAGCAGAGAATGAAATTCATCCATAAAAGAAGTCAGCATTCCCACACCGTTTTCAATCTGTGTGTATTCGCCATAGAACACACCATCCGGCAGCGGCAACCCTGCTTTCACATAAAACTCATCCGACGCATAAAAAATCCGTTCCCCACATTCTGCGAGACATTTGTCTCCAAAGCGCGTCACCTGATCAATCACCCGCATGCAATCCTCCGCGTCGAACGGATCTAACGGATAGAGCTTTGCGCGGTGCGCGGTCAATCCACACGGTACAATTGACACACTGTCCATTGC
>CAVIKO010000109.1:0-4884 GCA_963643035.1 bacterium
GATGGTCAGAGCAGGAATCCAAAAGAACGGTACGGCACGCACGGCAAACACATCGTCTACAAGAAACGCCGCAGACAGGAGGACGGAGACGGGCGGAACAAGGAGCATGGACACAGAAACCAGCGGAATCAGACGACAAAGTGTTTTATAGGACAGACGCATGTTTTCTCTCCCCTCAGGCATCCTTTTCAAGATAGGTTTTGAAGTGAACCTCCACGTCATCCGGTATGATGAGCGCGTTGTTGATAGTTCCCGTGATGTAGAATGAGATGTGAATCCCCTGTTGTCGGAGCAGTCGTGCGAGATGGATCATTCGCTCGCTTAGAAACGCGGAGATAAAAATGATATTTCCTCCGATGGCATAGGCATGGGGATGAGCTGCAATATGGTCGAGCATTTTTTCCACCGGAACGGAGATATACGCCTCCATGCAGGCGAGCATCCGGAGCGCGGTGATCATATCGTTCTGTCCGCGATAAGCAGGGGAGACGAAAATTCTTGCCCCCACCGGATCCGCTTCGGCATCATCGCTCATGACATAGGGAGTCCCAGCTCCATGCATGACGTGTGACGGTTCGATATTGCTGATAATACGCACGGGGATCCGTTCGCTGGAAACGGCGTCGAGAATGGACGCGGCAACCGTCACACATGCCTCCGTGAAAATAGGTGCAGACGGCGGACCGGGAATCGTCTTTTCGTGATCCTTCGACTGTATATTCAATACGATTTGGAACGCAAATCGGTCGGTGTACTCCTCTACATTTACCATCAGTTCTCCGGCAGAGGCGGTTTTCTTCCAATGGATGCGGTTCATTGGATCACCCGGCGCGTATTCGCGGATCCCGGCACGATACAACGGATCGGTCAACAGGCTGCGTCTTGTGATGCGGTCACCGCTCTGATACCGGGAAGAGGTGAACTCCCTCTCGAGCGACACCGCTTTCGGCAGCACCACGAGCTCTGTGCCACGCTCTTCCTCAGGTGCGATTACTCTTGCCTGGAGATGAAAACCAAGTATGTCGCCCGCCTGCAGCGTGACTCTGCCAAGCGCATAGCTGCCACGCGTCATGCAGCGGATTTTCCAACGACGTCGGATCATTTCCCGACCACGCAGAACAAACATACTTCGAATCACACGAGGATAGGTTGTTCGTCCTCCGTCGGTGATAACAAACACCAGTCCCTCCGGCAGTTCCGCATCCACCTTAACAAAGGGCATCGGCAGCCATTTGTGATTCTCGATTTCCTCATAGAGGTACAGCTCGTCCCCCTCAAAAACCTCCGGCGACTGCAATGCAACCTGATACCGGAGCGCATGGAATGCATATTTTTTGTATACAAAATACTGGAGCAGATACACAAACACTGTCGCGGCGATAATGGCGAAAAACAGCATGATATACCCTCTTTTTTATGACGCTCGTATCATTCGATCGGTGCACGCACTTTTCCGACAATCTGTTCGATGAGCTGTTCGTTTGTATCGGTTAGATGGATGGTGTTGAGCGTGCGTGCGAGAATCCGGTGGGAAAGCACAGCGATTGCTGTTTTCTTTACATCATCCGGCAGCACGTATTCTCTGCCCTCCATCGCTGCGTATGCCTGAGAAGCGCGCATCAGTGCTAGGGAACCACGCGGGCTGACACCCAGACGAATCCGCTCGTTTTCCCGGGTGGCTGCGGTAAGAGACAGGATATACTTTTTGACGCTTTCGCTGACCGTGATCTGCCCGACCGCCGCCATAGCCGCACGAACTGCATCCGCTGTTGTCGCCGCCCCGATTTGCGCAAGGGGATCTCCGTTTCCGTAACGGTCGAGAATTGCCATTTCGTTTGCCGGATCTGGATATCCAAGAGAGAGCTTCATAAAGAACCGATCCAACTGTGCCTCCGGGAGGGGAAATGTTCCCTGCGATTCGATCGGATTCTGGGTGGCAATCACGAAAAACGGCTTCGGCAGCGGATAGCTCACGCCGTCGATGGTCGCCTGTCCCTCTGCCATGCATTCGAGCAGAGCCGACTGGGTACGCGGCGTGGTGCGGTTGATCTCATCGGCGAGCAAGATGTTCGTAAATACGGGGCCTGCGCGGAACACAAAATCTCCAGTTTTCTGGTTATAGAAATTGATCCCGGTCACATCGCTCGGCAGCAAATCTGGTGTAAACTGAATCCGTTTGGTATCCGCGGCAATCGTTTTCGCAAGGGCTTTTGCCAAAGTCGTTTTACCGGTGCCGGGAATGTCGTCAAGCAGTACATGACCACCGCACAGCAAAGCCGCCGTGACAAGTCGGAGCGCACTCTGTTTACCGTAGATCACCTTTCCGATATTCTCCACAATCGCGTCTGCCACAGGCTTGATTTTTTCAGAATACATAGTCGTTCCTTCCTGCAATATCAATAGATCGGCTTCGGGAAAAATTCCGGAATCGGCTTTTCGTCTGTCATATCGCGAAAGATTTCCTTCTGCGTCCGCGCAATCGGGCTGACGATAAAGACTCCGGCGGACGGCTCAATGTGCGGGACGATTCTGGTGTATACCTCGCCGCAAAACCGAACCAACTCCCACGGCAGCTTGCGGATTTTGCCTGTGAACGGGTTCCACTCCTCCGGCTGGTGTCTGCCGCGTAGCAACACGCTATGCTCAAAAGCATCACCTGTCGTATTTGTAAGGAAGTAGATGTCACATCCGGCATACCGCTTGTGGAGATAATTCATGGAGCAGCCTCGTGCCAGCCGATTGTCGATCCCCACCTTCAAAAACGCGGGCAGATGATAATTCACAACCCCGGAAAATTCCACACGCGGCATCCGGTCGATATATACATCCGGCGCAACAGACAACTTCTCAAGTGCCTGATAGAGAATGTTCGCGGATACGGAATCCGTGCCGTCCACGGTCGTCTTGTTCGATGGGAAGTAGTACGCGGTGCCGCCATGCTCGTTGCTGTTTTTATAATACCGTTTATAGGTACGTTCATCCAGACTCTCGTCGCCGAAAATGTAGCGGATGATCTCCACAACCTCGCGATCCTCTGCCGTCTCCTGCCTCAATGCGTGATTGATATCCCCCTCCTGGAGAATTTCCTCCGATGCACCGAACGGCAGAAAATCCGTTGCGATGATCTTGCCGCCCGCATCGTAGTATTTCTTGATCACCCGGAGCGTTTTCAGGCTGATAAGCGACATGGACGGCAGAAAAAGCACCTTGTATTTCTGCACAACCTCATTTTTTGTATCCTTTATATATAGTATGCCGTCATCAGAGAACGCGCGGTCCCGCAGTACATCCGGATGGAGGAATGCCGCATCCACACCGACATAGCCGAGCAGGTTGTTCATTAGTTCCATGTAGTCTGCAACGGCGGGCGTCGTCGGGTATTCAAATCCGGTGCTGTTCTCGCTCTGGTATAGGAACACATAGGAATGGAGCGAATGGATCGGATACACAATCGCCGCATCGCACACATGATCTCCGCCACGAAGCAACACCTGCGCTCTTGTGGTGAAATCGGCGTATTCTGTCAAATCCGTATTTTTCGTAAAGAGCTGTCCGAGCAGATCCGTGTCCTTTTCGCCGAATTTTGATGCCTCGTCTGTGCGATCCTCACCGAGATGGACAAAGAGCATATTCACGCCGCGTACCAGGGTATTGAGCGTCTCCCGATACAGAATATCCTTATTGAGCTGCTGATAGTACTTGAACATATCCGCACTGACGACATCTTTGCCGAAATCATCCGCCGCTCCAGAGGCGACCTTAATCCCATTGATGCCGTAGAGATACGCAAACGGAACCGATACACCCGGCGCGGAGGCGTGACGATGCAGAAGCTGTCCGTCGCCGAACATCCACGAACAGAATGTCGCCTTGGACTCCGCCGGAAAGCCGGTACAGAAGATCTCTCGCGACTGGCAGATATCCGCCGCCGCTTTCAGATAGCCTTCGGTCAGAAGAGACGCACGACAGGTCATCATCATGCTGGTAAACCGCCGTGCACCCTTGCCGAAATCGCGGAACAAAAGCGGATACAGCGGAGCGGGATCCATACCGTACTGCTCCTCGAAAACCTGATTGAACGCATCGTCCCACATACGTCGATTCTTTCCGCCGTACACGATATTGCGATAGATGAAGAGATTCATGTATTTTTTTTCGCGCTCATCCAAACGGTCGAGAAAATGAGAGAAGGTCGCCTTCAGATACCGATAGGAAATATCATAATCCATGGCATTGATCATTGGGGAGGTATCATCTGTCTCACAGATATACTGCTCAATGTTCCAGTTACCGTCCGGCACCTTCCATTCGATCATCCCATCTCTGACAAACGGACGCAGGTCGCGGATCTCCTGCGTATCATCATCTACCGCCACAACGGACATCACCGTACCGTGACCGGATACCTTCCGTTTGACCGTTTCCCCAGCGGTACAGGACACGTCATATTTCACAAGCAGCCGGAGCCTGTCCGAGTGACCGCCATCCTCTGCCCGGTCAAGATAGGCACGCATGATGTACGAATCATCGAGATATCCGACCTGCCACTCCATATCCGCCGCCAATGCGCAGATGGTATCGTACACCTCATAATACGCGGGTGTGAGTGCCGTTATCGGACTTTTCCCGAACGCATAGGGGATCACCCCGCCATAACCAGAACGTTTGTATTCAAGCAACAGCTTCTGCAGCTTTTCCTTTTTATCGAGTTCCTTTTCCGTAGTAATGGGTATGTATATGTACGGACTGCACGTGCGTTCCCCCGTCTGGAACCGCTTTTTCAGTTCCGTTATATCCACGGCGCGTGTTTGATCGATCATGATTATGTCCTTGTCCTTTCCCATGTTGCCGCTCTTCGGAATTGATTTTTCCGCAGCATAAGGT
>CAVIKO010000110.1:0-4855 GCA_963643035.1 bacterium
CTACCTATATTGCCCCAAGCCGCGGCAGCAGATATGCCCGCCGCAGCGATCATCCCCGGTAGGAGGGGTGGAGTCCAGAGGATGGGGAGGAAGGATTCGCAAATCCTTCTTCCCCGTCCTTTGGTGCGCCGCAAGGCAATCATCCGCACCGATCCGGTGCAAAAATAATGTGCGCCGCAAGGCAAGAATCCCGCACCGATCCGGTGCAATATCTACGCGCCGCAAGGCATAATCCGCACCGATCCGGTGCAAAATAGCGCGCCGCAAGGCAAGAATCCCGCCGCAGCGGTACAGCTGCATAGAACAATGCGCCGCAGGCAAAGCCAGAATCCCCCGCTAGCGGCATTTCCAACAAAACTTTACCGCACACGACGGTATAATTTTGTATCGAAATCCCTTGCAAAACGCCGCCGAATCGTGCTATAATGTATGCAGCATTTTTCTCGTCATGATTTTGTAAAATCCCCTAGGCGGGCATCGCGACCTCCTTACACGGCCACCGCGTTGCACGTCGCTTTCTTTTTTCGGACAGCGGATTTTGCAGACGGAAATCGAGTTGCGCCAATACGCGCTTTTGCAAAGGAGTGCCTATGAAGCTTTTAGAAGATCGCATCCGCCGGGACGGCCACATCGGTGCCGGAAACGTGCTGAAGGTGGATTGCTTCCTCAATCATCAGATCGACGTACCGTTTGTCTCCACCATCTGTGAAGAATTTTATCGGCTCTATAAGGACGCGGGAGTCACCAAGATTCTCACCATTGAAGCGTCCGGAATCGGTATTGCCTGCCTGACCGCCATGCACTTTGGCGTACCTGTACTGTTTGCAAAAAAAACGCCCACGAATAACATCTACGGTGATATTTATACAGCAGAAGTGTATTCTTATACGCATGAACGCAACTATACCATCTATGTTTCCCGCCAGTTCCTTACGCCCGACGACCGTGTTCTGATCATCGATGACTTTCTTGCCAAAGGCAGCGCACTGAAGGCTCTGCTTTCGCTGATCGAATCCGCCGGTGCGCAGGTAGCCGGAGCGGGAATTGTTATTGAAAAGGCATATCAGGACGGCGGTGCGATAATCCGTGAACAGGGCGTGCGGATCGAAAGCCTCGCACGGATTTCTGCCATGTCGGAGGACGGCACCATCACCTTCGAGGAGGAATGAGGGAACGTATCCCTCTGATCCGCACAAGCGCGCCTCCCTATCGCCATGTGTGGCTGCTTCATCACGCGGCATACAATTGTTACGTCTAAAGAGAGTGGGATGGTTCACTCCACGAATCAGCTGCACAGTATTCCCACTTGATGCTATAAACCTACCTTCGGAGAATTTCCTGTCAAGGAAATTCTCGAGAGTGGGATGGTTCACTCCACGAATCAGCTGCACAGTATTCCCACTCAGCAGTATATATATAATGAGGTATACCTATGACGGAATTTGATATTCGGCGGCGTGCCCTGTTTGTGGAATGGTCGCTGCAGGGATCTACAGAGGCGTTTCCGGCGGCGGTTTCCCTTCTCGATTACAAAGACCTCTGCGTCCCGGCTTCCCACGGAAACCGCACCGTATCCTCATGGTCGGATGCGCTGGAGACGGCTCTGCAGGAGCATGACCATATCTACATTCCCGCATCCACGGAGCCGTATTTCTTCCATCGAACGGTGGTCATCCCCTCGTGCCGCTATCTGGAATGCGACCCGGATGCCACTCTCGCGCTGACCTATCCCGCGAAAACGGTTCTGTTCCGCAATGCGCACATCGTGGATGGCACCCACATTCCAGAGGATGCGCAGGACATCCCCCGCGATCACGACATCTACCTCACCGGCGGACGTTTTGTCGATCCCCATCTGTCCCGCGCCGGCTACGGAAGCTCCGGGATGCTCGATCCGGAAGGATACACCTCCCGCTTCCACGGCGTATCGACAATGCTCTTCTTCAACCACACCGATCGGCTGTACATCGCGCGCGCCACGTTCGTACATTGTGCCGCGTTTGCCGTGCAGTGCGGGGATATCGTGGATGCAGCGTTCTGCGACATCGCGTTCGAGGGCTGCTTTGCGGACGGCATACATATCGGCGGAAACTGCCGCAACCTCTGCATTCGCGCCATTCGCGGCACGGTCGGGGACGACCTCGTCGCGCTCAACCTCTACGACTGGCAGAATTCCTCTGTGAATTTCGGCCCGATGGACAGCGTGTGGTGCGAAAATCTCCGGCAATCCCCCGAAAGCCCCTACAAGGCAATGCGCATCGAGCCGGGCATCTACCGTTATGATGACGGATCCACCGTGGACTGCGCCCTGACCAACGCCGTGATTGAAAATGTGCGCGGCGTGCGTACCTTCAAGCTTTACTTCCAGACCCCGCGATACTTCGTAAAACGGGAAGAACCGGAATCCGGTGTTCCCGGCAGCGGCGACTGGCTCTACTTCCGCGACATCGACGTGGATCTTTCCACCCCCATCGACCGCCTGCCCGATTACGAAAACAGCGATCCCACAACCGGAACCATCGCCGCGTTTGAGGTGGGCGCGAATATCGGCCATATGACCCTCGCTGACATCCGCCTGACCCTCCATCGGGACAAATACCCCTATTCGTACCTGATCGCCGTCGGGCCGAAATCCGTGCGTCTGGACCGCGGCACTCCGGAGGAAAGCGAAATTTTCGACCCGCAGATCACCTGCACCGTCCGGGAGCTGACTTTACAAAATATCGAAATCAACGGCGAACGGCTCCTCCTCTCCTCCATCGCCCCCTACATCCGCGAGATCCGCTTCGATGACGTCTACAACGATGCCACCGCCACCGGTCACGGCGAAATCGAATCGGTAACGGAATAAATGTATTATCCGGAGGACTGCACCGATTCAGTACGGTGCAAATCCATATCGTTCATTCTCCTGCGCAAGCGGGGTTATGATAGTCCGCCCATCCACCCATTTTTTCAAATTTTTTGGAGGAACAAAGAAATGTTCAAGAAAGTTGCTGCCGCTCTGCTGGCACTGACGCTGGTCTGCTCCCTCGCCCTCCTCTTTACGGGCTGCGGAGTCGATTCCAACTTCAAGGTAGGCGTGATCCTCGTCGGCGATGAAACCGAAGGATACTCCCTCGCCCACATCAACGGCATCAAGGATGCTGCCAAAGCTATCGGTCTTTCCGACTCCCAGATCGAATGGAAGTATAAGGTTGAGGAAAACTCCTCCTGCCTCGATGCCGCTACCGACCTCGTCGGCAAGGGCTGCTCCATCATCTTCTCCAACTCCTACGGCCATCAGACTTTCATGGCGCAGGCTGCGGAACAGTTCCCGGATGTAACCTTCGTCTCCATGACCGGTGACTTTGCGGCCGTCAGCGGCATCGCAAACCTGAAGAACGCCTTCACCGCCGTGTATCAGTCCCGCTATGTATCCGGCGTGGTTGCAGGCATGAAGGTAAAGGAACTTGTGGAATCCGGTACCCTCACCGCAGACGTGCAGCCCGATTCCTTTGACGATCAGGGCAGAGTGAAGATCGGCTACGTTGGCGCGTTCAACTATGCAGAGGTCGTCTCCGGTTACACCGCCTTCTTCCTTGGTATCCGTTCCGTATATCCGAACGTGGTCATGGAAGTCAACTACACCAATTCCTGGTTCGACATCGACAAGGAAGCCGCCGCTGCTGAGGCTCTCGTTGCCAACGGCTGCGTCATCATCGGTCAGCACGCAGACTCCACCGGCGCACCTGCCGCAGTGGAAAAGCTCCTTGCAAGCGGCAAGATCTGCTACTCTGTCGGCTACAACATCGATATGCTTCCGACCGCCCCGAACGCCGCTCTTACCTCCCCCTGCAACCACTGGAACGTATACTATGAATACGCTATGAAGGCTGCCATGAAGGGCGAAGAAGTTAAGACCGACTGGGCGGAAGGCTACGAAACCGGTGCGGTTGGCATCACGGAGCTTGGCTCGTCCTGCGCTGCCGGCACTGCCGAAAAGGTTGCCGAAGTGGAAGCCGCTCTGAAGAACGGTTCTCTCCAGGTATTCGACACCAGCACCTTCACCGTTAACGGTGCAAAGCTCGACTCCTACCCGGTGGATCTCTCCTTCATCGACTTCTCCACAATGACAACCGTATACCAGGGTGAAACCGTGGAACCGATCGTGAACGGCGTTTTCGAGGAATCCACGTTCCGCAGCGCACCGTACTTCACGGTTCGTATCGACGACATCATCGAAAAGTAATGCTGCCCTTCTTACGACAGCTATGACCCCATGGTGGATGGGGTTCGCCACCCATTGGACAGCGGTTGCGCGGAGTATTTCTATACTCCGCGTACCCTGTTTTGATGGGAAGGTACGGATTTCGCGAAATCCGTTGCAAAGCGCCGGCTGCCGCATGCGCGGCGTTTTGCCATGGGTTTCGACTCCTCCGGGACTTGTCCCGGAGTCCCTTTTCCCGGATTTTGTCCGGGAGATTTTTACGCACCGGATCGGTGTGGGATCATTGCCTTGCGGCGCATTATTTTTGCACCGGATCGGTGCGGGATCATTGCCTTGCGGCGCGCTATTTTTATGCAGCTGTACTGCTGCGGGATTATGCCTTGCGGCACATTATTTTTGCACCGGATCGGTGCGGATGATAGCCTTGCGGCGCACCAAAGGACGGGGAAGAAGGATTTGCGAATCCTTCCTCCCCATCCTCTGGACTCCACCCCTCCTACCGGGAGAATCGCTGCGGCGGGCATATATGCTGCCGCGGGCTTACAGGGATATAGGTAGTCGGATTCCGGTGCAGATCGCTTATCGCCAATTCGGAATTAGGTACAGCTGGCTGTGTTCGACCCGGTATTGTACGCGTTTCAGAAG
>CAVIKO010000111.1:0-4838 GCA_963643035.1 bacterium
GGTAGAGAGGGATTCGCAAATCCATCTCTACCTCTCTGACCGCCCCCGCGAGGGAAAAAAGCTGCCGCAGCAGCACAAGCTGCATAGAAAATTCAGCCGCCCCCGCGAGGGATCAAAAACCGCACCGATCCGGTGCAAAAATAATGCGCCCCCGCGAGGGGTCAAAAAGCCCCGGACAAAGTCCGAAAAAAACAAGAATGTTTCCAAAACATTTGGCAAATTCCTTTTGACATTCGCCACGCAGTATGCTATAATACTATATTCAAGGAAGATTTCAGAATAGGAGCAAAAACCATGCGCATTCTCGGCATAGACCCCGGTATCGCCATCGTCGGATGGGGGGTTGTGGATTACGAACGAAATACGCTCCGTGCCGTAGATTACGGCTCGATTACCACGACTCCCGATATGTCCATAGAAAACCGGATCGCCGCCGTCTATCACGGGATGCAGCGTCTGTTTTCCGCCTATCACCCGGACGCTATGTCCATTGAGGAGCTATTCTTCAATACCAATCAGAAAACCGGTATCATTGTTGCAGAGGCGCGCGGCGTAATTTTGCTCTCCGCTGTCGAGGCGGGTGTACCGATTGCGGAATATACACCGCTCCAGATCAAGCAGTCCGTCGTGGGCTACGGCAGAGCGGATAAGCATCAAGTCATCGCTATGGTCACGCAGTTCCTGCGTCTTGCAAAACCACCCAAGCCCGACGATACCGCTGACGCGCTGGCAGCTGCGATCACCCACGCTTATACCGGCTCCTCCAGACTTGCGCAGTTCTACAATAAACCCACGGAGATGAAAAACCGGGTAAGGTGATGGAATCCAGTTGCGTTAAAAAACGAACGGCAGCAATCGCGAACCGTTCCCTCATTCCTTTTTTCTGACTTGTGGAGGTATAATATAATGTGGTGTTCCAATAAATGGCAGGAGTATGAGCTGATCGACGCAGAGGGCGGAGAACGGCTGGAGCGATGGGGAGAGTATATATTGGTGCGCCCGGATCCGCAAGTGATCTGGAAAGGTGAGCGGCGTGATCCGCGCTGGCAGCAGGCGCACGGCGTATACAGGCGGGTCGGCGGCGGCGGAAAATGGGTTGTGAACCGGATGCCGGAGGACTGGTGCATCCACTACGGGGACTATACGTTCCGGCTCCGTCCGATGGGATTCAAGCATACGGGACTTTTCCCGGAGCAGGCGGTGAACTGGGACTGGACGGACAGCCTGATCCGACGCGCGGTGTCCGGCGGTCGGACGGTGCGCGTGCTGAACCTGTTTGCGTACACGGGCGGAGCTACGGTGGCTGCATCGGTTGCAGGCGCATCGGTGTGCCACGTGGATGCGTCGCGCGGGATGGTACAGGCGGCGAAGGACAATATGGCTCTGTCGGGGCGCGGAGACGCACCGTGCCGCTACATCGTGGACGACTGCCGCAAATTCGTTGAACGCGAGCTCCGCCGGGGCAATCGATACGACGGGATTATCATGGACCCTCCGTCCTACGGGCGCGGCCCGAACGGCGAGGTCTGGAAGCTGGAGGATTGCGCCGGCGATCTCATCGCGCTCACTGCCCGCGTCCTCTCCGATAATCCGCTCTTTTTCCTCATCAATTCCTACACTACAGGACTTTCTCCGTCCACGATGGAATACCTCCTCTGCACCGCCATTCCCACGGAAAAACGCGGTACCGTCCTCTCCGGCGAGCTGGGACTCCCTGTCTCCTCTACCGGTCTGACACTCCCCTGCGGCGGCTCTGTCCGTATGTGCTGGGATGTGGAGTAGATGCTGGAGAGGAATAGGGATTCGCAAATCCCTGTCTCTATCTGGCCGCCCCCGCGAGGAGCAAGGAAAATCTGCAAATACGATACGGTATTCACCTCTGGTGAAGCCGGAAAAAGCGCGAAAAGCAAGACGAAGTTTCTTTATAAAAATCCCCAAGGCAAAGCCAAATCAAATTTCCCGGAAAAGTCCGGAAATCAAAGAACCAGGAGCCGGACGCCGTCCGGAAGGAAGCATATGGCAATCTTATCAGTAAAAAATCTCTCCTATACATATCCCGGCGACGACGTCACTCCGCCGGAGCATGCGCTGCGGGACGTGAGCTTTTCCCTTGAGGAAGGCTCGTTCACGGCGGTGCTCGGTCATAACGGAAGCGGGAAAAGCACTCTTGCAAAGCTCCTTTCCCTGATTTACACGCCGGAATCGGGGCAGATTGTGCTGTGCGGGCGCGATATGACCGCTCCGGACGTGACGGAGGAGGACATACTAGCCGCACGGCGGGAGATCGGAATGGTCTTTCAGAATCCGGACAACCAGATTGTGGCGACGGTGGTGGAGGAGGACGTGGCGTTCGGCTGCGAAAACCTCGGCCTGCCTCCCGCGGAAATCCGGCAGCGTGTGGACGAAGCGCTTGCGGCGGTCGGCATGACGGCATACGCGAGACACGCGCCGCACAAGCTCTCGGGCGGTCAGAAGCAGCGGGTGGCGATTGCGGGAACGATTGCCATGAAGCGGAAGATCATCATCTTTGACGAGAGCACGGCGATGCTTGATCCGATGGGACGGCGCGAGGTGATGGACGTGATTCTGCGTCTGAACCGGGAGGACGGGATTACGGTGCTGATGATCACGCACTACATGAACGAAGCGGCGATGGCGGATCGGATTCTTGTTCTGGAGCACGGCGGGATTTTATGTGACGGCACGCCGGAGACGGTATTTGGCGATCCGGAAAGACTATGGGCGGCGGGACTGGACGTGCCGCAGACGACGGAGCTGCTGTATCGGTTCCGGAAGCTCGGGTACGATGTGCCAATCGCGATATTTGACACAGAGGAATGCGCGGATGTGATCGCCTCGGCAATCGCGAAAAAAGCGAAGGAGGCGCGGTGATGGCGGACGTATCGTTTGAAAATGTATCTTTTATATACAACAAAGGCACGTCCTACGAGGTAAAGGCGTTGGACGATGTAAGTCTGACGTTCCCGGATCACTGCATCACGGGACTGATCGGACACACGGGCTGCGGCAAAAGCACGATGGTGCAGCTCATCAACGGATTGAAGAAGCCGACGACGGGTGTGGTGAAGCTCGGCGGGGTAGACATCTGGGCGGAGCCGAAGAAGATTCGGGACGTGCGGTTCCGTGCGGGACTTGTGATGCAGTATCCGGAGTACCAGCTATTCGCGGAGACGGTGGAAGAGGACATTGCGTTCGGACCGCGGAACATGGGACTGACGGGGGATGCGCTTGCGGAGCGGATCGAGTATGCGGTGCGGTTTGCGAATATGGATCCGTCCCTGCTCAAGAAGTCGCCGTTTGATTTATCCGGCGGGCAGAAGCGGCGGGTCGCACTTGCGGGTGTGGTCGCGATGCGTCCGGAAATCCTGATTCTGGACGAGCCTGCGGCGGGTCTGGATCCGGGCGGGCGGCGCGAAATCTTAGGCGGTGTCAAGCGATACGCACGGGAAAGCGGGACGAACGTGATTATTGTGAGCCACAGCATGGAGGACATGGCGATGTACTGCGACGAGCTGGTGGTGATGACCTCCGGCAAGGTTTTCCTCCACGACAAGTTAGGCCCGGTATTCTCCCGCGCCGCCGACATGATTGCCGTGGGGCTTGACGTTCCGCAGATCACCCGCGTCGCCTATGCCCTCCGGGAACGCGGCATCGACATCGGCTCCGACGTCTACACGGTGGAATGGGCGATTGAGCGGTTGGCTGAGATCGTTTGAGGGGGACGCGGCTTTTTGGCTCCGTCCTTAGCCCGATGGAGATTGTTCGCGAGCGGCTGATGCTGTCATCCGCTGTCTATTTGGAGCGATTGCTGCCGTTTGTTTATTGGCAGGTACGTACACGGATTGCGGAGCGATTGATTGCCGTCCTCCCTTCCCGCACCCCACTGAAAAAATCTGAAAAAACACAGGAACACATATGCACAACGACATTGCGTTTGGGCAGTACTGCGAGGGACATTCGGTTCTACACCGGATGGATCCGCGGATGAAGCTGCTGCTGGCTATACTCTACATTGTAGTGATATTCCTTGCGAAATCCGCGTCGGCGTTTCTTTTGCTGACGGTATTTTCGCTGTGTCTGATCGCCGTCTCGGGAATTTCGCCGAAAATGGTGCTGGCGAGCATGAAGCCGGTACTGTTTATCATTATTTTCACGGCGGTCATCAACATTTTCTGGATGGCGGGGGATCATCTTTTATTCGCGATCGGACCGGTCAAGGTCTATTTAGAGGGCGTTGTGAACGCGGTACTGGTGGTATTGCGGATTCTGCTCCTTCTCATTTGCACGAGTATGTTCCTCACCTACACGACCACGCCGATCGCGCTGACGGACGGGTTGGAGCAGGCTTTGTCCCCGCTCAAGCGGCTGCACGTGCCGGTGCATGAATTCTCCATGATGATGACCATCGCGCTCCGGTTCATCCCGACCCTCATTGAGGAAACGGAAAAGATTATGGATGCACAGAAGGCGCGCGGCGCGGATTTCGGCTCCGGCAACCTCTTCCAGCGTGCAAAGGCGCTCATTCCGGTCCTCGTCCCGCTGTTTGTATCCGCGTTCCGCCGCGCCGATGAGCTGGCGACTGCCATGGAGTGCCGTTGCTATACAGGCGGCGAGGGCAGAACCAGACTGCACGTCCTTCGCTACAGCGCCGTCGATTTCATCATGTGCGCGATTGTAGCGGCAGTGGGCGCAGGCGTGATCGCATTGAATCGCTTTTTCCCGCTTTACGTGATTTGACGGGTGCGCCGTTCTCTCATACGGCGCGGCGCATTGATATTGCACCGGATCGGTGCGGATGATTGCCTTGCGGCGCACCA
>CAVIKO010000112.1:0-4591 GCA_963643035.1 bacterium
TGGTGCGCCGCAAGGCATAATCCCGCACCGATCCGGTGCAATATCAATGCGCCGCAAGGCATAATCCCGCACCGATCCGGTGCAATATAGAAGCAATTGAGGCTTCCCTCATGGAAGCAATGCCGACCGCAAGTCATTCGCCGACCGCAGGTCAAATATATAGAGTCAGTGGGACAAAGTCCCGGCGAGAAATCACGCCTTGTGCAATGTGCATAAATTTGACAGCAAATTACTGGCAGGTTGGCAAGGTAGAAATTCGCCTGCCACTATTGCATTCCCATGCGGATTCGTGTATAATATAAAGGTAGTACGCTTGTATTTGGCCAGTTTCAGGGCATTTCGCGGAATTTTCTGTATGCCATGCCGAATGCTGCGCTGCGCAGTTTTGTACGTTTGCACAGATTCCGCCAAAACAGGCTGCTGCACCAATCCAGTACATTATTTTCGATATAAAGGAGTTCCCCAATGGCTGACATTACCACCAAACAGATTCGGAATATCGTCTTACTAGGGCATGGCGGCAGCGGTAAAACCTCCATAGCTGAGGCCGCGCTCTTTCTGACAAAGGCAACCGATCGGCTCGGCAAAATTACAGACGGAAATACGGTCTGCGACTATGACGCCGAAGAAATCAAGAGAGGCTTCTCTCTCACCCTGACACTGGCTCCCGTGCTGTGGAAAGACACCAAGATCAATTTTATCGATACCCCCGGCTTCCTTGATTTCCAGGGCGAAGTGGACGCAGGTATCCGTGTGGCAGACGCAGGTATTATCGTTCTTGACGGTAAGGCAGGCGTGGAAGTCGGCGCAGAGCTGGCGTGGGACAAGACCACCGAGGCCGGAATTCCCAAAGCTTTCTTCATCAATAAATCCGATGATCCGGACGCGCATTTCGATAAGGTGTTTGAACAGCTCCATGAACAGTTCGGCTCCGCAGTCTGCCCGGTTCTCGTTCCCTATAAGGACGGTAAAAACGTATTCTTCTTAAACCTCATCGAGCGTAAGGCGTACTCCTTTGACGCAAAGGGCAATCGTACCACCGCCAATTTCGACGATAAGATGGAGGAGCTTGCCTCCCAGTACACCGATACCCTGAGCGAAGCCCTTGCCTCCACCAGCGAAGAACTGCTCGATAAGTACTTTGAGGAAGGCGAAATCTCCCAGGATGAAGCGGTCGAGGCTCTCCACCAGGGCATCATCGACGGCTCCATCGTACCGGTATTCTCCGGGTCCGCCGTCAATCTGTGGGGAATCACGTTCTTGCTCGACACCATCGCAGATTCCTTCCCGCGCCCGACCGCCAAGAAGGTCGAAAAGATCATCGACGGTGACGGCTTCAAGGATATGCCGATCGACGCGAACGGCGAAACCGCAATCTTTGTGTTCAAGACCATCGCCGACCCGTTTGTCGGAAAAATGTCCTTCTTCAAGGTGATGTCCGGTACACTCACCAACGATCTGACGCTCAAAAACAATACAACAGGCGCAGCTGAAAAGATGGCACACATCTACACCATGCGCGGCAAGAAGCAGACCGAGGTCACTTCCCTCTGCTGCGGTGACATCGGCATGATTGCAAAGCTCGCCAATACCAACACCAACGATACGCTGTCCCTGTCCTCCGATATTTCCTATAAGAAGATCGTGTTCCCGCATCCGTATATGACCATGGCGATCATGCCTGCCGCCAAGGGCGACGAGGATAAGATTTCCACCGGTATCGCACGCCTGCTTGAAGAGGATCCGACCCTCGTATACGAAAACAACGCCGAAACCAAGCAGATGACCCTCTCCGCAATGGGCGATATCCATTTCGCAGTCGTTGTCTCCAAACTCAAGAGCCGGTTCGGCACCACCGTTGAGCTCGCCGCCCCCCGCATCGCATACCGTGAAACCATCAAGGGTACATCCGATGTCGAGGGCAAGCATAAGAAGCAGTCCGGCGGTTCCGGTCAGTACGGTCACGTAAAGATGCGCTTCTCGCACGGAGAGGCAGAGGGTCTGACCTTCACACAGTCCGTCGTCGGCGGTACTGTCCCGAAGAACTTCTATCCGGCAGTCGAAAAGGGACTTCTTGAAGCTATGCAGAAGGGCGTTCTCGCCGGTTATCCGGTCGTCAACCTCGCCGCTGACCTCTATGATGGTTCCTACCACCCGGTTGACTCTAACGAAATTTCTTTCAAGCTTGCTGCCAAGCTGGCGTACAAAGAGGGACTTCCGAAGGCTAAGCCGGTGCTGCTTGAGCCTGTAGGAACGCTGAAGGTCACGGTTCCGGATTCCCTCGTGGGCGACGTGATCGGTGATCTCAATAAGCGCAGAGGTCGTGTCCTCGGCATGAATCCGTCCGAAAAGAAGTCCGGCTATACCGTAGTCGAGGCAGACGTTCCGAAAGCGGAAATGACCGATTATACCATCTCCCTCCGCGCAATGTCTCAGGGTCGCGGCTCCTATGATTTTGCCGTGGATCGCTATGAGGAAGTCCCGGGTGCAGTTGCCCAAAAGGTCATCGCAGAAGCGGATAAGTCCGACGATGAATGAGTAGATAAAATAAGTATAGAAGAAAAGGCACGGGAGAAATTCCCGTGCCTTTTCTGCGTAGGTTGTTCACAAACAAAAATTCTTGTCAGGCTTCTTTTCCAAAACGACCGTCCCCGCGTTCCCAGTTACTGTACCGTATAGCGCTTGATCTTCTTCGAGGTCGTTTTTTCAAATTCGGCATCACGCAGCTCTATTTCGCGGACCTGTTTGAATACCGGAAGAGTGCGGTTCAGTTCGGTGATTTCCTCCTTGAGGAAGGCATACACCTCGTTGCGAGACTTGTCTGTGATCTCCGGGCATTCCGCATCCGGATAGATGAGCGCGGTGATAACAACCTCGCCCGATGCGTTCTTTCTGCCTAGTACCACCGATTCCTTGATGCCGGGCAGCGCGATCAGATACTCCTCGATCTCCTCCGGATAGACATTCTTGCCGTTCGAGAGGATGATCAGGTTCTTCTTCCGCCCCGTGATGAAGATGTAGCCATCCTTGTCGACGTAGCCAAGGTCGCCAGTGCGGAACCAGCCGTCGTCCGTGAAAACAGCCCGTGTCGCTTCCTCGTTCCGGTAGTAGCCGAGCATCACGTTATCGCCTTTGACGAGAATCTCGCCCGTTACGTATCCGTATTCCGCGATGTCCTCCGCTGCGCGCGTGTTGTTCGCGTTGTCAATCTTCACCTCACAGTTCGCAACCGGCTTGCCCACAGAGTGGAACCGCTCCTTGCCCGGACGGTTCACTGCCACAAGAGGCGCGCATTCCGTGATGCCATAGCCCTCTAAAATAAAGATGCCGAACGCGTTGAAATCCTTGATCAGCTGCGGGGATAACGGCGCACCGCCGCATACGATGGAGGTCAGCTTGCCACCGAACGCACCCGTAATCTGTCCAAAGAAGGAATCGCGCATATCGATACCCACCTTCAAAAGTGCGTTCGAAACCTTGATCGCCATCTCTACCTTCTTACGCATGCCCTTCTTGTCGATCTCGTTCCAGATCCGCTTGTGCATCGTCTCCACAAAGAGCGGCACCAGCATTTCGGAAGTCGGCTTGTACGATGCAAAGTTGCGCATCACGTTTTTCAGACTGTCGTTGATATACATTTCCGCGCCGAGATTTGAGATCGCAAAGTGACCGCACGTGATCTCATAGGAGTGGTGCATCGGCAGTACGTCCACGAATCGGCACGTATCGTCATATTCCATCGACAGACATGAGGAGTTTGTCGCCGCCGCCAGATTCCGTTGGGAGAGCATGACGCCCTTTGCCGTACCGGTCGTGCCGGATGTGAAGAGGAGCGCACACATTTTTTCGCGGTCGATCTCCACATCGAAGAAGGAGCGATCCCCGGCATTCAGGGAAAATTCACCCATTTCAAGAAGCGAGGACATCGTCCGTACCAGCGGATGGGCGGCCTCCTCCTCATCCGGAGAAATCGGAATGAACACGCGGATTCCCGGGAGCTTGTCGGCAATCGCGGTCAGGCGATGGTTGAAGCCGCGCGTATACACGATCGCTTCTGCCTCGGCAAGTGCGACAAAATCCGCGATCTGTGCGTCGGAGAGATCGTGATCAAGCGGAACAATCACGCCGTTGCCGGATACGGTCGCATAGTACGCCGTCATATACAGCGGATGAGATTCGCCGATCACGGCGACAGTCTTGCCCATCAGTCCGAGCTTGGAGAACGCAGTGCCAAGCCGATTCATATTCATTTCGTTTTCGCGGAAGGTCACGGTTTTTTCGCTGCCGTTTTCCTTATAGCGGTAGAGGACCTTATCACCAAATTCAGAGGCATTGCTGCGTACAAGATCGCGCAGATCGGAGATCAGCTTCGGCTTTCTGCGCGCTTTGAGTTTTTTCATAATACACCTTTCACTGCCGCTGCGGATTCGCACTTTCACTGCGCGGCATATTTTCGGAATTCACAGAAGTATTATAACACACGAATACAAAATTTTCATGAAATTTATATGAATATTCCTATGCAGTGAGGTGCATTGGGATTGCCTTGCGGCGCATTGATATTGCACCGGATCGGTGCGGGATTATGCCT
>CAVIKO010000113.1:0-4481 GCA_963643035.1 bacterium
ACATTATACTGTATTTCCGAATGGATTTCAAGAGAAAAAATAAGAACAAATGAAATTTTTCTTTCCAAAAACGCTTGACAGATGCATCCTTCGCCTATATAATATACAATATGGGGTCGCAATCCTGCGATGCTGACCATGGTAATTTAGGAGGAAGAATATGTTTGATAAGGTAAAAGACCTGTTGGTTGAGGAACTGTCCGTCAATCCCGAGGATGTCACACTGTCCGCGGAGCTTGTAAACGATTTGGGAATCAATTCTCTGGAGCTTGCGGATCTGGTTCTGTTGTGCGAAGAGAAATTTGATATTGAGATCGGCGACGACGCGGTACACAAATTCATCACAGTAGGCGATGTTGTGGATTACCTCAACGAAATGACCAAGTAAACCCGCAAACGTGCCTGCTTCCGGCGGACACGTTTTTTCTTTACAGGATACGATGCACGTGTTTATGCGGAAAGGATAGATGAATATGACGGAAAGAGTGAATGTTCGCGGCATATACTTTGATTCACTCACCTTGGAGGAAACTGTAGATCTGCTTTGCGATCGACTTAACCGTGCCTTGCCGACAGCAGTTTACACACCAAACGCGGAGATTGTACAGGCATGTGTCGAGAATGAAAGTCTGTATCCGATCATCAACAGCGCAGAGATTGTCATTCCGGACGGGATCGGTGTTATCAAGGCGGCTCGAATCTGCAAAACACCGCTGAAAGAGAAGGTCGCCGGTGTCATGGTCGGGGAGCAGCTCATCGCACGTGTCGCCAAAATGCCAGGACATGGGATCTATTTTCTAGGTGGAAAACCGGGGGTGGCGAAAATCGCAGCGGAAAAGATGCAGGAAAAGTATCCGGGGGTTCGTATTGTTGGCTGGCATGATGGGTATTTTCAGAAAACCGGTGCGGAAAACGACGCTGTCCTATCGATAATCAATGAAAGCGGTGCAGATATTGTGTATGTCTTTTTGGGTGCACCAACACAGGAAAAATGGATCTATGATAATCGCGGAGATCTTCGGGCGACAATGTTTCTCGGGCTGGGCGGCTCGGTGGATATTTATGCCGGATGTTCTAAGCGCGCACCGAAGATCTTTATTCGATTAGGGCTGGAGTGGTTTTATCGGCTCTGTCGGGAACCATGGAGACTACGGCGTATGATGAAGCTGCCGAAATTCTATTTTGGCACATGGTTCTGTCATCTGCGCGGCAATCGTTGAATGGAACTGTATACCTAAGGCTGCTGTCTGTACGAAAATCGTGCAGGCAGTTTTTCTTTTTCAGCAGCAGGCGGAAATCGTGGAAAAATCGAACACGGACATATGGATCTGTCGCAACAAAACATACCTGTGGTTATCCATAGGTGTGTTTTATCAAATACCGAGTTTTGCTGCAGCTGCTTCCCAGTATTTTTCTGGCAATTGATTATTGCCATGCGCAGGTTTGTAGTGATCATCGCCGGCGTATTTCCATGCCAGACTGACGCACTGCATACAGTAATCCTTCCGATCCTCAAGGCGCAGCGCTTTTTCAAGACAGCGTCCCCAGACATAGGTGGCGTCCAAAAATCCACTGTCACGATAATCGGCAAGCAGTGCTTCCGTATCGTAGAAAAGCGGAATATAGGATATATTGTAACGGTTTTCCGATTCATTCCAATCCAAATACAACATACGTGCATTGGAGGTTGGATCTTGTGGCAAACCGAGACTCGGGCAATAGAGAATGCTTGCGAAATCATATGATGCAAATCGCGTTTGATGGGTGTGACCGCACAGCAGGAAGTCGGTCTGTATCCGGCGCAGATAGAATTTTTCCATGTGTGCGTCTCCAAAGATCCATTCTTTGGCGTGACTGGGCGTGGCGTGACAGATGGTAAAAGGCTTGCCATCGGTGGGGTACACGTTTTTGACAATCGGCAGAGAACGCAGAAAATCGCGATCTCGATCGGTAAGATGGTTGTAGGTGTAGAGGAGAGAACCACTACTGGAGGAATACATCCAGCCGTCTCCCGCACGGTGATGCAGCACATAATCTTCCCGGTTGCCGCGAATCATATAGGTGGGATACTGCTCCATAAGACTGTATAGGGTATCCATGATCCGCTCCGGATAGGGACCATCCGTGATGTAGTCGCCGAGCATAAGAAGCATATCCGGCGTGTGCTCTTCCATGAATGAAACGGCGGCATCCAATGCGCTGTGATTGCCATGAATATCTGCCAGAACCGCGATGCGCATAATGGTAGCTCCTTTCCTCTCGACAAAATACTGCCTCACATAACAGTATACCATATCGAAACACAATATTTTTGAAATTTTTATAAATTTTTCACCCAAATTGGATTTTTTATGGTATACTAAAGGAAAGTGTATATCGTTATTCGTAATGGATAAGATTGCGGCGGTATGAGATTGATGTCAGGGGGTTGCCGTATGGATGCATGGAACGGGACGGAGATCGAGATTTTGGAGCGAATTCGAGAGATTTTTTCCTGTACATTTCTCGATACCGTTATGCCATATATCACCAAATTTGCCGACAGTGGAATCGGTTGGATTGTACTTGCGTTGCTTCTTTTGATCCCACGTAGGACAAGACAAACCGGAGCCGCGATGGGAGTGGCACTTCTTCTTGGCTTTTTGACCGGCAATTTGCTTCTGAAAAACTGGATCGCACGCACCAGACCATTTCTGTGGGATCCAACACTCACGCTCCTCATTGAAAGACCGCTAGAATATTCGTTTCCGTCCGGACACACGCTTGCGTCCTTTGAATGCGCTGTGGCGATCTTCTATTACCACCGCAAATGGGGAATTGCCGCGCTTGTGTTTGCCATACTCATCGCATTTTCCCGATTGTATCTCCAGGTACACTATCCGACGGATGTACTGGCCGGCGCGATACTAGGCATCATCTGGGGATTTCTCGCTTGCCGAATCGTGGATATAGTGATCCAGCAGTACAGACAAAAAAAGCATCGGATATGAAAAAATGCCCGATTTATGTACAAATGCGTACACCAATCGGGCTTTTTTGCTCAGGTGAGAATGCCGCTTTTTTCTACGGTATCATACCAGGTGTATGCCATGATTTCATGACCGACATAAGTTGGATGGATGCCGTCCCAGACAAACTGATTCGACGGTGCGGATTCAACATACGGCGTGAGAGCTACGGCAAACGGTACGAAAACAGTTTTGTAATCCGTAGCGAGCTTCCGAACACGTGCGGCGTATTCCTTGCAGTGCGCAACGTTCCATTCTTCTCTTGCATGAACCACCGGATCTGCGGCAGCAAGGGGGGACCAGAAACGAAACGGTTCACAAAGGATGAGGCGGACAGACGGTAGACGATCGAGCGTGTAATCGAGTAGAAAACGATACTCCTTTTCAAACATATCTGCATCGGGACCATTTCCGTTGCAGCAAAAGCCGCAATCGTTAGTACCTATAAGGATACTGAGTACTGTCGGATGCAAAGCAATGGTATCGCTCTCCCAACGTGCCAACATTTTTGCAACGGTATCGCCGCTAACGCCACGATTATGGATTTCTGGGCGGCGTTCCCAGTTTTCAAATCCAATCCGAGACGCCAAAATCGATTGGTAGCCGTGTCCCATAATATGGTTCATATCGCTGTTGCTTTGGATGCGTCCACCATGTGTGATGGAATCGCCCTGAAATAAAAGCACATCATCTTTTTGTAAAGTAATCATTTTTGTACTGCCACGCTGCATGCCCATTTGCATACAGCCGCTTCTTCCTTTGCTGTGTGATAGTTCCATTATAGCAATTTGAAGTGGTTTTGTCAAGAGAGCAGAAAAAAACGCTATGATGAGCATAGCGTCTTTTGAAAAATCGAGGATAAACTATCACCAACCAATATGATTGGATTGGGTGATAGCGATTATTGTATGGAAGCGTGAATTTTTCTGCGGGTTACTTGATCTCGACGTTGATTTTTTTATCCGCGATCTTTGCAGCCGCTTTGGCAATGGTACGGATTGCTCTGGCGATTTTGCCATGCTTTCCGATAATCATCCCCATGTCCTCCTCCGCGACGTGCAGGGTGTAGACCGTCTCTTCCGCTTCTGTTTCTGTAACGGTCACAGAAACCTCGTCCGGATTGTCAACAATAGCGCGTGCCATATCCTCCAGAACGAGCCGGATATCAATGTCGGGATTGATCGGCGTGGTTATGAGATTTTCGTCCATTGTTTCCGCTCGAATTACTTGACAAGACCGTTCTTTGTCAGGATAGATTTAACGGTTTCGGTCGGCTGTGCGCCCTTTGCAAGCCATGCGGTGATCTTTTCGCCTTCCAGTTTCACGGTTGCGGGATTGGTCATCGGATCATAGTAACCAACCTCTTCGATGAAACGACCGTCACGAGGGTATCTAGAATCCGCAACAACGATGCGATAGAAAGGTGCTTTCTTCTGACCCATTCTTCTCAGTCTGATTTTAACTGCCATTTTG
>CAVIKO010000114.1:0-631 GCA_963643035.1 bacterium
GTCCATTGCTGGATAATACGAATAGAGATCCCGTAGCGAACGATCCAGCTCCACGCCGTCGTTGATGCCCTTGCACAGTACGATCTGTCCGTGCAGCTTTGTTCCTGCATCCGCCAGCCGACGCAGGTATTTTAGTACCTCTCCGGAACGCTTATTCTTCATCATCTTCACACGCAGTTCCGGATTGGTCGTGTGGACGGAGACATTCACTGGAGAAATGTGCATTTCGAGGATTCGATCGATGTCCTCATCGTGCAGATTGGTCAGCGTGATATAATTGCCATGTAGGAAAGACAGGCGGGAATCGTCATCTTTAAAATAGATGGATTCACGCATACCAGGCGGATTCTGATCAATGAAGCAGAAAATGCAGCCGTTTTCACACCGATGCTTTTTGTCCATCAACGGAGTTGCGAATTCCAGACCGATGTCATCGTATTCTTCCTTGCGGATCGTAATTTCGAGTAACTCCGGGCCGCGATGTAAAAGCAGCCTGACCGTTCGTTCCGCTAAATAAAAGCGATAGTCGAGAACGTCGTTAATCGGATGTCCATTGATCTCCAGAAGGATGTCGCCTGCCTGTATTCCTTTTTTCGCACCGCGCGACCTTGGCAGAACTCCTGTTATCTCA
>CAVIKO010000114.1:641-4449 GCA_963643035.1 bacterium
ATCTCAACCATTCTTACTAACCGCCTTTGTCAGACTCCGCCATATCGTTTGCGTTTGCTGCCGGAGCCGATACTTTTCCATATCTCTTATTATACACCAAAATACAAGAGAGGTCAATAGAATTTCCGCCAAAATGGCAGATTTTATGCACTTTTTGCCATATAACCATCGCGATACAAAAAAACGCCATCTCTGTTAGGGACAGCATTTTCGGTGTACATTCATTTCAGGGTATTGTCTACACCCCATACACAGAGCTGCATTTTCTCCTCTGGCACAGCCAGCTTTTTTTCGCGGATCTGCGTTTCCATCAAAAATGCCGCAAAATTTATACGATGGTGGATTTTTGCATTGTCCCTGCACTGTGTACGCAGATGTACGGGATCGACTTTCAGAAGCGTTTTCTCAGCTTTGTTAGAATTCGCAATCATAAAATCCGCTACTGCATCGATACACACCGAGAGCATGGTACAGTTTTTTGCAAACACAGAGGAAGAGAATACCGGAAAATTTACCGATAACTGGTTGTTCTCGAAGAGGATGAAATACTCCGAAATCAACCACGGAAGCTCTGGATTTTCTCTATTCACCGCCTGTTCCTGTTGTTTTCGCCTATATAATGTCGATTATGAGGGAACGATTAGAAAATGCATTGAAAAATACAGAAACATCACGGATTTTTTACTCCGTGATGTTTCTATCATAATTATGCAAATGTACAGCTTATTCTGCTTCCCCTGCAGCTGCAGCAGCGGCGTCAGCAGCCTTTTCTGCCTCAAGCTTTGCACGGAATGCAGCGCGTCTTTCGGAAGCTTCCTCCGCTCTCTTTTCAAGTTCTTTCTGACGAACAGTGATGGCACGAGTGACATTTTCTACGGCCTTATCAATATCGGAGCCGTATTCAACACACATCCGCAGAGCCTCGGTTCCATCCGCCTTCAGAATCTTGAACACATAAAACGGCACCTGGAAAGTTCTGTCACCTTTCTTATATTCGTAGGTCTTTTCCTCCAGCTCAGCCTTGGAAAGCTCATTGTAGAAGTAGGAACCAGTGATATCCGCATCGATGAGTTCGTCGATGAGAGAGAAGCGTCTGCCGAAGATGTAGAGCTTTTCACTTGTAAAGATCAGGTTGCAACCCATGTAGTAATTGGTTCTATGTTTGCCGTCCTTACCTTTGTGGTAATAAAAAGGTTCTTCCTTAGCTTCAAAATCATACCCTTTCAGGTTAATCGGCTTGAGCATCTTGAGGAAGCTCTTTTCATAAACTTCAAACTTCTTCTCGGAACGTTCCTGCAGATTCTTCACGCGTTCTGCAGCCTGATATTCGAGGTCGGAGTCTTCGGATTTGCCGCCGGAGGTGATTGCCACAACGATTAAACCGACAATAATGCAGATAAGACCAGGGATACGTGTAGAGTAGAAGAGGCTCATCAGAATGATGCCGATAACAACGATACCCCAGCCAATCAAGGCCAACACATTCACAGGCGGCGCGGTGAAGTACTTCAGATTACGTTTTGTTTCCATAAATACACTCCGTTTGTTTAAATTTTTTGGATGGTGGTTGAACCGATCATTATAAGTATAATATCATAAAAATCCGTTTCTGTCAAGAGATTTGGCTGTGAAATCTGCCGCATACGCTATTTTTCTTACATAAATCGCCATTTTTTTCGTCTAATAGGCAAAACACTGCCCCGGATCTCCGAAATTTCGCCGCTTTCGCTCTCACCGAAGCATATACCGACGGATAAAATCGATAGTAAAATCCACGCCGCGTTCACCGAGTTCACCTTGCCATACGGAGGAGTGCGGCTCGATGGACAACCCGCCATCGTAGCCATAACGGTAAATGAGCGCAAACACCGTTGACCACGCGATACTGTCCAGCCCTGCCGGCGGCGCGTCCACATGCTGTCCGTTGATGCAGGTGGTACCTTTGATATGCATATGCGCCACACGCGGCATCCATTCGTTCAGCTCACCGAGATAATCCTGTCCTCTTGCATAGGCGTGGGAGCAGTCGTACTTGATCATCAGCTCTGGAAGTTCACCGAGTACAACCTTCCAGTGTTCGCTGCGATGGACGAAGTTTGTCCAATCGCAATTATAAACCGCAACCTTGATACCAAGCTTTTTTCCTTCTTCCACCAGCTCACCGAAATTTTCGACAGCCGCACAGTAATTGCGGAACAGAGAAACGGAGTCATCGTAATTGCAACCGCAGACAAAGACCGGAGAACCGACTTCCACCGCCGCACGCAACAGAGCGAGATTCAATTCCATCACATCGCGGTCGATTCTGCCTTCCTTGTTCGGTGCGGAGTTCCAACGTCCGACAGAACCGATCGGTATGCCGGTACGTGCGATATTTTTCTTGATTTCTGCAACATTGTCAATAAAACTGTGGCTTTCGGGGTCAAAGTTGCAGCAGACCTCCATAAATTCCAGACTTTTATTCTTCAGATAGTCAAAAGATTCCGCGTTCGGTTGGCGAATCATACCCAGTTTCATACTTATTCCTCCAGAGAAAAATAGTCGTCTGTATCATTATACCATACTTTTCACAGGATGCAAGAGATTTTTCGGTTTTTCAGTCAAAATTTTCATAAATTTCGTCTCACACGCGAGAAAAACACCCCGGACATGGCATCAGAACCACATCCGGGGTTATATCTTCATATCAAGAGGCAAAAAACGTGGGCGATGGATTAGTCTGCGTTGCTTTCTTTATAGCTCTCAATCATAGACGAGAGCTTCTCCTGCAAGGTTTTTTCCATGCTAGCGTATTTGCTGGAGAACGTATTCTGGTTCATCGCCGCAGAATGGATCAGCCCCTGTAGGAATGTGTTGAGCGGTTGATGCCATGCGAGAACAAAACAGTTGCCGATACCGTCATGAATAAGGTCGATCATCTGCGCGGACTCTGCGTCGCGCGTATATTTGATCTTCAGAGAATTCTCATAGTAGACAGGCAGCACGTTGTTGTGGGATTCCCGGGACAGCACTTCCAAAACAGCACTGGCAAAAGAAAGACGATCTTCCGGCATTGTCTTTGGCAGGAGTCCAATTTCCGATGTGTCATGCGCGGATGTGATATAATTCTCCTGTTTTTCATCCAGTTTTGGATACGGAACCACGCCGATCTCATGTTCAGAGGAACGCAGGTAATCCGTCTCCAGAGAGCCCAGTCTCTGATACCCGATGATAAGCATATTTCCCGCGGAAAACTGCTCCAGCACAAGCTGCTGATCGTTATTGAACATGGTAAGAGCACCGGTACCGATGCTGTTCCAAAGAGTATACATCTTATCGCACATCAGAATGGTGCGCTCGTTGTTCATGGTAAGCGTCGGATATCCATCCTCATCCCGTCCGAAATATTCCACACCTGTCGAAACCGCGAACGGAATAAACGGTCCCCAGTCTTGGCAGGCACCGAAACCGATTGTATCCCCGACATCCTTTTGGCCGTTGCCGTTTGTGTCGATGTAGGCACCGTTGACCAGTTCCGTCATTTTATCAAGCGTCCAGTCGCCGGACAGAACAATATCGTACAGCGCATCTCCGTCTCCATACAGATCGGTATAGAGATCCTTATTATAGACGAGACAGTGCGCCGTGCGCAGCGTATCTATGATAAAGTCGCCCGCCATCATGAAAGTATCTCCCTCGCGGAAAGCGATATCGTTCATGAAATTGCCGAACCAATACGGCTGCGTGAAATCGAAATATTCCCCCTTGTCCGCGGAATAAAACATTCCCTCCAGCGTAAGAGCGGTCAGACCGTACAGGCCGTTTATGA
>CAVIKO010000115.1:0-4433 GCA_963643035.1 bacterium
ATAGGAGAAGGACTCCGCAGAGTCCGTCTCCTGTCTCTATGACCGCCCCGCGAGGGACAACAATCCCGCACCGATCCGGTGCAAAAATAATGCGCCCCCGCGAGGAAAAAAACGCACCGATCCGGTGCATAACAAAAAAGCGCCGCAAGGCAATGATCTCGCACCGATACGGTGCAAAAATGCCGCCCCGCGAGGGTCAAAAAGTCCCGTACAAAGTCCGGGAAAATCAAAAGCCGACAGCAGGTCAAAAAATATAGGGCCGCGGGACAAAGTCCCGAAAGGAGCATCAACCCATCATGAATACAGTACACTTGTTCAACCCGGCTGCCGGCGCAGGCCGCAGATTCGCGGAGGTTCGCGCAATGGCGGAAAAAACCGGGGAGAAAATCTGTGTCACCGAAAACAGCGGTCACGCAGAACGGCTCTGCGCCTCCCTCTGCCGCGACGATCCAACCGTCCATATCACCGTGTACGGCGGGGATGGAACCGTCCATGAAGCCGTCAATGGGATCATGGCATCCGGACATGGCGATACCGCCTCGTTTACCGTCGTACCGTCCGGCAGCGGCAACGATTTCTCCGCCTATGTCAACGGATGTGCCGGGTTTGCTCCCGGATTTCATAAAATCGACCTCGTGCGCGTCACCGATCCGGCAGGACAGAGCCGCTATTTCGCCAACAGCCTCAATATGGGCTTCGATTGCGACGTTGTGCGCGCGGCGGATACCCTGAAGCATAAGCGCGGTCTGTCCGGCAGCATGGCATACATCACGGGGGTGATCCAGGTTCTCACCCACAAAAAAGCGGTGCCGCTTTCCCTCACCCTGTCCGGCTGCCGACCGCTCGGCACAGATTCCGAGACGGACGCTCCCGTCACAATCCGGGAAAACGGTCTGCTCTGTGCCTGCGCCAACGGCCCGTTCTGCGGCGGCGGCTTCAAGGGCGCACCTCTCTGTGACCTCACCGATGGCTATATGGACGTGCTGCTCGTGAAAAATATCTCCCTCACCCGCTTCGTCTCTATGGTCGGCAGCTACCACGACGGCACCTATATCGACCAAAACGGTGCCATCAAGCCCGCGTTCGCCAAGATCCTCACCTATCACCATTGCAAAAAAGCAACCTTATCTTCCCCCGCCTATTACTGCCTCGACGGCGAAGTCCATACCCCCGCCAAGCAGATCACCGTGGAAGTCGTCCCCCAAGCCGTGCGGTATCTGACGCTGTGATGCCTTACAGCAGACAATGGACGTATACATGTGTCGTCCATCCGCCGAACCAAATCCATAGATCAGAGTGCGGGACAAGTCCCGCAATGAGGTACACCTTATGCCAGAAAAGAAAATTGAAGTGCAAAACGTCACCATCGCCTACGACGGAACGGCGGTCATCCGCAATCTCACGTTCGCGGTGGAGGAGGGCGATTATCTCTGCGTCGTCGGCGAAAACGGCAGCGGAAAATCCACCCTCGTCAAATCGCTGGTCGGTGTGCTGAAGCCGCAGTCCGGGGAGATCCGGCGATCCTGCCCCATCGGCTACCTCCCGCAGCAGTCCGAAATCCAGCGCGATTTCCCCGCATCCGTCTGGGAGGTCGTCCTCTCCGGCAATCTCATGCGGGAGGGCTTCCGGCTCGGCTTCGGCTACGGCGCATCCTCCAAACAACGTGCGGAGAAGGCAATGCGGCGGCTCGACATTCTGTCCCTGCGCGATCGGTCGTACAATACCCTCTCCGGCGGTCAGCAGCAGCGGGTGCTCCTGTCACGCGCACTCTGCGCCTCCGAGGAACTGCTCATTCTCGACGAGCCGGTCACCGGTCTGGATCCGGAAGCCACACGTGAAATGTACGCCTGCATCCGCAGTCTGCATAAGGAGGGCTGCGCGATCCTCGCCGTCACCCACGATATTGAGGCGGCACTGGATGAAGCGGAGCATATCCTGTGCCTGTGTCAGCGGCATCCCGCCCCCGGCACCCACGCTGCACCCTTCTACGGAACCGCCGACGCATACCGCGCCTTTCTGGAACACGGGTGCGATTGCCACGGTACGCACGACACCCTGTAGGCCGCGACAAGTCCCCGGATACAAAAAGAACCGCCCCGATGGACGGCTCTTTTTGTGTCCCATGACAACTGTTACGGTTAAATAGTGGGATGGATTGCTTTACCAATCAACTGCACACGACTTATTTCCGCAGGGAATCGCGGATTTCGCGCAGGAGTTGCAATTTTTCGGCATCCTCCGCTTTTTTCTTGGCTTCTTCGGCTTCGGCGGCTGCCTTGGCTTCTTCCTCTGCCAGCTTTGCCGCTTCCTCGTCCGCCTTCTTCTTGGCTTCCTCGGCAGCGATCTGCTTTTCGTTCAGCAGGTTCTTCGTTTTCATGAGGATGCGCAGCACAGTGAAAATGCACAGCGCCACGACCAGAAAATCGAGGATGGACTGAATGAAATCGCCGTAGAGGATGGCGGTTTCCGCTTCGACGACCTCACCGGCTTCGTCCAGCACCGCTTCCTTGATGACGTACTTCCAATCGGAGACGTTCAGGCCGCCGACCGCAAGGCTCACGACGGGCATGATGATGTTGTTCACCAGACCTGTCACGATCTTGTTGAACGCGTTGCCGATGACAACCGCGGTCGCGAGATCGACGATGTTGCCCTTGGAAATGAATTTCTTGAAATCTGACCAGAATCCCATAGTAAACCCAACTTTCTCAAAGTGTTATCATAAGGATACCACATTTTCGCCCGATTTACAAGAGATTTTGCCATATTTCTAAAAAAAACCGCGGCAAAAAGAGGACACGGTTGTGCGGGGGCGGGGATGGGAAAACGAAAAAAACAGATCGTCTTTGAAGTGCCCCAAATCCCACAAATCCCTTGCAATTGCGCGGCATATCTGCTATAATTAAGGTACAAAAATCACAAGACGCAAGAAGGAGCAGCTATGGATCGTTGTGACCGCAGCATGATGGTGATCAAGCGCACCATTGATAATAATTACGACAAGTTCAAAACGGTGGGAGTATTCTACCTGGAGAAAAACGCGGTGCTTGCCGAGATCGCCGCGAAATCGGAGGACGAGATCGCGAAAATCGCCGACGAGTGCCGGGAGATGGGGGTTCGCTGGCGGATGTTCGCGAAAACCATGGGCACGTTCGAGAAGAAGCTCTTAGACGGCGTGGAGATTCTCGACCTTTCCCAAACGGAGGAGAAGATTCCGGGCACGGACGGTCTGGTGGCAGTCTATCCGCAGGTGGATGGTGTACAGGTATCGTTCGCCGTGGACGGGGATTTCCACATTCTCGGCAAGATGAACCGCAATGGCAAGTACGAGATCGACCATATCCGCGTGACGCCGGAGACGCGCTTCACGGTGGTCAACGAGCTCTTGCCCTTCTGGGAGGATCGCTATTCCATCGCCCTGCGGGACGGCACCGATTGGTACGCCATCTCCGTTGAAGATCCGAAAACGGGCAAAAAAGGCACCGCCTGCGTCAAGCTCTACGTCCGCCACGGAAATTCGCTTTGGATCGACGATCTGGCGAAGTATTGCGACTGCACAGAGCTATTACGCTGGATCAACCCTTGAGGAAATCCACCTATAGAACAAAGTTTTTGAAGGGGAGCGTGAGGAGAGACTTTTTTCCAAAAAAGTTTCCCCTCGCAAAAACCATAAAATGAAAAAACTGGTAAAACTCCTCGCGCTGGCGGTACTGTGCGTTCTTCTATGCACCGCCTGCGGAGGTAAAAATACAGATATTTTAGAAGAATACGGAGATACGATTATGGTAGAGATTACGATGGAAAACGGCGGTGTGATCAAGCTGGAGTTATATCCGGAGATTGCGCCGATCACGTGTGCGAACTTTGTAAAATTGGCGAACGACGGCTTTTACGACGGGCTGATCTTTCACAGAGTCATCAAGGATTTTATGATTCAGGGCGGCGACCCGACAGGCACGGGAATGGGCGGCTCGGAAGAGAACATCAAAGGCGAATTTGCGGCGAACGGCGTAGAGAATCCGCTGTCGCATGAGCGTGGGGTGATCTCGATGGCGCGCAGCCGGAAGTACGATTCCGCGTCGTCGCAGTTCTTCATCTGCCACGCAGACGCAAAGTATCTGGACGGTCAGTACGCGGCATTCGGCAAAGTCATCGAGGGCATGGACGTCGTTGACGCGATCGCTGAAGTGAAAACGGACGCAAACGACAAGCCGACCACGGAGCAGAAGATGAAAACCGTGCGTGTAGTGGAGGGATAAGGGCGCGCCCTTATCCCGGAACTGCCCTTTTCCGGGACTTGTCCCGGATTCCCTTTTCTCGGACACACGGTGCGGGATTATGCCTTGCGGCGCATATTATTTTTGCACCGCATCGGTGCGGATTATGCCTTGCGGCGCATATTATTTTTGCACCGCATCGGTGCGGATTATGCC
>CAVIKO010000116.1:0-4368 GCA_963643035.1 bacterium
GTATACGGAAGAAGCTTTTCCACCCCCTCGCGTGTATCCACGATTTTGTACCGGAGCGGCTGGGCGTTTCTGGCACTGGGGCAAATGCGGCAGTTGTCAATCCACGACAGAATCACATCATGCGGAATCTCGCATGACTCGTCAAAAGTGCGGTAGCTGCGGTTGTCGATGAGCAAATCTCTCAGTTCCATATTTCTCTCCTTACTTCTTATTTCGCATATTCCGATACAATTCCGGACAGGATCTGTACCATTGTATCCATTCCCTCAATGGTATTGTGTTCATACGGACCGTGGTAAGCGTAGCCTCCGGTGCCAAGATTCGGGCAGGGCAATCCCATAAAGGAAAGGCGCGCGCCATCGGTACCGCCCCGGATCGGCGCATGGGACGGAGTCATGCCGAGTCTCTTCATCACGCGATCCGCCGTTTCCACAAGATGCATATGATCGCCCATCACCTCCGCCATATTCCGGTACTGTTCGCGGATAGACAGTTCTACCGTTCCGGCACCGTATTTTTCGTTCATAGTTTTCTCGATGTGGCGCAGTGTGTCGATACGGTCAGCGAACCGGCTCGCGCTGTGGTCGCGGATGATGTAGGAAAGGGTCGCGGATTCCACATCGCCCGTCATATCGGTCAGGTGGTAAAAGCCCTCGTAGCCCTCTGTATGCGCCGGCGTTTCCATTGCCGGAAGTGCGCCGTTTATCTCCATAGCGACCAGAGCCGCGTTGATCATTGTATCCTTCGCGCTGCCCGGGTGGATGTTCACCCCATGTATGCGGAACACCGCCGCTCCTGCGTTGAAGTTCTCGTAAACAATCTCATTCTCCGCACCGCCATCCACGGTATAAGCAAAATCCGCCGCGAATGTATCGAGCGAAAAGGAATCTGCAGACGAGCCGATTTCCTCATCCGGTGTGAACGCAATGGAGAGGGCGGGATGCGGTCTGTCCATCATTTCCGCGCACATCGTCATAATTTCGGCGATCCCGGCTTTGTCATCGCTACCGAGCAGAGTGGTGCCATCCGCAGTGATGAGCGTGCGGCCTTTCAGGGTAGTCAGATGCGGGAACATCGCGGGAGAAATCGTCAATCCATGCAGTGCAATCTCACCGCCGTCGTAGTTCTCATGCAAAATCGGCTGTACATTCTCGCCGCAGAAATCGGGAGCGGTATCCATATGTGCGATAAAACCGAGCCGGATCGTCGTGGTGCAATCCCTCGCCGGGATATGCCCGTATACATACCCACGCTCATCCATATGCGCATCCGCAATGCCCATTTCCCGCATCTCGGAAACGAGCAGTCTTGCAAGTGTCTTCTGGCGTTCCGTGGACGGCACAGTGCCGGTCGTCTCATCGCTGGTGGTGTATATTCTCGCGTAGGTAAGAAAGCGTTCGTATGCACGCATGGTGTGGTCTCCTTACAGAAATTATTGGAAGTACTGATCGATTCAGCATATCCCCGGCACATAGCGGCTGTTCGCTATGGAAGTATCAGATGGTTAATCTCCATTATATTATACCATGACACTTCCTCCGAATTGTGAACAATCATCGAACAAAATCACGCAATATTGTTTCCAGTGCGGAATTTACACATTCCACATCAGAAATGCCGAAAATAATACTTGCCTGCTCACGTAAAATATGTTATAATACAGGAAAGAACGCCGTACGGCATGGAGAAAGGATATATCTATGAAATTACAAGAAAAATTCGGTGTTTACGGGATAGACGATGAACGCACACGGCGTGTGATCTACCCGACCCGCGTGGTATTGACGCACGGTAAGGTGGACGGTGCGGAAAATCTCAAGAAGCTCCGTCCGGCGCAGGTCGCCATATACGGCTACGCGGATGCGTGTGTACTCGACAACCGTAACAGCACGGAAAACGCCGCGGTTCTCGTCGATTTCGGCAGAGAGATCCACGGCACAGTCACGGTTTCCCTCTGGGCAGTCAGCACACAGCATGCGGATTTCCGACTCCGTTTTGGTGAAAGCGTATCGGAGGCGATCACACCGATCGGTGAAAAGGGTTCGACAAACGATCACGCAGAGCGCGACATGACCTTCGGCGCGGCATCGTGGAGTTCCAACGAATCGAACGAGAGCGGCTTCCGATTCGCATATCTGGAGCTTCTTACGCCGAATTGCAAAGTGGATGTACGCTGTATCGCCGGAACCCTCATTTTCCGCGACATCGAATATAAGGGCAGCTTCCAGTGCAGTGATCCACTGGTGAATCAGATTTACGACACGGCAGCATACACCGTACACCTCAATATGCAGCGGTATCTCTGGGACGGCATCAAACGTGACCGGCTCGTGTGGGCAGGTGATATGAATACCGAGCTTGCGACGATCTTCGCCGTATTCGGTCCGAATCCCGTCGTCACCAAATCTCTCGATCTGGTACGCGAGGTTACTCCTGTGAACGACAGCATGAACGGACTGTCTTCCTACAATCTGTGGTGGCTCCTTTGCCATTATGAGTGGTATATGCACACCGGCGACTATACGTATCTGAGCGAACAGAAGGACTACATCGTTGCGATGATGCGCCGTTATGTCACCTATGTTGATGAGAACGGAAGTGAAATTCTGCCGGAAGGACGCTTCTTCGACTGGCCGACTGCGGGCCATCCGGAACAAAAGCACGCCGGGCTCCAGGGATTGACGGCACTCGCGCTCCGCAAGGGTGGCGAGCTGCTTCGGATTCTCGGCGAATCCGCGTTGGCGGACGAATGCCTGCGCACAGCGGAACGGATGAAACAGCACATTCCGGAAACGAAAGACGGCAGCAAGCAATCTGCAGCTCTCCTTGCTATCAGTGGAATATGCTCGCCAGAGGATATGTACGAAAACGTGATCTCCAAGAGCGGTGCTGCCGGATTCTCAACATTCCTCGGCTACTACACGCTGTCTGCCGTCGCTGAGGCAGGTCAATATGCGGCGGGGCTTTCCATGATGAAAGACTACTGGGGCGGTATGCTCGCCTTTGGCGCGACGACATTCTGGGAAGATTTCGACATACGTTGGATGGAAAACGCCGCACCGATCACGGACGTGGTTCCGGAAGGCAAGAAGGACATCCATGCCGATTACGGCGCGTACTGCTACACGAATCTGCGCCACAGTCTCTGCCATGGCTGGGCATCCGGTCCGGCTCCGTGGCTGGCAAAGTACATCCTCGGTGTCGAGGTGCTGGAACCCGGCTGCAAAAAGATTCGTTTCAACCCACATCTTGCCGGACTCGACTGGGTCAAGGGTACATATCCGACGCCATATGGCCTGATCGAGATTGAGGTCACGCCGGACAACGCCATCTGCCGCGCGCCGGAGGAGATTACTGTCGTACGCGGCTGAGAGAATCTCTGATGCAAGACTGCAATAGCAAAAGTAGCAGATTTGACAAAAAAAGTCGGAATCAACCCTTGTAATCTCCAAACAGATGCGGTATAATACTTTTGCCGGGATAGAATTGCCGGTTCATCACATACGACAAAGGAGAATACGGAAACATGAAAATCGCAAAACTGGGCTTACAGCTTTTTACCATTCGCGATACCATGAAAAACGCGGAGGACATCCGTATGAGCTTCCGCAGGATGAAGGAGCTTGGTTATGATATCGGTCAGACCGCAGGCTGCGCGATTCCCTATGCGGAATTCGGCAAAATTGCTAAAGAAGAAGGCATTGAGATCTGCGGCACCCACGACAATATGAGCATCATGTTGAACGATCCCGAAACCGCAATGGCGAATCACCGTGCACTTGGCACCACCAACATGGGTATCGGCGGCTTTGGTGCGGGCAGCGTGGAGGAAGTCGAACTGTTTATCGAGAACGCGAACAAGATCGCAAACACCGTGTACAAGCATGGTTTCAAATTCACATACCACAACCACAGCCATGAATTCCGTCGTCTCGCAAACGGCAGAACTGCGATGGATATGCTCGTGGAGGGACTGGATCCTGTCAAAACCTCGTTTGTACTCGATACCTACTGGGTACAGCATGGCGGCGGAGATGTGCGTCACTGGATCGAAAAGTTAGCCGGCAGGGTGGATATTTTGCACATGAAAGAAATGGGTAGAAACGAAAACGGCCCATTCATCACCGAGATCGGCAACGGAAACATGTACTGGGAGGGTATCCTCGAAACCGCTGCAAAAGCAGGCGTAAAGTATTACGTCGTCGAACAGGACAGTTGGCCGGGAGATCCGTTTGACTCCATCCGTCAATCCTCTGACTACATCCACAAGTATTTTATGTGAGAAAAAAATCCCGTCAGGTTTCGCACCCTGCCCCCCAAAAGTTAGACTTAGTAAATAGCGTAGTAGAAACAGCTGCTACGCTATTT
>CAVIKO010000117.1:0-4249 GCA_963643035.1 bacterium
TATCCGGTGTAATGAGTATGGTGGACAACGGGTTGATGATTGAGGACTACTCCGATGTGGATCGGGAACTCGATGGCGTGTACGGCGATCTCATCGATGAAAGCATCATGGAGGCAGACCGCACCGTAGCATATGTGTCGATTTTTCTGCCTGAGGTGAAGTCTCCTGCGGAATCCGTGCTGTTCATCAAAAACCGTTTCGCAGATCTCGGTATCCCTGTGACCATTGAGCAGACAGGCGTGTCCGAGGAGGACTGGGCGGATTCGTGGAAAAAGTACTATAAGCCCATCAAAACCGGCAGACGGCTCGTGATCGTCCCGGTGTGGGAGAAGTATACCCCGGCCCCTGAGGAGCTGACCGTTCTGATGGATCCCGGTATGGCGTTCGGTACTGGTACCCATGAGACGACACGACTCTGTGCAGCGATGCTGGAGGATGTTGTGAAGCCAGGCTCATCTGTGTTGGATGTCGGCTGTGGCTCCGGTATTCTCGCGATCTGTGCCGCTAAGCTGGGTGCCGCGGATTGCTTTGCTTGCGATATTGACCCGGTTGCCATCCGGGTCGCAAAGGAAAATGCGTTGCTGAACCAAACGCCGATGGTGGAATGCGCGGTATCTGATCTTCTGAAGCAGGTGCCGGGGAAACGGTACGATGTGGTGGTTGCCAATATAGTCGCAGACATTATCATTCGACTTGCGCCGGATGCCGGACGGTATATGCAGGAGGATGGCTGCTTCATCGTTTCCGGAATCATCGAGGAACGCGCTGTCGAGGTGGTGAAGGCACTTACAGCAAACGGATTCCATATCGTAAAGGACGCGCATGAGAATGGCTGGTACTGTGCGTGTGTACAGAAATAACAGCAATTGCGCAAATATACAAGCCGCCAGGCCAGCATACGCCCCTGAAACATGAAATTATTGTAAACATTTGCATTTATGTCGAAAAAATTCCGGAAAAGATTTGACAAAACGCTGTTTTTATAGTATAATACTTTGGTATGCTGATGAGAGGGATTTTTTCCCTCATTCGTGCATGGAATAGGGAAGTACTGATTCCAGATGTTTTTGCACCTAAAAGCCGTCAATCCGGGGACTTTTGAGGCGACAGCTTGATGTATTCAGCGTTTCCTTAAAAGAACTGTCGGCTCAAAGGACTTCTGTCTGTTCGATGCCGCGAAACGATGGGTGTCGGATATGCCGAGATTTTTTGTGGAACCTGGTGCGGTAGAGAACGGTCGTGTCGCCGTTTGTGGAGAGGACGCGCATCATATAACCCACGTGCTGCGTATGCGGTGCGGTGAGCGTGTTGTGGTGTGTGTACCGGAGACTGGGAGCGAATATGAGACAACCCTTGTTGCCTGTGGGGATCCTGTGATTCTGCAAATCGTTTCCGAAAAGCAAACAGAGACGGAGCCGCCATACAAAGCTGTGGTGTATCAGGCATTGTGCAAGGGCGACAAGATGGAAACCGTGATCCAGAAAGCAGTGGAAACCGGTGCGGTTCGGATCGTTCCGATCATCACGAGCCGCGCTACGGTCAAATGGGATCCTAGGGACGGTGCGCGCAAGGTGGAGCGTTGGCAGAAAATCGCGTTTGAGGCGGCAAAGCAATCCGGTCGCGGCGTGATTCCAACCGTTGCACCTCCCATGCCGTTTGCCGATGCGATAAACGAAATCGCCGCATGGGAGCTGCCGCTGTTTTGCTACGAGGGTGAAGAGGTACAGCTGCTGCCGCAGTGCATCGCCGATGTGTGCGGTACGCCGGAGAAAATCGCGATTGTGATCGGTCCGGAGGGCGGATTTACCTCGGAAGAAGCGGAGATGGCACGAGATGCCGGCGTGCGGATGTGCGGTCTGGGAAAGCGGATTCTGCGTACGGAAACCGCAGCGATATTTGTACTCGCATGTCTATCGCAGACCTATGAAATGCAATAAAAATACAGCCTAAGCCTCGTGCGCGGTGCGAATACCTCCATGAAAAACGGAATTCGGCACGGTTATAGGTCTCTCGGCTGAACAACCGAAAACGGGATAACGACCGATTCGGTGATTATCAAGTAAAGGAGTGGATCATGCCATGCGGCGTGATCGACGGATAAATGGATATGGCGAAACATAATCAATCTGTAAAGCTCGAAAAGAATACGAAGGGATTGTCCCGTGAGGAAGCTGGAAAGATCGTGACCTACCGGATTCTCATCCTGATTCTTGCGGATTTCATTATTGGCAGTTTGCTCGACTATGTGCGCGCGGACAGCAATCGGGAATATTCGTTTGTATTCCGCGTCTGCCCTGTGCTGGTGTGGGTGTTCGGTGCTTTGACGTTGGCGGCCTGCGGATACCTTGTGTGGTCGCTTGTGAAGAAGATTGATACAAGGCGGTATCCGATTACCCCGGTGATGATTTTTGTACTGTGTCTGTTCCTCTTTGCTGCGACACTGTTCTACAAGAGTCTGACCTTCACGCTCCTGCTTGCGGTGTTGGTGATTGCCAGCGTTCTGTTCGCTCTGTACTATATCTATACAAATCTGCTGTATTGAGGATAGAGTGCCCTAATGGGGAGCAAAACGCATACAGCGCATCCTTACTTGCCTTATACATGAGAAGGAGATACCGACCGGGTATCTCCTTTTTTGCACTCTCATAAAGAACCCGGAGAATCTGCCTCCTCCGGGTTCTGTTGGTGTGTTTTTTAATTTCCCGCTTTCATTGCTTCAAAGTCATCAATGATCTTATCGAGCTTTTCCAGAGCGACCTTCTCACGCTTTGCATAGGAGGAGGCAAAATCATTTTTACCTGCGGATACATTGTCGGTGCTAAACAGACCGCTCAGCAGAATTTCGTTCAGGGAAGTGTTGTAGGCGAGGGCGAAGGAGTTGCCGATGTTATCGTGTACGATGTCGATCATCTTTGCGGAGGTGTCATCGCGTGTGTACTTCATTTTCAGAGAGGATTCATAATAGACCGGCAGCACGTTCTTGTATGTTTCACGGCAAAGTACCTCGACCACGGCACTGATGTAGTCAAGCTCCGTCGGATTGATAGTTACCGGGATCACACCGATTTCTGCAGTGTCGTGGGTACTGGTGACGTAATTTTTCTGGCTTTCATTGAGCTTTGGATACGGAACGACACCCAGCCCGTCCTCCATTTCGCGGATCGTCGCGTTTTCCAGAGAACCGAGCCGCTGATAGCCGATGAAGAGGGAACGTCCCTCTGTGAAGGTGGTGACGACTTGCTCTTCGGTCAGGCCGGACGTGATGCAGCCATCGGTACTGCACATAAGGCGATAAAGCTGATCGAGCAGATACACGCCCTTTTCGTTATTGATCGTGATTTCCGGATACCCGTCATCGCGCCGTGCGATAAAGCCGGGGTCAGAGCTGATCAGGAATGGGATCATCGGTCCCCACATTTCAAACGCTGCGTAGCCGAACTGATCCTCCGTATCCTTCTTGCCATCGCCGTTGAGATCCACGTAGGACTGCTCCACGAGGGTGTTGAGGGCATCAAAAGTCCAGTTGCCGCTCAATACAATATCGTAAAGTCCTTCCCCGTCGCCGGTCATATTCTCGTACAGGGACTTGTTGTAGAAGAGACAGTGGGAGCAGCGGAGAATGTCGATGAAGTAGTCGCCGCCGAGCATATACTGATAATTTGAATTGATGGCAACGTCGCTCATGAAATCATCATACCACCACGGCTTGCCAAAATCAAAGTGTTTTCCGTCGAGGACATTGTGAAACATACCCTCCAACGTGAGCGGCGAGATTCCGTACATGTCGTTGATGATGAGGTCGTATGCGTCTTCACCCGCCATGATATACTTCTTGATCGTCGCATTTACTTGGTCATACTTGTTGTCAAGCTGTTCGTAGGTGAAGTGAACGTTTAAGAGATCCTCTACGGAGAGATTGCGCGCGTATGCTGCATCGGGAGACGCGTCTCCTGTCAATTCGTCTGGTCCTTGAATCATATAGTTGGAATTGCCAAGAGAGACTGCCGCCGCGTTGATGCTCGTGTAGATGCGGAAATCCTTGCCGTTATAGTCAAAATCTGCGAAAGGATCGATTTCCACAGTCTCCGATTCCGTATCGCTGTCCGTCTGTACATACGCGGACTTGGTTTCTCCGGTGTCCGTGTTTCCCTCCGCACTGCCGCATGCCACCATTCCCGCCTGTAGAAGGACGAGCAGCAAACAAAGTATTCGCTTTTTCATCGTTATGACTCCTTACAAAATATTGCAT
>CAVIKO010000118.1:0-3888 GCA_963643035.1 bacterium
GATCAACCCCACGCCCGCCGAGGTGGAGGAGCTGATGCGCTACCGCCTGATCGGCTTCAACTGCCGCCGGTATGATAATCATATTCTCTGGGGACGGCTGATGGGCTATAGCAACATGCAGCTCTACAACCTGAGCCAGCGAATCGTGTCCGGCGGCAAACGCAATGATGCATTCTTCGGAGAAGCTTACAATGTGAGCTACACGGACGTATACGATTTCGCATCGGCGGGCAACAAGAAAAGCCTGAAGAAATTCGAGATCGAGCTGGGCATTCACCATCAGGAACTCGGTTTGCCCTGGGATAAGCCTGTGCCGGAAGAACTCTGGCCGAAGGTTGCTGAGTACTGCGACAATGACGTAATCGCCACGGAAGCAGTATTCAATCACCTTTCCGCAGACTGGACAGCGCGACAGATTCTGGCGGACATTGCCGGTATGACGGTGAATGACACGACCAACAGCCTGACCACAAGGATTATATTTGATCGGGTGCGCAAACCGCAGGCAGAATTCAACTATCGCGATTTGAGTCAGCCGGTACATGAGTTGAAACAGGAGGTGCTCAAGTTTCTGCAGGACGCATGTCCTGAGATGATGGCGCAGCTGCATGGCGAGGAAGACAGTCTGCTTCCATATTTCCCCGGATACCACTTTGGACCGAGCGATCAGACACCGATGTGTGAATCCGCGGAACAGAGCAAGCGCGGTTATGTGAGTGTGTATCAGGGTGAAGAGGTCGGAGAAGGCGGATACGTCTACGCAGAGCCGGGTATGTACGGAAACGTGGCATTGCTGGACATCGCCTCCATGCATCCGCACAGCGTAATTGCAGAATGCCTGTTTGGTCCGACATTCACGACGCGATTCAAGGAAATCGTGGACGGACGCGTGAGCATCAAGCATGAGGCATGGGACGAAGTGAATCATATTCTGGACGGTAAACTGGCGCCCTATGTCAAGAAGGTTACGAACGGCGAGATGACCTCTAAACAGCTCGCAAATGCCCTGAAAACGGCGATTAACTCGGTGTATGGTTTGACCTCTGCGGCGTTCGAGAACGCCTTCAGAGACCCCAGAAACCGCGACAACATCGTTGCAAAGCGGGGCGCACTGTTTATGGTGAATCTGAAGCACGAGGTGCAGAAACGTGGTTTTACCGTAGCTCACATCAAGACGGACTCCATCAAGATCCCGGACGCGAATCCGGAAATTATATCCTTTGTGATGGATTACGGCAAGCGTTACGGCTACACCTTTGAACATGAAGCAACCTACGACAAGATGTGCTTGGTGAATGACGCCGTCTACATCGCCCGTTACAAAGGCGGAAAAGAAGACGGCAAATGGACGGCTACGGGCAAGCAATTCGCGGTACCTTACGTGTTCAAAACTCTGTTTAGCCGAGAGCCCATCGATTTCAAAGACATGTGCGAGACCTTCTCAGTGAGCGGTGCATTATATTTGGACATGAATGAACGACTGCCCGACGTAACCGCAGAGGAAGAACAACTCAAGAAGAAGCTGAAGGAATTGAGCATGACGCTTGAGGACTGGATCGACTTCAAGACTTCGGGTCATGGCGAACTGTCGGTTCAGGACGAACGATATTTGCGTTCGCTGGACGAGCAGATTGCTGCCGGACATGATTACCGCTTTGTGGGGCGCGTGGGTGAATTCACGCCGATCAAAGCCGGATGCGGCGGCGGTATATTGTTGCGCGAAGCAGGCGGCAAATACTCGGCGGCGACAGGCAGCAAGGGCTATCGCTGGATGGAGAGCGAAATGGTTTCTGCGCTGCATCGTGAGAACGACATCGACCGCAGCTATTATGACAAACTGGTGGACGACGCCATTGAAACGATCTCCCAATACGGAGATTTTGAATGGTTCCAGTCCGATGATCCCTATGACGTGCCTCCCGAAGGAGACGCACATGACGGTGTATGACTTTTAAACGATTGCGATTGACGATACCCGTTTCATTTTTCAGACCAACTTCTCCGGTGACCCGACCAAAGACCGCTTCAACGACGGTCGACGCAAGGCGAGCATTCTGATTCCCGACCCCGAACAGGCGCGGGATCTGATCAAGGCCGGCTTTAAGGTGCGCGAAACCAGACCTCGTCCGGACGACGATCCGCAGGAATTCACACCGGAATACTTTGTGACGGGCGTGCTGATGTATCGCACCCGTTCCGGCATGCCGGTGAAGTATCCGCCGAAAGTATATTTGGTGAACGGCGACGGCGAACCGGTACTGCTGGACGAGGAGAGCGTTGAATGCATTGATCACATGCGTGTGAAGAACGTGAATGTGATTCTCAACCCGTATGAGTACGATCCGGTGAATCACCAGTCAAGCCTGTACATCCGCACGATGTATGTGGAGCAGGATCTGGACGACGATCCGTATGCGGAACGCTATCGTCACGCTCGGGACGCGGAAGAACTGCCCTTTTAGGAAACCAACCGAGAAAGCAGGGATGGATTTGGCAAGGATTAACCTGTATCCGCACCAATTGGATGCAATTCAGCGGATGAAAAACGGCTGCGTGGTGTGTGGCGGCGTCGGCAGTGGAAAAAGCCTGACGGCCATCAGCTATTACTACCTTGAAAACGGCGGGGACGTTGCTTGTCTTCAGGGCGAGAATTATATTCCGATGAATGATCCGCCGATGGATCTCTACATCATCACCACAGCGCGCAAACGCGATACCTTTGAATGGGAAAAGGAGATGGCGCCATTCCTGCTTTCGACCGCCAAGGAAACCAACCTGTATACCAACAAAGTTGTCGTGGACAGCTGGAACAATGTGCAAAAGTATACGGAAGCGGAAAACGCCTTCTTTATATTTGACGAACAGCGCGTGGTTGGCAGCGGTGTATGGGTAAAGAGCTTTCTGAAGATTGCCCGGCGGAACCGATGGATTCTTCTGTCTGCGACGCCGGGCGACACCTGGAGCGATTATATTCCGCTGTTCATTGCCAATGGGTTCTACAAGAACCGTACGCAGTTCACACGGGAGCACATCGTCTATTCACACATGACGAAATTCCCCAAGATCGAGCGGTATCTAGGTGAAGCACATCTGAAACGGCTGAGGGATTCCATTCTGATCGACATGGATTTCAAACGTCCGACGGAGGCGCATCACGAAGACGTGTATGTGCAGTACAATATCCAGCAATACAAAGACCTGATGCGTTCACGCTGGGATATTTGGAAGAATGAACCGATTGAGAACGCCGGCGGACTGTGTTACTGTCTGCGACGCGTGGTCAACCAAGACGAAAGCCGTCAACGGATGACGCTGGAGATCGCCGAAAAGCACCCAAAGATGATCATATTTTACAGTTTCGACTACGAGCTGGAGATTCTGAAGTCTTTGGGTTGGGCGACAGGTACGGCGATGGCGGAATGGAACGGACACAAGCACGAGCCCATCCCCAAGACCAACCGTTGGGTATATTTTGTGAACTATGGCGCGGGCTCGGAGGGTTGGAATTGCATCGAAACGGATACGATTCTGTTCTATTCCCAGAACTATTCCTACAAGGTCATGGTACAGGCAAGCGGTCGGATCGACCGGTTAAATACGCCGTTCCATGACCTTTACTATTACCATCTGAAAAGCCGCAGCGGCATCGATTTGGCGATCAGTCGGGCTTTGAAGGATAAGAAGACATTCAACGAATCACGATTCATCAAATGGTAGAGGGTGAGAAATATGGAAAACCCTTGCAATGACTGTCTGTATCGAGAAATGTACGCACGCTTGTTCGATGCGCATTTCAGCGGTGCGGACTGTCCTTACGAGTGTGAGGAACGCGAACGATATTTGAAGGAGCAGATCAAGGATGCAACAAGTTTCGGTACTTCCTATAGA
>CAVIKO010000119.1:0-3836 GCA_963643035.1 bacterium
CGGGGGGACGCGGCTTCTTGTAAGAAGCCTGGCAAGAACTTTTATAAAAAAGATGAGAATGGATATAGTTTGTGCAAGTCCATCTGCTCACCAATATTGCTCCGTCCAAGTCCGCAGGGGATCGTTCTGGGGCGGCTCACGCAGTGATCCGCCGTCTATTTGGAGCAGGTGCGGTCGTTAGGATGGAGAGGCGAAACGAAATCCATGCCATATCCCCATATAAAAGTTCTTGCTGGAGCTGGAACGAACAAGTTCGTTCTCAAGAAGCGACCCGTTCCCCCGCGTTCCCCATAAAAAAAGACCCGATTCCGCAGACCGGGTCTTTTGGGGAGATTGGATTAGTGCTTCTTGGAGAGTGCGAAGCCTGCTGCCGATAGGATGGCTGCTGCTGCCGCGAGTACGCTTGCGTCGAAGGTAGCCGGAGCGGTGGTGACTTCCCCTGCGTCCGCGGTGGTTTCGACTTCCTGAGCCGGTGCTTCTTCAAACACAACGTCGGAGATAGAGCCGGACTTTTCGTTCGTGAACTGTACGTACAGGGTGTGTACGCCTGCCGGGATTGTCATGGGAACGCGCACCCAGCCCGCGTTTGCGATTTCCCAACCGCCTGTGAAGCCGATGTCCGCCGTTGCGATCGGAGCGGAGGTCGGATCGTCGAGCATGAACGAGAGGGTGGTCACGGAGCCGTCATCGTTGCCGTAGCCGAAGAGGAGATCCATCGCCTGCGCGCCGTTGGCACCGAAGTCCACATCATTGTAGGCAACGATGTCGTTGAGGGAGGAATAGCCGCAGCCGTAGCCGTCCACAATCTGGAAGGGCTGACCGGAGCCGCCCTGATCCTGCGTGGTGTCGTCGTCGATGAGTTCAGCCTGGTCGATGGACAGGGAGATGTAGCCGGTGGGGGCAGCTTCCTTGAACGCTACCTGCGTGAAGGAGCCGGACTTTTCGTTGGTGAACTGGATGTACACGGTGTGGATGCCCGCCGGGATGGAGCAGGCTGCTTCAAACCACTGCGCCATATCGGAAGTCCAGCCGCCGGTGAAACCGATGTCAAAATGTGCGACTGCCGCGGAATCGGGATCGTCGATCTTAACATCGAGGGTAGTCACGGAACTGTCGTCGTTGCCGTAGCTGAAGAGAATCTGGATGGAGGATGCGCCGAAGCTGCCGAAATCGATATCGTTGAAGGCAACGATGTCGTTCAGAGAGGAATAGCCGCAGCCGAAGCCGTCCACGATCTGGATGGGTTGGCCGGAGCCGCCCTGATCCTGCGTGGTGTCGTCGTCGATGAGCTCAGCATCTTCGATTGCGCACTTGATGTAGCCGCTGCCGTCAGCCGCCGCGTTGGTAAGAATAGCGAGAGAGGCGACCATCAGAGCACAGAGGAGAAGAGAAAGAAATTTTTTCATGGTAGTTTGACCTCCTTGTAAATGGGGATAGCCTGCGGAACCATCCGTTCTGTGTATTCTATCGCAATTCGCAATAGTTGTCAAAGATACTATACCACACTTTCACCATAAAGTCAACAACTATTTTTTTTTTTTTTTGTAGAGAACGCGGCATTTTGCGCAACGCACCCTATGGGGTACATTGCGTCTCGCAAGAGCGGATGTAAAAAGAGGGAATGGCGATGGTTTGTGGTGCTGCGCGGTTTCCGCTTCTTTGTATCTTTATCCACCGAAACGGATCTCCGTTTGCTCCGTATTTTTTGCGATTTGCTGTAAAATTTCTGCAACAATTCATTTTCACGGCGAAAAACGGAATGATTCTGTTGGAATTTGCATAATTGGTATTGACAAATTGCAAAACGTATGCTATAATAGAAGCACAACGAAAACATGAAGTGTATTTATTCCCGAAAGGTTCGTGAAATTTTATGCAGATCAAACAGGAACACGCCATCCGTATCGCTTATTCGCCGCAGACCAACCTCATTGAGCAGTCCGCGTACCAGTATTCGCTCCAGGAACGCTCCACGCCGAATCTCTACCGCGACCTTTTTGACTACCAGTCCGTACCGAAAGTGTCGTTCAACCACCGGGTTGTGCCGATGCAGATGCCCGCGCAGGTCTGGATCACGGACACGACATTCCGCGATGGACAGCAGGCAACCAAGCCGTTTACGGTGCAGCAGATCACGGATCTCTACAAGATGCTCCACAGGCTGGGCGGGGAAAAAGGGCTGATCCGTCAATCGGAATTTTTCGTCTATTCGGAAAAGGATCGCGCCGCACTGGAATCCTGCATGAGCCTTGGCTATCAGTTCCCGGAGATCACCACGTGGATCCGCGCATCGTCGAAGGATTTTGCCTTGGTGAAGTCGCTCGGCATCCGCGAAACCGGTGTGCTTGTTTCCTGCTCCGACTACCACATTTACAATAAGATGGGGTTGACGCGTTCCGGCGCGCTTGACAAATATCTCGGCGTGATCAAGGAGATTCTCGAACTGGGTATTTCTCCGCGCTGCCATTTTGAGGACATCACCCGTGCCGACTATTACGGATTCGTTCTGCCGTTCGCGGAGGAGCTGCACAAGCTCAGCGTGGAAAGCGGAATTCCGATCAAAATCCGGGCGTGCGACACGATGGGGTACGGCATTCCGTATGCGGGCGCGGCGCTGCCGCGTTCGGTTGCCGGAATTGTCTACGGCCTGAACCACTATGCGGGCTTCCCATCCGAGCTGCTCGAATGGCACGGTCACAACGATTTCTATAAAGCGGTGGCAAATTCCGCGACAGCATGGCTCTACGGCTGCTCCGGTGTGAACTGCTCTCTGCTTGGGATCGGGGAGAGAACGGGCAACTGTCCGCTGGAGGCGATGGTGATGGAGTACGCGTCGCTCCGGGGAACGACGGACGGTATGGACACGACGGTCATCACGGAGATTGCCGACTATTTCACGCGCGAGATCGGATATGAAATCCCGCCGCAGACGCCGTTTGTGGGACGTGATTTCAACGTAACGCGCGCCGGCATTCACGCGGACGGACTGATGAAGGACGAGGAAATCTATAATATCTTCAACACGGAGAAGCTGCTCAATCGTCCGGCGAAGGTATCGATCGATGCGCACAGCGGACTTGCGGGGATCGCATACTGGCTGAACCGCTATTTCCATGAACACGATATCGACCGGCAGGTTGACAAGCGGGATCCGATCGTTGCCCAGATGAAGGCGATGGTGGACGAGGAATACGCAGACGGCAGAACGACAGTTATGAGCGACGCGGAGCTTCTCGAATTCTTCCGCATCGTCGATGAGCAGACGGGGGACATTGAAAAGTAATCGCAATGCGGCGCAGGAGATCCACCGGTTCTCCCGCGCCGCATATTTTTCTGCGACTTTTTTGAAAAATCCTCTTGACAAAAGGGGGCGCGTGTGGTATACTATATAAGCGCAAGTCGGTAGCGTGTTCGGGTGGCCTGATTTCGGGGGTGTCCGATCAAAACCAAAAAGTATATTGCATCCGTCCGAAAGGGCGGCAATAGCCCAAGGTAAGCCATATATGCAAAGGTGGCTGAGCTGGTCTAAGGCGCACGACTGGAAATCGTGTGTTCGGCTAATAACCGACCGTGGGTTCGAATCCCACCCTTTGCGTAAAAGTCCCATGAATCATAGATTCATGGGATTTTCTTTTTTACCCCGGGACCTGTCCCGGGCCTTTTCTATGTAGCTGTGCCGCTGCGGGATTTTGCTCCTCGCGGGGCGTTGATATTGCACCGGATCGGTGCGGGATTTCTTGCCTTGCGGCGCATTGATATTGCACCGGATCGGTGCGGATGATTGCCTTGCGGCGCACCAGAGAGCGGGGAGAACGGGATTTGCGAATCCCTTTCTC
>CAVIKO010000120.1:0-3819 GCA_963643035.1 bacterium
ATCATGGCAAACAGTTCCTTGCTCGTCAGAAAGTCATCCAGAACCAGATGGTAGCATTTTTCGCTGTAGGAGTATTGCAGCTCCGCGTTTCCGATGAGCTCACGATGCTCCGAGAGAAAGTCCTTCAATTCATTGATGCAGCGCGTAATGCTCTTTGCGGAGACGCCATACGCGTCGGCAAGCTTTTGTACATAGAGTTTTTCACCGCGCAGACCCCGAAAAAAGATTTCGAGAAGCCGGTGTTGCTTTGTATTGTCCATGGATTCGACATTCCCCATCATTCCGGCCTCCCGTTTCGATTCTTTCACCATATATTATACAAATTCAGTCAGACAACTGGATGTCCGAGTAAAAAATATTTCCGGGATACGACCATATTCGACCTATCTATTGCCATAGACACAGAAACACGGGAAAAGGATTTAAGAAAAATAGAAAAAATTTGCGGGAATTTGCGGATACAGGGAAGAGAGGGGGGAACAAAAAAAGACAGCATCCCCGATGGGGGGGCACTGTCTGGAAATAGCGGAAGAAAATAGAAATAATTTGCGGAAATTTGCAGATGCAGGGAAGAGAGGTGGAACAAAAAAGACAGCATCCCCGAGGAGGGGGAGGACACTGTCTGGATATAGCGTTGCGATAGGGAATATGGTGGGAAAGGGTTGTAAAGTTGTATAGGTGTGAGAATAATGCGACAGCCGATCGGTCACGACATGGTGGGGGTATATATGATTTTGAACCAGAAATTTCAAAGAAACATCTGGAGGAAGCAAAAGAAATAAAATAATTGTTGAAATCTATTGCAATATATCAAAAAATATGCTACAATACATGTAAATCTTCTACGGGAAACCGTACCTATTTCAGGAGGCATACTATGAAAGAATACTTTATCAACCGTTATCCGCTTTCAAAAACACTGAGATTTGGTTTGATTCCGCAAGGCAATACGGAAGAAAATTTCAAGATCATGCAGATTCTCGAGAAAGATGAAGCACTGGCGCGGAACTATGGAAAGGCCAAGGAGATCATAGATCGGTATCACAAGTTTTTCATCAACAGCTGTCTTGTCGATTTTCATCTCACAGATCTTGAAAAATACGCGCTCCTCTACTATGAGCCAAACAAGACAGAAGAAGAAGTTGCAGCGATGGATGAAACTGCCAAGACAATGCGGCAGGCCATTTCCGGATTGTTCTGCAAAGAGAATAAGGCGATCTATGACAGGCTTTCCAAAAAAGATCTGATTGAAAATTTTGCAATGTCTATTATAGAAACAGATGAGGAAAGGACTGTATTGGAGAGTTTTCGCAAGTGTACGGTATATTTTACCGGGTTCAATCAAAACAGATTGAATATGTATACTGGCGAGGGAAAATCTACAGAGATCGCACATCGTCTGATCAATCAGAATCTTCCCAAGTTTCTTGATAACGCACGGGTTGCCAAAACCATTCTTGCGGCTCTTCCGAAAAACGATCTGGATCAAATCGACGTGGACTTCTATGACATATTTGGAATCAACACGCAGAACATCTTCGAGATACCATTCTACAACCAGACGCTTACGCAAGCCGGAATCGACCGTTACAACCAGATCATTGGCAAGTACAACGAATATATTAATCACTTCATGCAAGAAACAAAGCAGAAGCTTCCCCAATTCAAGCCGCTGTACAAGCAGATACTCAGCGACAGAGAAACCATATCCTTTATCCCGAAGGCATTCCAGTCAGACAGTGAGGTGCTGTCGGCGTTACGGAATTTCTACATCGAGAAAAATGCTGAAACAGATAAATCGATCCAGGATGTCATCACGGAACTGAAAAAACTCTTCCAGGAAATGGACAGCTTTGACGAAAATGGAATATATATCACCAATGGAATCGCCATAACCGATCTTTCTCAGGCGGTATGTGACAACTGGTTTGTGATCAAAAAAGCCATGCAGGCAGAGTATGACGCAGAGCACAGCTCCAAAAACAGGAATGAAGACTACGAGAAAAAGCGCGGAAACGATCTGAAAAAAGTAAAAAGCTACTCCTTATCCGCGCTTCAGCGGTATATGGACTCCGAAATGGAGGAGAAGAAATCCCTTGCGGAATATATCAAAACGCATACCACACAGCTATGTGATCTTACTGCGTCAGCATATGAGAGGGTCAGGAGTTTATTGGAAACCGAGTATTCCCCAACGAAAAAACTCACTGCGGATGCCGATGCGATCGGCAGGATCAAGGATTTTCTGGATCCGATCATGGAGGTTTTCCACTTTGCCAAAATATTCCTTGGAAGTGGTGAAGAGGCAGAAAAGGATGACGTATTCCACGGTATTTTCTCGCCGCTATATGATCAGCTTGCGGATATTATTGAGATTTATGATAAAGTGCGGAATTACGTGACACAGAAGCCGTATAAAACGGATAAGATCAGACTCATATTCGACAGAGGGGATTTCCTGTCTGGATGGGCACAGCCGACAGAGTCGCAGGCAAAAGAAGCACATCTTATGGAAAAAGACGGGAAATACTATCTCTTTATTACGGCAACTGCAATAAACAAGGCGGATTGGGAAAGAGCGTTATACGGCAAAGACAATTTCCAATGTGCATATCATATTGAATACTATAAGCAGAAGCCAGACAATAAGAATACACCCCGCCTGTTCATTCGCTCAAAAGGCGATCATTACGCTCCTGCCGTTGAAAAATACAATCTCCCCATTCAGGAGATTATTGACCTCTATGATAAGGGGTATTACAAGGCAGAATTCAAAAAGAAGGATCAGAAACTGTACTATACCTCGTTAAGAAAGTTGATCGACTATTTTAAGCTTGGATTCACCAAGCATGAGGATTATAAAGACTTTGCGTTTGCGTGGAAAGAATCTGACGCATATGAGAATATTACAGAGTTCTACCAGGATACTATGAACGCGTGTTATAGGCTGGAGCGTGTCACGGTAAACTGGAATGGCATCATGGATCTTGTTGAAAAAGGTCGTGGCTTCCTCTTCCAGATATATAATAAAGACTTCTCTGACCATACGAAAGGCACTCCCAATCTGCATACGCTGTACTTCAAAATGCTCTTTGATGAAAGAAATCTGGAGAATGGCTGCTATAGGCTTCTTGGCAATGCGGAAATGTTCTATAGAAAAGCAAGTCTAAAGCTTTCGGAAACCACGATTCACCCGAAAGGCGTGCCAATCAAGAATAAGAATCCACGCAGTGATAGAGCAGAAAGAGTTTTGGATTATGATATAATCAAGGATAAACGCTACACAGAAACGCAGTTTTCTCTCCATTTTCCCATAATGATGAACTGTCTGGCGCAAGGCAATCCAAGACTCGACCTCGATGTCCGCAAAGCCTTGCTCAAATCGGAGCACCAATACATCATCGGCATCGACCGCGGAGAGCGCAACCTTCTCTACGTCTGTGTTATCAATGAAAAAGGCGAGATTGTGGAACAGATGTCTCTCAATGAGATTATCGGCGATAACGGATATACAGTAGATTACCATGAACTGTTGGATCGCAAGGAAAAGGAACGTGACGCGGCGCGGAAGAGCTGGGGAACGATAGAGAATATCAAGGAGTTGAAAGAAGGGTATATGAGCCAGGTCATTCATAAGATCTGTGAGCTGGTTCTGAAATACGACGCTGTTATCGCTATGGAGGATCTGAACGGCGGATTTATGAACAGCCGTATCAAAATCGAGAAGCAGGTCTACCGAAAATTTGAAAAGATGCTGACGGATAAGCTGAACTATTTGGTAGACAAGAAAGCCGATCCCATGTCGGACGGCGGTTTGCT
>CAVIKO010000121.1:0-3770 GCA_963643035.1 bacterium
TTTCTCCACCGGAAACCAATGCTCTCAAGTCGTTCAATCTGGTTCCCGTTTTCACCTGAGGTGCTTAACCCTACTTTTCCGCTCCGAATGCGCCAGAGCCACAGACCCAGTTGCACTCCATCATCGGTCACATACGTCCTTGGCATATCAAGGTTTCCATGTTCCTCATAGTACGTGCGGCACAATTCAAAACGTGTTTCCCAAAATCGCGCCATTGGAGACAGCCAATCCATTCCAATCGCGTCCAGCCGATCAATTTGTTCTTGTGTCAAAGTTCCGGCAGCTCTTTTCTCGCGTTGACTGCGCACCCATTCATCCAGTGCATAACCATCGGCAGTTTTGTATTTTGTAGGAATACAAAGGTCTCCATGCTCCTGCCAATATTCTTTTGCTAAGGCATAGGCAGCTTCCCAACGTTCGGACAAGACGTTCCATGTCATGCCAATTGCATCAAGTCTTTTTTTCTGCGTAGGAGAAATTTTCTTGTATTTCTTTGGGTTTATATAATTTGATCTCTGATTTCCGATCCATTTACCCAAAGCATATCCGTCCGCACACACATATGTGCGTAAGACAAGTAAGTTTCCGTGATCTTCGTAGTAGCTTTTCGCGTGGGCAAAACCGATTTCCCACGAATCATCGAACTGCCACACCATGCCGATTGAGGAGAGACGGTCGATTTGTTCCTGCGTCAGTTTTCCCAATGTGCGATATCTTCGTTGTGTTGTAATCCAAGGATTCAGCTTTTTCCCGTCAGCTTCAACATAATCATCCGGTACAAGTAAGTTGCCGTGTGCTTCAAAATACTGTTTTGCTTCACTGTAATGGCTTTCCCAGGCATTTGTGTTTCTGTGCTCCCAGGACATTCCGATTTCGTTCAGCTGTTCAATTTGTTCGGCAGTCAATTTCTTGTTTTTCCGCTTGCCCCGGTAAATCAGCTGTTGTTCATTCAGCCACTTGCCAAGCCAGATGCCATCTACGATATAGTTGCCCGGTACATTGAGGTTCCCATGGGTATCATAATAATTTTTTGCCAGGGCATATCGTGCTTCCCATGAGTAAGCCTTTTCCCAGACCATGCCGAGATCGTCAAGGAGTTTTTTGCGTTTTGCAGATAGCGTGGTATTATCTCGCTGTCTGGCAATCCATCTGCCAAGTAGATATCCCTCTTTTGTTTTGAAAGTGGCAGGAACATCCAAATCTCCATGCACTTTGCGGTATTCCAGTGCTTCCATATAGCCCTTTTCCCACAAGCGGTCACTTCGTTTGTCCCAAATCATTCCTAATTCGTCTAACGCATGAATCTGTTCTGGTGGAAGATGGTAGCTTGCCCTTCTTCCTTGATAGGCACTGCGAATTGCGTTGATCCATGTGCCAAGGCGAAGACCGTCAGAAGTTACGTATTTGACAGGAATATCGAGGTCTCCGTGTGTATGGTAATAGTTAAGACATGCACCGTAATATTGCTGCCACAGGTGGTCTGTAACATCCCACACCATGCCGATTTCATCCAGAGCCTGAATCCGCTCCGGTGTCAGATATCGCTGCTGACCGTGGTTTTTGCGGATATCCCGCAGCCGCGAAATCCATGCGCCAAGATTTAATCCTGTTTCTGTCACATATTTTGCAATCACGTTCAAATTGCCAAAAGTATCGTAGTATTCCTTCGCGGCTTCATAATTCCGGTCCCATGCAAGGTCACGGTACCCATTCCAGACCATATCGATTTGATCCAGCTTTGCAATTCGTTCTGCGGAGAGAATTCCGGGCATATCTCCTGTGCGCACACGTCTTTGTGTCAGAAGCCAGTGCCCAAGAGAGTAACCGTCCGGCGTTTTATATCGACGAGGAACCTCAAGGTTTCCGTTTTGCTCGTAATAATCCTTTGCCTTTTCGTACATCAGATCCCACGAAGCAGTCAGAGTATCGTTGAGCTTTTCAAAAAGCGCGACGCAGTCACGCACTTCGTCGATAACCTGAAAATGCGAGTTAATAATGGCGTCGTCCTCGCCGAGGGAGCGATAGTACGTCATGGCAATCTGCATTTCTTCTTCGATCGCGCCGATGCTGTACAGGTTTTCAATATTGAGCACCACGTCGAAGATTACAGGGTTTGTGTGTTTTCCTACAGCCAATGCGCGCCCGATCTGCTGTTTGTAGATGATGGGCGACACGGTAGGACGCAGCAGTATAACGCCGCTGACGTTTTCTACATGGATGCCCTCGTTCAGCGCATCAATGCAAAACAGTAGCTTCAGGTGCTCGGTATCCTCATCCGCTTTGAAGTCCGCAAAGGACTGACTGGCAGAAGGATCGTCAGAGTACACAGAATAGACATGCGGAGATTTATCAACTCGGCTGAACCACTCCGGCACCTTGTCCATCATAGTGTCCATATGCTCCTTGTTGGCGCAGAACACAATGTACTTACCGGTGCGTTCCGTCATGTGCTTGTCGAAGATGACATCCAGACCGTCTGCTTTTTCCAGCGCACGGCGGAGAGCCTCGAGATACTTCTCTGCTTCGTCGCGCACGACTTTGCTTTTTGCACGGCGTACGCGAGCCTTGTAGCGTTCCAAATCCTTTTGATAGGAGAACACGGACAGCACATATTTTGGCGCTGCGAGAATACCGCGAACGATTGCTTCTCCCAAAGTAATCTCGGAAGCGATATTGCCATCGAACAGCTCATCTGCCATGTCACGCTGCTTATCCAGATAGCGTATCGCCGTAGCCGACAAGCCAAGTACCGGCGTCGCGGCATAGGTGGAGAGCAGCTTTTGGACTCCTTCCCCCCACATTTCCGCGCCGCAGCGGTGGAACTCATCGAGGACAATATAATCCGGCTGAAGCTCTGCAATTTCTTCATCCGTCATACCCATCAGCTTGGCATAGGTCAGAAATGCTACGTTTTCCGGTTGCCATCCGTCTGCGGCGGATTTCAAATTTTCAAGTTGTGTTTCGTAGATATAGGCGCTAGGGGAGAGCCAGCAAATCCGTTTGTCGGGATTGTCCTCACAGAGCTTGAAGGCAATGAAGGATTTGCCCGTGCCGGTTGGGTGAATGACGGCGGCTTTGCCGGTTTCGTCCAAGAGCGAGATGGCGGCTTCATAGGCGATTCGATTGTGGTCAAATAGCGCAATAGCCATATGCCGCCTCCTTCTGCTGTTTCGTTGACTGTTGACTGGGTGTGTGGAATTTTCGACAAAGACGACGAAACCCACGGTAGTCGATCACCGCAGGTCTATGAATTTAATTTCAGTTGTGGTGTCGGTGTTCTTTCACTTTTTCAAAGAATCTGTTTCTGTATTGATTGAAAAACAAGCTGCGGTCGTACAACCGCATATGTGAGTTCAAAAAAGTATGCTTTAGTGAACACATGAAGAATGTACTTTGGGGTATCAAAATGTATGAATTCTCCCCATTTTCGTACAGTATTATACCATGACAGCGGAGTTATTGCAATAGATTGACGTGAAAAACAAGCGACCTGACAGGAAAAACAAGGCATACTTATTTTTACTTGCCCGCATGATAAACAGTACACTCCATTTAGAGGTCATCCACCCGAATCCACTTGATGGTCCCGAGATGACACCCGGATATATGCATATTCTTTTGTTTCCATATAAAAACCTCCCCTGTGTTGTGTGAGTACAATTATAGGAGAGGGATTGAAACAGTATTAGAGTTGCTTAAAACAGATAGAAACTTGGCAAGCAATGCCTTTTGCCGTCAAAAGTCAGAAAATGCCGCACCACGCAGGTGCG
>CAVIKO010000122.1:0-3765 GCA_963643035.1 bacterium
GAACAGTGGAGCGAACCATCCCACTCTCGAGAATTTCCTTGACAGGAAATTCTCCAAGGTATAGATGTAACAGTCGAGTGGGAATGATGTGCGGCCAAACCGTGGAGCGAACCATCCCACTCGGTTTCGATGGGACAGTTGAGTGGAACTTTTCCAAAGCTGTTCCGCCCTGAACGGCCGTCTTATCGGTGGGAGTCAGTGCATCTTTATGGACAGTGCCTTAAGCAGTTCCCGGCGCGCGGCGCGGAATACATGCGGATCATACTCCACATCGCGGAAAGAATGAAATACGGTGTCGCAGATGGCGTCCGCTTTGTCGCGATCCGTTTCGGCAAGCTTTTTGAGCATTTCGTATTCCTCAGCACTCTCGCGGTGGTTTTCAAGCCGTATAGACATCCATGGACCGGAATCTCCTGGGTAGATCAGATGCGTATCTCCGGCAGGCAGATGGCAGACCGAGTCGGCATTGTGATGCTCCGGACAGTTTTCCTTGAAGGGATCCTGGCCCGGCTGGTACCACATCGCTGCCCAGTGGAGGTATCCGGTCAGATTATACTTATAGTTGCCCCAGAATAGATAGCGCGTCGAGAGAAGCGGATAATCCATGAACCGGTTGATGTAGCCGGGCTCACGCGGTCCGCAGCAGACGTAATGCCAGATCTCGTCCCCGTTGGCGCGCAGCGTTTCCAGTTCCTTCCGATGGCGGTCGTATTCGGCGTTCAGCGGTACCCAAATATCGAGCGCGCCGTGCAGATTGCCGTAGGACATCGCATCGACGAGTCGAATATCCGGCACGAATTTGCGGATCAGTCCGCAGAGCGCACGAAATTCGGTGGCGTTGTTCGTGTTCGGTTCATCGGAGACTCCCATGATGAACTTGTCAAGCCAGCCATTTTTCTCAAGCATTTCGTGGAGTGCGGGCAGATACTGAGACAGGTAGCAATACCCCTCGTAGGACATTGCCGGAATGGTACCATTTATGAGAATCGTCGATTCGCCCCAGCTTTTGCGTCTGCCGATACTCGGACCATTGAAGGATTTCATGCCAAGTGCGAAATACCGACGCATAGATTCTTCCATCGGTGTGAAATCAAAGGCGTATTTGTTGTCTCCGAGATCGGTTACAACCGGACCGCGCATATACATCATGTTCTGGTGCATCCGACGAAGCAGTGCGATGCAGCGGCGATCTATCTTGTCCCATTCCGGTGTTCCCGGCTTGACGTGGAAATAGCTCTCAAGCTGTTTTGCGGCATATCCCTGAATGATTGTCAGCGTCTCCTCCGGGACCATGGCGGCGTAGACCTCGATTGTCACCGGAATCTGTACATCCTCCACGAGGATCCGTCCCTTGTACGTACCCGGCTTTGTTTCTTCCGGGATTACAAACGCAAGATACAGTCCGCCGTCCCCTTTTGTGACCGGGATCGTGCCGTCATACGGGCGCAGACAGTCGTATACGAGAAACGGCGCGATTCTCTCAGGGAAATGAGGGGCGCGGTTTTCCGGGGGGATTCCCTCGTTTCGCTCCACATTGACGGGGTACAGCCCATAGATTTCGCAGGAAAAGGGCAATCCGTCTGTCTTTACGGAGATTTTGCCTTCATCCGGTATGTCGGAAAGCAGAATCTGTGTGGTTGCATAAGTACGGCGCGGTGTGTCCAGTATGACGGCATCGGTAGAGGATCGGTAGCTCCACTCACCCGGATACGTGTATTCCGCGGTATCGACTACGATGTAACGCATGGTATTTCCTCCTTGATTCTCCCGCTTGCAGGAGTATGATGCGCTGAATCAAACAGCCTTGAATCAGCGTTTCCTTAATTATAATGGTTCATTACGGAAAAGTAAAGAGGAATTGCTGAAAAATTTCCCGTGGATATACAAAAACGGAGTCGCCTGTACCTTGCAAAATCGGGTAGAATCTGCTATAATGCCTATGGTATATTTTATTTTCAAAAACATGGAGTGTATACGTGAAAAAAGGAAAAATCATCGCGCTGGTCGTGGCACTGCTGATTCCCGTCACACTGGTTGCATGCTATCAGTATCTCTTTGGCAAAATGGAGCGTGACACTTTTACAGCACCGGAATCCCTTTCCGTTGTGGATACTGGAAACATTGTCCGTGTACCGACGATTGAGCAGGAAACGGCATCCGAGGGCATTCTCGATGAAGACGGCAATCTGACCGATCTGAAGCTGCCGGACGAAGCGCTGGCGATTTTGAAGGCGGCTACCGCGGAAACGACAGAACAGGAAACGGAATCTGAAACCACAGCGGAGACGGAATCTGAAACGGAACCTGAAACGGAAACCAAAGTTCCCGAAACCAAGCCAGTGGAGACCAAGCCAGTGGAGACCAAGCCAGTGGAGACCAAGCCGGTGGAGACAAAGCCGCTTGGGGACGCTGTGCAGATCGATCAGCACGTGAGCTACTTGCTGCCCGGCTCGGATAAGATCAAGGTCTTTGTCGTCTATGGTCTGGATAGTAAAACCGCCTCGGATGTGATCATTCTCACCGCCGTTGATCCGATCCATAATAAGGTGAAAATCATATCCGTCGCACGGGATACTTATTCTTATATTTCCGAAAAGGGCGCACACTCCAAGCTCAATTACGCCTACTCCATGGGCGGTCCGACCCTCGCGGTCAAAACGCTGAACGAGAATTTTTATCTCCACATCGAGGATTACGTAGCGGTCAATTTCGAGCAGACCGCCAGCCTTGTTGATATCGTGGGCGGCGTGGATGTGGAGCTGCGGGAGGATGAAATTGAAGCAATCACAGCCTTCCGCGACATCATGACGCCCGGTGTGAATCATCTGAATGGAGAACAGGCTCTCTCCTACGCCAGACTTCGCTATATCGACAATGACCTGTCGCGCAATACCAGACAGCGCAAGATCGTAGCGTCTCTGTACAACAAATTCCGCGCACTCAACGCGACCAAATATCCGGAGCTGATCCGCGAAACAGCCGGATTGTGCGCCACCTCCTTCACCGACGCGGAGCTGCTGTCTCTCGGAACTACGGTGCTGAGCATGAAAAACTGCACGTTTGAACAGTACAATTTTCCGAACGCGAACACAAGCTGCTGGACAGGCTACATCGACGAATTGCTCTATTTCGTCTACGATACCAGTATTGTCAGCGACCAGATCTATAAGATCATTTATGAAGATTATTATGTGAGCGGGTATTGATCCGCTGGAGATCACAAGGGGATTTTGGATAAACCGCCGCTTGCGAGAAGCAATGATGGAAGGTTGATTCTGCGTATCCATGAAAAAAGAAAAACAGGGAACCCTCTATTGAGGTTCCCCGTTTTCTATGCTTTTTCTTGTATTACTTTTTCGCATCCGACAGCAGATTGTCCTTTTTTACTGCCTGCCAATCGACGGAAAATACTTCTACATCGTTGCCGTTCGATGCGGATTTTTCCTTGCGTGATTCCAGATAGCCGTCCGCCTTCATCTTTCGCATGGCGTTTTTGACCATGTTCACATCCAACGCATAGCGGCGCGCGATCATTTCCGAGGTCTTCTGGAATGTGTGCTGGACGGGGAAGTAACCATTGTCCTTGACGCTGAAATATTCGAGAATGCGCTTGCAATACACATCCATCACGCCTTCGCCGTCTAAAATTTCATACCACGTCGCTTGATCTGTCAGCATACGGCTCGTTGAATTTTTCACGCCGCAGATGCCGACCGGATGCCCCGACTGCACGAGATACATCACCGCATACGTAAAGTGTCCGTC
>CAVIKO010000123.1:0-3699 GCA_963643035.1 bacterium
CGCGAGTCCGAAGCCGCAGCAGGTCGAGAATCCGAAATACGCGATGCGGACTTGGTTGCTCCGACTTGGGTTCATCGGCGAGGAATTTGCGACGGCGAGAGACATTCTCACAAGAAACCTTGCCGGGGACGCGGCATTCAGACACGGCAGACCGGCGTAAAGGGGAAGACGAAGATGAAAAAGTACTACTTGGCATACGGAAGCAACCTCAACATCGCACAGATGCAGTTCAGGTGTCCAGACGCGACGGTTGTGGGGACCGCGGTGATTCCGGATTACGAGCTCCTCTTCAAGGGGAGCTTGACCGGTGCGTACTTGACCATTGAGCCGAGACAAGGCGCACAGGTGCCGGTTGGCGTGTGGGAGGTCAGTCTGGCGGATGAGCTGAAGCTGGACAGATATGAGGGATTTCCGAGCTTCTACTACAAGAAAGAGATGCGGATTCCTGTCAAGGATATTCGTACAGGAAAGGTACGACAGCGTGATGCGTTTGTCTACATCATGCATGAGGACAGGAAGCTGGGAATTCCCACAAGTTTCTATATGAGGACGTGTCTGGAGGGGTACAGGGCTTTTGGATTTGATCCGGATTTCCTGCTTGCGGCATACGATAGGAGCCTTTGAGGAGTGGCAAAATTGCAAAAGCGGCTGTGCGATGCGGCTGCTTTTTCTTTGGAGAGGAGGTGAGCGCCTATTCCGAAATTGAAGAAATACAAACCCACGCCGTTCATGGCAAAGACCTCGCATTATGATAAAGCCTCCGCGGACTATGCTGTCGCGTTTATCGAATCGCTGTGCCACACCAAAGGCACGTGGGCGGGCAAGCCGTTTGCGCTCATCGGCTGGCAGGAGCAGATCATCCGGGATCTGTTCGGGGTGGTCAAAGAGAACGGGTACCGCCAGTTCAACACGGCGTACATCGAGATCCCGAAGAAGATGGGCAAGCAGGTGTCCCTGGACACGCTGATCCCGACACCGGATGGATTTACAACGATGGGTGAGATACAGCCGGGGGATACCGTTTTCGACGAGCGCGGGAATCCCTGTCATGTGGTCGCGAAAAGTCCCGTCGACTATGCGGAACAGGCATACCGCATCACCTTCAGGGACGGGCAGGTGATCGAGGCGGGAGAACAGCACCAGTGGTGCGGTGAATACACACGCGGCAAAAGAAAGTCCTGCGTGATGACCACAGGAGAGCTGTATCGTTTGCCGAAAGATGGAGGAACATTCCGTTTCCGCATTGCCGTTGCCGACGCGATACGCACACCTGAGAAAAAGCTGTCTGTCCATCCCTATCTGATGGGATACTGGCTTGGAAATGGAAACGCAACAAAGCCGGAGATAACCGTCCAGACACGTGATATTCCGTCTGTTCTTGCGCACATGCATCCCCACCACAAAGCGGAAACCGCATGGCAGAATGTTGGTGACAGCGTAGTCTTTCGTATTCCCGATCTGAAGCCTGTGCTTTTGCATAGCTTCCACGATAAGGTGATTCCGATGGAGTACCTCCGCGCGTCCCACTACCAGCGTTTGGAACTACTCCAGGGATTGATGGATTCCGATGGTGCGATCAGCGACCGGAAAGGGCAGGCGGTATACACCTCCACGGAGAAAGCTCTTGCGGAAAGTGTGGGCGAGCTTCTCTGGAGCCTGGGAATCAAGAACGCCATCACCCAGGCGGAATCCACACAACGGATCGACTGGTCGCAAAAGAGCTGTGCGTGCGGACGAAAGGCTACTGGGGAGACATTGTACTACGTGAAGTTCACAGCATTCGACGATATGCCCATCGCGGGACTGCAGAGGAAATCGAAGAATCGGATACGCAGAAACCCGGCAACACGCAGTCATTTCCGGTATATCGACTCCATTGAACCGATCGAAAACCGCGGTATGCAGTGCATACAGGTGGACTCCCCGTCTCATCAATATCTGGTGGGCCGTTCTTTTTTGCCTACGCACAATTCCGAGCTTGCGGCGGCTGTTGCCCTGCTCCTGACCTGCGGGGATGGCGAGGAACGCGCGGAGGTCTACGGCTGTGCGGCGGACAGACAGCAGGCTTCTATCGTATTTGAGGTAGCCGCCGACATGGTGCGGATGTGCCCGGCTCTCGCAAAGCGCGTGAAGATCAACGCCTCTATGAAGCGCATGATCTATCTGCCGACCAACAGCTTTTATCAGGTGTTGTCCGCGGAGGCGTACTCCAAGCACGGCTTCAACATCCATGGCGTGGTGTTCGATGAGCTGCACACACAGCCGAACCGGAAGCTGTTCGACGTCATGACAAAAGGCTCCGGCGACGCAAGAATGCAGCCGCTGTACTTCCTGATCACCACTGCCGGAACAGACACGAAATCGATCTGTTACGAAACGCACCAGAAAGCCAAGGACATTCTTGAAGGCAGAAAGATCGATCCGACATTCTATCCGGTGATCTACGGCGCGGAGGAATCGGACGACTGGACGGACCCGAAGGTGTGGAAAAAAGCGAATCCGTCGCTCGGCATTACAGTGGGTATCGACAAGGTCAGGGCGGCGTGTGAATCGGCGAAACAAAATCCCGCGGAGGAGAACGCGTTCCGACAGTTACGTCTGAATCAGTGGGTGAAACAGGCGGTGCGGTGAATGCCGATGCACCTGTGGGACAAGTGCGGCTTTGCCACAAACGAGGATGATTTAGAAGGTCGTGTGTGCTACGGCGGTCTGGACCTTTCGTCCACTACGGACATCACGGCGTTCGTGCTTGTGTTTCCCCCTCTGGATGAGGACGATAAGTACATCATCCTCCCCTATTTCTGGATCCCGGAGGACAACCTCGAACTGCGCGTCCGGCGCGACCATGTGCCGTATGACGTGTGGGAGCGGCAAGGATTTCTGCAGACCACCGAAGGGAACGTCGTTCACTACGGCTTCATTGTAAAGTTCATCGAAGAATTGGGGGAACGTTTCAATATCCGCGAGATCGCCTTTGACCGCTGGGGTGCCGTGCAGATGATGCAGAATCTGGAAGGTATGGGCTTCACTGTCGTGCCGTTCGGACAGGGGTTCAAGGATATGTCCCCGCCGACCAAGGAGCTGATGAAGCTGGTGCTGGAACAGAAAATTGCCCACGGTGGGCATCCGGTGCTGCGGTGGATGATGGACAATATCTTCATCCGCACCGACCCGGCGGGCAACATCAAGCCGGACAAGGAGAAGTCCACGGAGAAGATCGACGGTGCGGTGGCGACGATTATGGCACTGGATCGGGCGATACGGTGCGGCAATGATAATAGTGCTTCGGTTTACGATGACCGCGGCATTTTGTTTATATAGAGAAATGAGGTGTTCCTATGCGTATCTTTTCCGGCTTGTTCAAATCCCGCGACAAGCCTCAAAACAGAACAGCTGGTAGCAACTACGCCTTTTTCCTTGGCGGCACGACCTCCGGGAAAACGGTGACAGAACGATCCGCTATGCAGATGACCGCCGTGTACTCCTGCGTCCGCATCCTGTCGGAGGCAGTGGCAGGACTGCCCTTGCACCTATACAAATACACCGATAACGGCGGCAAGGCGATGGCCCTTGACCATCCGCTATACCATCTGCTGCATGATGAACCAAACCCGGAGATGAGCTCGTTTGTGTTCCGGGAAACGCTCATGACGCACCTGCTCCTCTGGGGCAACGCCTACGCGCAGATCATCCGCAACG
>CAVIKO010000124.1:0-3666 GCA_963643035.1 bacterium
GAGAAAGGGATTCGCAAATCCCGTTCTCCCCGCTCTCTGGTGCGCCGCAAGGCAATCATCCGCACCGATCCGGTGCAATATCAACGCGCCGCAAGGCAAGAATCCCGCCGCGGCGGCATAGCCGCATAAAAAGCCGTCCGCAAGTCAAACTATAGGGACGCGGGACAAAGTCCCGCTTATAGCGATAGCAATGCCGCCAGACCGTCGAAGAGGTTGTGCGTCACAAAGAACCGACATAACACCGTGTTCGCCACCACGTTCGGGCCGAACAGGCCGGGGGAGATCGATCCCATCGCGTCTACCACGGCAGCTCCCGCCATGCTGATCACATAGGCAAGGAGTACCGCCTCTATCACGCCGAACAGAAAGCCGAAAAACCGGTTCGCGGCAGAGAGCAGCGGCAGATGAAACAGCGCATCGAGAATCCACGTCACAAGAGACAGCCCCACAAAGGCAGCGAGAAACAGTCCCGCAAAGCTGATGGCGGTGGCAAGCGCGGTCGCACACGGCGCGGCGATCTGCTCCGCCACCTCGTTTATCATACCCTCGTCCGCACTTGTGACCGGGGCGATCTCCTCCGTAAACGACGCAATGTCGATGTGGTACCGCTCCAGAATCGCTGTATACGCCTCCGGCAGCTCCGATGCGATTTTGGACAGATCATACGTGGCATTTTCCGTACCCGCAAACCGCTCTTCTACGTTGATTGCAAGAGACTTCAACGTCTCCGCGATCCCGGCGGCAATCCGCCCGATGATATAGCTGTCCCGGATCCGGTCAGCGACAAGCGGCGTGTATGCGTATGCCACAATCAGCGACACCGCTCCCTTTAAGATTCCCATCACCGAGCGCACAAATCCGTTTTTGACACCCGCGATCACGCAAAAAGCGATACAGACAAGAATCAGACCGTCTAAAAATAAGGACATATATACTCCTTCCCAAAGGGACGCACGTACCGCGCCCGATTCATTCCTCCGGCAGGATCTGCGGGATATAGTACCGATCTTTTGCGCAGATCAGTACATTTGTACCCGTATATTCCAGCGACAGTACATCGTCGTCGACCACGGGAATCGTATCGCGCACCCCCGCGCCGTCAAAGGTCAGCACCGCGTTCGGCGTCAGCGCCGCACAGTACGTATCTCCGTCGCACACCGTGATATTCGTCACGCGCTGATGACACAGGGTGTCGAGTAAGATCGTTCCCGCCGCGTCCAGCACGACAATCCGGTTCTCGCTGCCCAGCGCGTTTTCCGCCGCCACGATCGCCGTGCGCCCGTTTTTCTGATGCGCCGTTACGAGGGTCATACCGGAAATCGGGTACCGCGCAATCTCCGCACCGTCCGCGCTGCACGTCAGCACCATCGTGTCGCAGATCACAGTAAACGAGCCGTCCGGAGCGAAATCCACCATCAGCGGCATGGCTCCCGGATAGGTTAAGGTCGCCACCGGCTCCGCCGATCCCGCCTGACAGAGGGAAATCTCGCATGACAGATCGGTGCCGGAGGGGATCGCCGAGCAAATCACAAACCGCGCGCCGTCGTCCCGGATCGCTGCGCCCAGCACGTAGTGATCCTTATACACGGACATCGTTTTGGACAGAGCTTCGTTATAATATTCCACCACATACCGCGTCTCATTCGACCGGGTGACGAGAATATACGCCCCGCTGTCGCTCATATCGGCGCAGAGAATGCGGAAATCGGTTTCGCGCCGGATCACACGAGTGAGGGCGTTATAAACCGCGTACTGCTTCGCACCGAGATCGTAACAGAGGACGTACTTCTCAGACGCGCAGACCGCCGGAGTCGTATAGCCGAGCTTATCCTCAATGAGGGTGATGCCCGCACCATCGTACAGTCGCAGCACATCCGCCCCCACGACTGCCATTCCGGTTTTGAACGGCGTGAACGCGAGGTTCTCCTGTCTCGGATAGGTGACGGTCGTATGCACGTCGTCCGAGGTTCGCACGCTCAGGTCAAAATCGCGCGCCAGATAGGTGAGATTGTCGTAGGTGATATACTTCCCGTACACGGCAAGCGTCACAACGAGAAACAGCCCGAGTGCTGCGGCGAAAATCCATCCGACCGCGCGCCACCGCCGGGATACACGGAGATAATAACGGTTTTTCTGCGGCACAAACGTATCGGACACCCGCAGAGCCTGCTCCCGCGCCATGGGGAAACACCACCTTTCCTTCAAAATACGCTTCGATCAGCGTTCCTTATTTCCTGATATGTACGTCATTCGCACAGCCACCGCACGCCCCACGTATCGGGATACCGCACCTCCTCAAGGGTGAGTCCGCCTGGGGGAGCCGTGATGCCCGCCGCGTGTCTGCTGCGCGCTTCGGTGACGGGCGGCAATGCCGCATCCCGCTGACCAATGCCAATTTCGTACAGAGTTCCGGCGAGGATACGCACCATGTTATAAAGAAATCCGTCCGCCGTGACCCGGAACGTGATCATCCCGTCCGATGTACGCGCAACTGCCGCGTCCGTTATGGTGCGAACGGGATCGGTGATCTTACTGCCGGACGCCATATACGAGGAAAAATCATGGGTGCCGACAAGCGTTGCCGCCGCCCGATTCATCCTCGCGACCCCCTCCGGAGAGACGGCTTTGCGCACATGCCACGTAAACGGCGCGGCAAACGGATCGTCGGCAGGCGCGTCGAATATGCGGTAGGCATAGGTTTTCGACTGCACATCATACCGGGGATGGAATGCGTCCGGCACGACACAGGTGCCGTTTACCGCCATATGGGGCATAAGCAGCCGATTGACGGCGTGGTGCAGCTTGCCTGGCGGGATATGCCACCAGTCTGCATCCGCCGGCACCGGATCCGTCGGCGCGATCGTACAGCAGAACCCTCTCGCATGTACGCCCGCGTCCGTCCGCGAGCATCCGGTCACGGCGCACGGCCTCCCGAAAAAGCCGGACAGCGTCTCCGTCAGCCGCTCCTGCACCGATCCGCCGTTCTTTTGCGCCTGAAACCCGCAGTAGTACCTGCCATCGTATGCCAATCTCAGTAGTAGTTTCATATTTCGTAATCCGTATCGTTAGGTAACCTCTGATTTTCAGTGCGAGTTTATTGATCCCTCGAGGGGCGCATTATTTTTGCACCGGATCGGTGCGGGTTTTGATCCCTCGCGGGGGCGGCTTTCTCTATACACCGGATCGGTGCGGGATTGTTGTTCCTCGCGGGGCGGATCGATTTTTGATGCACCGGATCGGTGCGTTGGGGATCCTCGCGGGGCGGTCAGAGAGGTAGGAGACGGACTCTGCGGAGTCCTTCTCCTATCTCTCCGACACCTCTCAACCTCTTCCTGAACCACGCAAGGCGTGGTTCGGTGGATGGATCATTGCTGCCGCGGGTTTCTACCAATATTGGTATCTGGGTTCCGGTGCTGTCCATCATCTCCACTTCGATATATCGTTTGGGTGCTTTGTGTTCGGGCTGAGATCGCTTGCGTTTCAGTAGGGATGTAAGGCTTGTATCGTACGTTTTTCATTTGTGCTGATGAAAAAAAGACGGCGTTAGTACGTGCGGCACGCACGTTGCGGTACGCACGTCTGCGGTGCGCACGTTTGCGGTGCGGTACATTTTTTTGATTACCGCTATCGCGTTAATGGGTAACAGGTTTGCTTGGGTACAAGTCC
>CAVIKO010000125.1:0-3615 GCA_963643035.1 bacterium
CCCGAACACAAAGCACCCAAACGATATATCGAAGTGGGGACGAGCGACAGCACCGGAATCCAGATACCTAAATTGGTAGAAACCCGCGGCAGCAGAAATGCCCGCCGCAGCGATACCCCATCAGGGTGAGTGGAGAGGTGTCGGAGAGGTAGAGAGGGATTCGCAAATCCATCTCTACCTCTCTGACCGCCCCCGCGAGGGATCAAAAAACCGCACCGATACGGTGCATAGAGAAAGCCGCCCCGCGAGGATCCCCAACGCACCGATCCGGTGCAGAAATAATGCGCCCCCGCGAGGGAAAAACGCACCGATACGGTGCATACTCCCCCGGACAAAGTCCGGGGAATAGCAAGAAAATAGCCGGATCGCGTTCGATGCGTTCGATGCGTTCGATGCGGACGCGACCGGGAAAGGAGAACTACCGCCATGCAGAATACCGACTGGCATCTTATGGATGCGGAGGACGTCATCCGCGCATTTTCCTCCGATATGTATACCGGTCTGCCGCAGAAGAAACGGCGTACACGGGGTCGAAACCGGATCTGGTATGTGCGCCACGCCTCTGCGGGGGAATACGCGCTTGCCTGCTTCTCCGACCTTGCCTCCCTTCTGCTGGTCGTTACGGCTCTGTTTGCCGCGTTTTTTGAGGGCGGGGGATCGGCGATTCTGCTTTGTGTCCTCCTTGCGCTCGGTGCCGTGCTGCGGGTCGCAACCTATATCAAGGCGCGGCGGATTCTGGAGGTCTGTGCAGCGGAAACCTCTCCCACCGCATCCGTACTTCGGGACGGCAAGCTCGTCCTTTTGCGTGCGGAGAATGTTGTACCGGGGGACATCGTGTTCCTGGAGAGCGGTGATACCGTCGTGGCGGACGGTCGGATGATCGCCGGGGACGAAATCGCTTTATCCGAGCGCGGGATCACGGCGAACCGCGATACGGTACACAAAACACCCGCGACGATCCGGATCCTACACAGGAGCGGCGCAGCGGAGACGGATGGCGGCGAGGTTCCGGCGGAATATCGGGCGAATATGCTCTATGCCGGCTCGACGGTACTGTTCGGCAGCGGCCGGATGATCGTCACCGCGACGGGGAAAAACACCCTCATCTGCCATAAGCAGGGAGGGATCGCACTCCAATCCGGGGAAAAGCTGCCATTTATGGATGCGCTGTCCCGGTTTTGCCAGACAAGCAGTCTCTGTATGCTTGCATTTGTACTTGTGTTCACGCTGATCGCCCTGCTTTGCGGCACGGGATTTTCGCGCGTCTTTCTTGTCACCATGGCGATGGCGGTCGCATCGATGAGTGAATTTCTGCCCGCCCTTGCCTACAGCATGATCGCCATATCTGTCCGGGACTGCGGGGAATCGATCGGCGGCAAAAGGACCGGGTCGAAATCCGGACAGCGCGGGGCGGTCATCACGAATATCGCAGCCATCGAGGATCTGTCGCACGTGAAGCGGCTCGTCTTTTCCGATATGGATCTGTTCCGTTCCGGCAACGAAGCTCTTCATGCGTTTTGGATGGATGGTGCACTCCACGCATACAACGCGGAATCAGCGGGAAAGGCGGAGAAGCTGCTGCAGCTGCTGCTTGCTACCGTCGGCGCGGAATCGATGCACACCTCCCTTTCCGGCGGAGCGACCACGGCATTGTCGAGAAAGTACCAGACACTCGCCCACGCTGCCGATTTTCACACAAAAATGACCGGAAAGGCTCTTTCCCACGACTATATGGTGATGGATCGTGCGGAGGGCCGAAGAACCGGCGGACTGGATACGGTGCTGCTGTCCGAGCGCGGGACAGTCTGGGCGGTGGTGTCCGGCGGCATCCGGGAGGTGATGCAGTGCTCGGTTACATACTTTGATGGGGAAAACGCGGTTCCTATGACGGAGGAGATGCGCCGGGCGATCTTTACGGAAGCGGCGCGGCTCACCGTTATGGGCGGTTATGTCATAGCCTGCGCCAGACGGCTCTCCCCCTACACGACGCTCAACCGCCTCCCGCTTCTCCAGTCGAATCTCTGCTTTATGGGCTTTGCTGCCATGGTCACACCGCCGGAGGAGGGGACGCGGGAACTTCTCACGGATCTGCGCCAGTCGGGCTTTTCGGTGGCGGTGCTGTCGGAGGATACGGAGCTTGACTTCTACTACGGCAGGGAGATCGGACTCTTTGCGAAGCGTTCTCCGGTCTATCCGCTGGAGCAGGCGGTGCCGCTTTTCCTCCCTCTGGTGGTGTGCAACGGGACGGATCGATCGGAAAACTGCCTGATCGCCGTGCCGGAGGTGATGACTGCATCGCTCGGACAGAACGTGAACCGCTCGTCGATCCGGTTTGAACGGCTGCGTGCCCTCTTTGCGGCGACGAAAAAACGGGAGGATGCGATTACGGCGCAGCTGACTGCGGAGCGGGAGGAATATCTCGCAAAGGAGGCGGCATGGAAGGCGAAAAACCGCCGCTTCTTCCGGGAGTTGGAGTCGTTTGACGAGGAGGAGGGCGCGTCTGCCGTCGATGCGGAGAAGAATACGGAGAAGGCAGAGAATACTGTGGCGGAGACGGAAAAGAAAGTGGAGCCGTCGGTTCGATCCGGTAAAGCGGCGCGGCCGGTAAAGCCGTCCGGCAGAATGCCTGTATTTGGGGAAAGCGCCGTGATTTGCAAGAATGTATTGGATGCGCGTCTTCTCTCCACCGGGGACATCGGCATCGCTGTCGGAACCATGCCAAGCCGCCCGATTCCGCAGCCGCTCAAAGCAAAAGCGGACGCTGTGGCGTATCCGGTATCGGGAAACGGCGGGATCGCGGAGGTGGTGGAGATTCTCTGTGCAGCGCGGCGTGCCATGGTTCGGATTCATGCGGCAGCCGTCTATCTGATGATTTCGCAAGCGGCGCGATTCGTATTTGCGGCGGTATGCGCGTCCTTCGGCAGTCATTTTCACGCGGCTCTGCCTACGCCTGCTGTAATCCTGACGTGGGGGCTGATCCTCGATTTTCTCGCCGCGCTGACGATGGCATTCCGCAAGCCGGAGAGCGTATCGGAGATGCTGTCCTGCACTGCATCCGGGATGGGACTGCCTTGCAAACGGGACGTATTCCTCATTGCACCGCTCACGGGACTGATTTGGGGCGGCGCATGTGCGGCGCTGTATCCGATTCTTTCGCTTTGCACGGAGGCGGATCCGACCGGGATTGTTACGGCGGCAATGTATCTCTGTCAATGCGCGGCGGCGGGAGAGATGGCGGCGAAAAAAGGAATTTTCGCCAGATTCCATGTGGCATCCGGGGCCTTTGCGCTGGTCGGTCTTGCGTTATTCTGGTATTCGCTTGCCGCTTTCACCGGCAGCGTGTGGTGCATGGCGTTCGCCGTGATCCCTGCCGTCCTGCTATGGGGTGCACTGCGTTTCATGAAGCGGCTATGATTATGCCGGGAGTAATCCCGGCGTCCCTATTTTCCCGGACTTTGTCCGGGATTTCTTTATACAGCTGTACCGCTGCGGCGGGCATTTTTTGCCCCCTCGCGGGGGCGGCTGGGTTTTTGATGCACCGTATCGGTGCGTTTTCGGATCCTCGCGGGGGCGGTCAGAGAGGTAGAGATGGATTTGCGAATCCCTCTCTACCTC
>CAVIKO010000126.1:0-3428 GCA_963643035.1 bacterium
CAAGGCAATCCCACCGCAGCGGTACAGCTGCATAAAAATAGCGCGCCGCAAGGCAATAAATCCCACACCGAACCGGTGCAATATCACCGCGCCGGGTAAACCCGGCGAGCTTATAGATTGTCTGCCTCCATCAGTAAAGCAATATGCCTGCCGCCGTAGTAGAAGATATATAACGTCGCCTCGCTCCAGAGAAAGGTCTTCGTGTAATCATAACAATCGCATTCCCGATAACGGAATTTCGCGTAGAGCTTCCAGTTCTTTTGGGGATCCTTTGCGCCCACCGGTTCTCCGCGACGAATCGGAACGCGCTCAAGAATGGAATCCAGCGGGAGCACCGCCTCCATCGTACCCTCCTTGCGCCCCTGTCCTTTATAGACAACCAGCTCCTCGCCGCCGTCCTCGCTCTCCTGCTGCCGCACCATATAGGCAAACCACATCAGACTGTAGCGCGACCAGAGATACAGGGCCGCCGTAGCCGAGAGGATGATCACAGTCTGGAAAATCCAGCGGAAGTGATCCACCGAGAGCGAGACGAAATACGCCGCCACCGCGACAAGGGCAAAACCCACGACAACGAGATGCAATAGCCGCGCATTTTTTTGTTCCGGTTTATACATGATGGTTTTCTCCCCCTATCACTAAGAATTCCTTGCGGCAAGCCCCTACGGCTTGCGGACCTTTTCCACTTCAAACGGTTGCTCCGCATATTTGACCGCCGTACTGCTGTATACGCCCGGCGTCATCTCCATCCAACAGTACAGCACCGCATCGTCGGACAGCTCGATGCCGTCCAAAACAAGCCGCCGGTACTCGTACATGAGCTTCGATTCCTCCGCCGCCACCGTCACCGGGAGCTTTTCCCCGGACGCGCCGATGGAGAGATAGAACGTAAGCGGCGTTTCCTCCGATATGCCGTTGTACTCGTACACGCTCCGGTTGTAGCGCACCGTAAGCTGCACCTCCGCCGCCTCCGGAATATACGTAAAGCCATACGCGCAGAAATACCCGTCGGACGATAGCTCGGACGCGTTTTCGTGAAGCACCTGCACCGCTATCCGACTATCCGTATCTGCCGCCAGCACCGCCGAGAGTGCGTCCGTTTTCACGAGATCATCCAGGGTGGTGCGGTCGCTGTTCAGGCAGCAGCGCAGCACGATGAGTAGGCACAGAAGCAGCACCACAGCGTACACGACCGTTTTAATAATTTTCTGAAACATCACAAATTCCTCGAATTTTCATAGGCAGAAAAATCTCCGCCCCATTATAGTGATATTATACCACGCTGTACCGGGAATGTCCAGATTGGGAATGTAAATTCCCACGAAAAACTCTTGCGCGCTTTTTTTCTTCCGACGGTTTGGGAAGCCTCTGATTTCAGGTTATTTATGCAATATAAGTTCCCTGTATTTCAGCCTTTTATCGCAAAAATCCGATTGATTCAGAGGTTTCTTAGCTTCTGTGTCCACCGCCAAGTGAATTTTCTATAAATTTTTCATGCTTTCCCTACCAAATCCGTCGAAAATATGCTATACTATACAGTGAAAACTTTTGCGTACAGAAGGAGAAACTTTTATGACATATGACGTCCTGCGCGAAACCATTTCCTCCGGGGGAATCGACGCCACGCTGCGTTCCTCTCTTGCCGTGCCGGAGGATCGGATTCCTGCTGAAAGAATACGCTACACCGACGCTCTGGCAGCGTTCGGGGAGATGTACGGCACCGAGGGCGATATTTCCCTCTACTCCGTCGGCGGCCGCAGTGAGATCTCCGGCAACCACACCGATCACAACCACGGCCGCGTCATCGCCGCCAGCATCAATCTCGACATTCTCGCGTTCGCCCGTCCTACCGACGACGGCGTGGTTCGCGTGAAATCCGCCGGGTTCAAGGAAGATGTAGTCGATCCCTCCGCCATCGATAAACCGGACGAAAATCTCTTTTTCACCTCTTCCTCCATCATCGCCGGGATGCAGAAGGCGTTCCTGAACGCGGGCTATAAGGTAGGCGGCTTCCGTGCGTATACAACCTCCAATGTGCTGAAGGGTTCCGGTGTGTCCTCCTCCGCGGCGTTCGAGGTCATGATCGGCAACATCCTCAACCACCTCTACAACGACGGCAAGGTCTCCGATGTGGAAATCGCAAAAATGGCGCAGTATGCGGAGAATGTCCATTTCGGCAAGCCGTGCGGACTTATGGATCAGACCGCGTGCGCCGTCGGCGGATTCATTACCATCGATTTTGCCGACCCGACCACGCCCGTGATCGAGAAAATTGATTTTGACCTGACTGCGGCAGGCTATTCGCTCTGCATCGTCAATACGGGCGGCAACCACGCGGATCTGAACGAGGATTACGCGTCTGTTCCGGCAGAGATGAAGGCGGTCGCGCACGCCCTCGGTGTGTCCGTGCTGCGGGAAACAACGGAGGAAGCGGTACTTGCGAATATTGTCCGTCTCCGGGAAGAGGTCGGCGATCGTGCCATCATGCGCGCCCTCCACTTCTTCAATGAGAACCGTCGGGTAGCAGCGCAGGTGGAGGCTCTTCGCGCGGGCGACATCGAGGCGTTCAAGGCGGGAGTTGTGGCAAGCGGCAATTCGAGCTTCAAATACCTCCAGAACGTCTATACGAACAAGAACATCGCGGAACAGGGACTGTCTCTGGCTCTCTGCTTGACAGAAGATTTCCTCGCCGGCACCGGGGCGGTATCGCGCGTCCACGGCGGCGGTTTTGCAGGAACGATCCAAGCGTTTGTCCCGATTGAAAAAACGGCGGAATATGAGGCGAAGATGAACGCCGTATTCGGCGAAAACGCATGCAAGATTCTATCCGTCCGTCCGAGCGGCACGTGCCGGATCCTGTAACAGACAATGAAGAATACTCTTTCCAGCTTCTGGAAAAAGGTGGGGTATCTTTTCCTCAACTTTCTTCTGCTGTTCGGCGTATTGCGGCTGATCATCAAATTCGCGGAGACGAGGAACAGTCCGACGATCTACTATGTGGGTGTGAGCATATACTTCACCCTCGCCGCGGTAGTGGCGATTCTCTTCTATGTGTGGAACGGCTTCACGTTGCAAAAGGATCTGCCCCCGCCGGACGCATTGCCGGAATCCTGGGATGCCGCACGACGTCAGGCGTATCTGGTACGCCTTGCCAAGACAAAGAAGTGGGCACAGAAGCTGCTCTACATTCTATTTCCCCTGGTACTGGTGATTGCTTTTTCCTACATAGAGTTATGGCTATTCTGAAGCGGGACTTGTCCCGCGACCTTATATTTTGACTTGCAGTTGGCTTACTGACTTACGGTCAGTTTACTGACACGGTCAGTTTACTGACTTACAGTCAGTTTACTGACTTACAGTCAGTTTGGTTTCCATGAGGGATGCCTCATTGCTTCTATATTGCACCGGATCGGTGCGGATTATGCCTT
>CAVIKO010000127.1:0-3416 GCA_963643035.1 bacterium
GGATTCGCAAATCCTTCTTCCCCGTCCTTTGGTGCGCCGCAAGGCATAATCCCGCCGCAGCGGCAGTTCATCAGGATAGGAAGGATTCGCAAATCCTTCCTCCCTGTCCTTTGGTGCGCCGCAAGGCATAATCCCGCACCGATCCGGTGCAAAAATAATATGCGCCGCTAGGCAATAATCCGCACCGATCCGGTGCAATATAGAAGAAATGAGGCATCCCTTATTGCAAAATAAGGGGCAGCGGGACAATGTCCCGCCGTCACCGCACCCGTAGGGTGAGAATGGCACGCGGGGAAACCTCGCATACCGCATACCCGTCGCCATCCAGGGCGCAGGGACGCAGCTCCCTGCCCATCGTGTCCACAATGACGGCAGTGTGATACCCCTCCGGCAAACGGACGCGCAGAACGGCGGCTTTCTCCGGTGCGTAGGCACGGATATGGATCGCTCCGTCCTCCTCCCACACCGCTGTGACAACCGCATCTCCGGCATCCACATCCAGTATTGTTCCGGACGGGGCGAGAACTCCGGTGTGGCGGGATGCGCTCACATAGACCGCCGGCACAACTGCCGCGATCGCCTGCCGCTTTCTCTCCGCCGCATCCGCCGCAAAATAGCCGAGGCAAAGCGTAATGTCGTGGATGCCGCGCTCCGGGTACGGATCCGGATTGACGGCGGAATTGATAAGGGTACACTGCATCCGGGCGGATTCACCGCGCAGCGCGTCCCGCGCCATGCCCCGGAATCCGTATTTGCTGTCGGAGACGATCGCCGGAACCTTGTCGCCCGCCACGACCGCCGCAATGTGGGTCAATCCGGGACGATCCGCATCCGCCGCCGGTCTTTCCACACTGCCTGCCGGAATATCGTAGGCGAACGACGTCACATCTTCCTTCAGCGGCACGCCGTAAACCAGCACCGGGATCTTTTCCCCGCCGACCTCCGACCAGTCCGCATGGATCCTGACGCGCAGAAAATCGTCCCCGGCATCGAGGGTGTATTCGACGGACACACGGGAAGAACGAATCCGGTAGTCGCAGCCAAAGCCGGAGCGCAGCGGACCGCCGCAGGTGTAATGCGGGTTCGCAGTGTCCGTGACGGCGGTTTTCGCAAGCGTTTCGCCGATCTGCCATGCACTGTCGCCACGCCGCGCGGTATCCACCAGCGTCAGACCGCCGCGGCCGGAGAGCATTTCCCGGTGATCCGCCGTCTGGAGAGAAAGAAGCTCACCGTTTGTCCGGTCAAAGACGGCGCGGATTCTGCCGTTGTCGAGGACGAAATCGCACGCCGGATGATCGGTGCGGATCTGTCCCTGAAAATGCACCGGATATGTCTCCATCTCCCGCGGACGGAGAACCACGGTGGCATACGAGAACGCCGGAATCGCCACACGGACAAGGAAGCGGAAGTACTTGTGATCCCAGTAGTGCTGCAGGCCTCCATCAATCATCTGGAAGGGAAGTGCAGTGCCGGACGCATCGGTCACGCAAACATAGCGCATATCGCCGACCCAGTCCCACACCGTGATCTCCAGCGGCTCGTTTTTCGCGTGTGCCGTGGTGTTGTATACGTGCCAGACGCGGGTCAGCCCCATGCCGCGCTCCGGAACGGCATGACCGGCAAACCCGGAAATCCCGTATCCGACACCGGCGCCCTCGGACTGCGCGTTTCCGTCAGCGTCCCCAAGGATCGCGGTCGTGTCGATCTGTTCGGAGAGAGCGGAGAGGGCAAGGGAGGTCGTGGTCTGCGCCGTGGAGAGGGCAGTCTGGAACAGTCCCATCGCGTATTCGCGGCTGTCCTGGACGCAGGAACCGGTCAGAATGTCGTGGAAATGCGTAAAGAGGGTGTTCTGCCATGCGGTATCGAGGGTATGGTGGGGCATATCGTAGCCCGCGCCGAGATGCGCCATAGCGATGGCGGATTCGGCTTCGAGGAGTGCGCGTTCGCTCCGTCGGTTGCCGCGCTTGATCCGGCTCTGTGTCGTGTAGCAGCCGGGGAAGGTGCAGTTCATCTCGCCCTCGACGACGGGAAGCTTTTCCCGCACGGATTCCGCAATCTTAAAGTATTCGCCGAATGTGCCGAAACGGATAGAAGGGAAGATGGGCCACTCCATCATCTCCAGCGCGCGTTCCACGTCCCGTCTGGTCGGCCCGCCGCCATGGTCGCCCACGCCGTATACGACAAGCCCTGTTTTCAGTCCGGCGCAGCGTTTCGAAATGTCAAAGACGCGCATGGCGATCTCCGGATTGATGGCGCTGTTGTACCAGTCCTGTTCGCGATAGACGAGCAGCTCCGCGCCGGATGCGCCTCTCCAGCGGTACAGCGCGTTGTCTCCGTCCAGTCCCCGGCAGTGATACATATACTTCACCCCGGCAGAGAGGTCGATCTCCGGCACATTCGCGCTGTGACCGAATGTATCGGGAGAGAAATCGATGTTGAGCGCGTCGGGATCCATATTCCAGTGGTCGCGCAGGTATTCCTTCGTCAGCCGGATGTGCCGGAGGAGGGATTCGCTGTCGGGCATATTCTTGTCCGTCTCAACCCATGCAGAGGAGGTAACCTCCCATCTTCCCTCTCGGATCCGCTCCAGAATGCGGGGCTTGAGAGCGGGGGCGTAGTCGTCGATGATCTTGTAGACGGAGGTCTGGGACTGCGCATAGGTGAACGTGGGGTATTCGTCCATGATCCGCAGCATGGTGGTGAACGTGGCAACGGTGGCAGCGACCGTCTCGTCAAAGGACCACATCCAGTTCATATCGATATGCGCGTGTCCGACAAGGATGAGGGAAAACGCGCGCGCGTCGTCCGCGAGAGGGAGGAGAATCCGTTCGCAGGCAGAGGCGGCGGTACGTGTGACAGTCCCCTCCGATTCCATGCAGTCAGAGAGGAAATCAAGTGCGCCGTCCACAATGGTGTCGAAGGCATGATTCCGATATTCGGACAGGCGGACAGCGTATTCCAGCTCGGAGAGGATCCGAACCACGTAGCGCGGCGGCGGTGTGATGTGGCTCTGCTCCTCGCGGGTCATACCGAACGAGAATTCATAGCCCATTTTTTCCCTATTGCCGGCGATCTGCCGCTTGAGTGCGGCGAATTTTGCATAGAGATTTGACATTGGTGGCTCCTTTCACACATACAGGGACTTCGTCCCGGTTCTTTTTATGCACCGTCTCGGTGCGGGGGTTCTTTATATTCTCGGACTTTCGTCCGGGGGTGTTCTATGCAGCTATGCTGCTGCGGCAGCTTTTTATTTTTCTCGGACTTTCGTCCGGGACTTTCGGATTCCTCGCGGGGGCGCATTATTTTTGCACCGGATCGGTGCGTTGGGGATCCTCGCGGGGCGGTCATAGAGACAGGAGACGGACTCTGCGGAGTCCTTCTCCTATCTCTCCGACACCTCTCAACCTCTTCCTGAA
>CAVIKO010000128.1:0-3361 GCA_963643035.1 bacterium
GTCCGTCTCCGGTCATCAGAACAAACGTTTCGTTACCTTCCGATGCCGCCGCCTTCCGATAGATACAGTCGAGCATGATAAAATCGGTATCGTTCTTCATTTTCGGGTTGCACGACGTGTCGATGATAAAGTTGCTGTATTTCCGCAGCTTGTCGATTTCGCGGTAAACCTCCGGATCCGAGTAATCGGCGAAAAAATAAATCTCCGGAATGTAATACTGCTTACGCATTTTCGCGATCCATCCGTCCAGTGCGGGTGTTACATTGTAGTTGTTCTTCATCGAATAGAACCAGCTCTCGTAATCCACAAATACATACGCCGTAGGCATTTTGGCGCGGTTCTCTAAAAATTTCGGTTTCTTCATCTTGTTTCTCACCTCCTTTCAGTGGGATACTGCAAAAATCAGAATATAACAAACGATATAGAATTTTTAAATGGAAACAACTCCAAGAGTAGCCCCGATAAAAACAGAGAAAAGCCGTTGTCTGCAGGCTGTTTTTGCATCTAAAGTCTCAGAAATACGCTGAAAAATCGAGATGTTGCGTCAAAAGCCCGGAAATGAAGGACATTTTGACGCAACATCAGCCGTAAATCAGCATTTTCTGAAGAGTCTTTGGTGTAAAAAACAGATTCTTATGCACAGCCGGAACTGATTTATTTTGCATCAATGTCTGCCAAGGCGACGATTTTGGTAAATGCATCGTCAATGGCATGCTGTTTCGACTCAAAGTAGGAGGTAATCTGCAACGGATTTTTTTGCAGATGTTCAAACATATATCCATCGCCGAATACATCAAAGATGAGTGCTTCACCAAGGTCTATATGGCGCGTATCGAAGGCGAGCTGGATATACTTTGTGGACATCTCATCGCGTGCCACCTTTCCCTTGAGGGTGGTCTCGATATATGCCGGAATTACTTCACAGTATGCGTAATAGGACATTACATCCAATACAGCACCAATCATATCTGTGTTTACAGCTGTTTGCGGAACGAGGGTAAAGTAACTGTCAAACGTTCTGGAACTGTACTCTGCTGTGTTTTCTTCATATTTGGGAACAGGGACGACAGTAAAATCATCCTCCATATCACGAAACGCTGTGATTTCCCCGAATAAGGTGATCATTGCCCATTCTCTGCCTGCTGTAAATATATCCACGGTACCCCATGTATAGTCTTTGCCGTCATCCTGATAGCAGGCACTGCCGTATACAAGTATGTTCTGCACCTTTGTCAGAATGTCTACAAATCTCTCATTTCCATACACGTTTACAGAAAGCTCTGTGCTGTTGTCGTCAGGCTTCAAGGTGCGGAAGCCTGCGGAAATCCATGCCATAGCAGCGGCAGACCGTTCGTCCGAACATCCTACTCCATAAATATCCTTTCTGTTCATCATACCATCGCCGTTTACATCTGTTGAGATTCCGTTCGCGAGGGAATACAGCAAGTCGTATGTCCAGAGCCCTTTGGCGATGGTTTCTTCTGCTAATTCAACACCATAGTTTTTACCAAGAGTTGTATTGATGACAGTACACGCCATGTTGGCAAAGGCATGCAGATTGAATGAGCCGACAGCAAAATAATTTTCGCCGTTGATTTGCAGGTCTTTGCTTAATCCGGCCCTCAATACGCACGAGTCAAATCAATATAAGGGACTTCATAAATTGGCAAGAAAAGATTTTTTTGTACGAGTGCAAAACCAAAACGATCCATCATTTCAATTGTGCTGTAGGAGGTGTCGCCGGCAGTGATAAGCTTTTCCACATATCCTGACATATTCTAGAATTCGGTTAGCTTTTCCTCGATTGTCACACCAAGCCTCTCCTCTACGGAAATCTCCATTTCGTAGATGGTATCATTCAGTGCATCTCCTGAAAGCTCATCACGAAGGCATTGCCCATCGTAATCGCTCGGAGACAGCATAAAAAATGTCATGTCAGCAAATCTGACATCGTCTGGTACATTGTCACGAAGCTCTGTTTCCGTTTTCTGCATGGTTGTTTCCGGTATTGGATCTGCAGACACGTCTGTATTTATTTCCGTTTTTGAAGAACAACCAGTTGTGAAAAGAAGGATTGTAAGAAATAGAGCAAAAGAATTCTGCTTATACATAATTCATTTCTCCATTTTCCTATTTTTTTGTGAGTTGCATCGGGTTCTTTTTATATGGTTGCTGTTGCCTTGCTTCAATAAATGCTGCCGTCAGGTTGTTGCAGCGCGAAAAACCAATAAATTTGGGACATGCTGAATAAATCGAGTTTGTGTGACAAAGTCCTTACAGAATGTGGGAATGAAGATTGGCTGAATGGTAGAGCGATCACCTCCCCATGAAAATTATTTATGGAGCAGGAATGAACACATTATTCAAAAGCATCTGTCACCTCATTTCTGTGATTTCACAGTGTAAACCGGAATCCGGCAGACCGCGGACCTCTTCAAGGGTGTCGTCACGGATCAGTGTACCGATGGAACCTGCTTTGATATAACCGGAGCGCGGATTTTTGACCGAATCGATGTGTCCAAGAACCGTCGCTGCAACGTCAGAGTATTCAAACGCGAGATCCGTGCCCTCCATCGTGCAGTTCTCGAGACGGAGATTCTTGCAGTAGCAAAGCGGCTGCGTTCCCGAAATGTGGCAGTTGATGAGCGTAAGCCCGTCCGAGAACCATGCCAGATATTCCCCTTTGATTGTTGTGTTCACCACTGTCACATTTTTCGCGTGCCAGAAGGCGTCCTTCGTATCGAGATCGCTGTCCCGGATCACCGCGTTTTCTACGTACTGGAACGAGTATTTTCCGTGCATTTTGAACCGATCCAGCACCATGTCTCTGCATTCCAGAAAGAGGTATTCCGATGTGATTTCCGTATCTGTCACCGTTACCCCGCGGCATTTCCAGCCAAACTCCGGCGAGACGATCCGGCAATTCACGATTTCTGTCCGGTCGCATTCCCGTAGACACTTGACTCCGCAGATGGTGCAGTCATCGAGCTTTCCGTCTGAGGTGTACCAGAGCGGCGCACGCGTTCCTTCATCCATTGTCGAATGGGTCAGCGTGAATCGATTCGCATGCCATAGAGGATACCGCAGATGAAAATCACAGTCCCGCACCGTAACATTCTGCGCTTCCTTCAGAACCGATTCGCCGTCCGCCGTTCCGCCGAAGGTGCAGCCAATCACGTCGCCGTCTACAAGATTGTATAACGATCTTTCCGCATCAAACGTCTTGTTTTCGATGTGCTTGTGCATTGGAGTCCGCTCCCGATTTTTAAAATTTTTATAACATTTTTATTATATCGAATTTACCACCATATGTCAATAGGGTGTGCCGATTTTTTCCACAGAATCTCGCCGCCCGCAGAAA
>CAVIKO010000129.1:0-3207 GCA_963643035.1 bacterium
GGTGTATCCTTTGAATAGTTTTTCAATGATGCCGATGATTGTTGATTTGCCCGTGCCCGCCGCACCGTAGAACACCATAAACTTTTGCAGTTTACGGCTATCTCCGTGGACGATCGAACCGATGGCCCATTCAATCTTTCTGCGCTCATTCTCAGAATATAACACCGAAATCAGCTGATCCCAGGCGCTGATGTCACCTCGCTCCAACGGATAGGGCAGGCGTTGAGAAGCATAGTCCGTTCGCCGAGTCGGGCTGTTTGAAAATATCAATGTTTCATCGAGCGGATGAAACGTGTCTCGCATCTGGGACTGGCAAAACTTATGCCAACGATCAATCATGCCGGTTTCGGCGTCCCAGAGATGCAACACGTTATAGCCGCCTTCGAACGCTGCCGCATGTTCTTCGGCATACTTGTCCAGCTCGGCATCAATCACATCCACAGCGTCCTGCTCGTTGGTAGACCACAGACCTTTTTCTTCCACCCAAATCGCATAAAAGTCCTTGCCGCGTATCATCAGATGCTGGCTTGGATTTCTAAGCCGGAACCTTGGGCGAATTTCACATACCCCGCCCTTTGTCAATCGGGTAGAAATGATTAAAAAGTCCAGCATCGTTTACCCCGCCGTTTCGTCTTTTTCTCGAATCTTCCGTTCCAATGTCGCAATGCGTTTCTCCAAAATATAAACGCACCCTGCCAACGATCCAAGTCCCAGACTCAGCCAGAACGTGCTTGCAGCACAATTTCTGATCCGTCGTCTCATCCTCCGAACGGCCTTGTCGTATTCCGCCTTCGTCAAATATAAATCGCTCAGATCCACAAATCCGAGTTCTACCAAGTAATCTTGCATCATTTTTCTCCTTTCTCAGCGGCGATTGTAAATATCTTCGTTCAGATACCACATCATCTGGTACCAGATCTCCGTATCGCGCATGTCGTGAACGCCGTCATCCACCGTAAACAGCCCGCCGCGACCGTCTGCGCGGTATTCTCGTCGCATGAAGCGCACCAAAATATCCGCAGCAGCAATCTTATCAAAATGCTCGTCGTCCATGTCCTCCAATCCAAGGCTTTCGATCATTTCAAAGAACCATTTGCCGGTACGATTTCCGCTTTCCGGATCGTCTGTGATGTGCTCCTCACACCGCAGAGCCAACGCAGCCATCATTTCCAATATGCTGCACGGACGGTCTGTAAACGTGTCATCCACGACTTGTGTGTTCAAATGCCGCTCCCAAGCAAACCGGTAACGGAGATCAATGCCGTCGTCCGCCCGGTTTGCGTCCATATCCAGAATATAAATGAATTCCGTCTCGTGCAGCAGACGGAACAGTTTCTTCCAGGACTTTCTTCCTGCATACTTTCCCTCTGTCACGAGACGGGTGATCCACTCGAAATATTCGTCCTGAATCTGTTGTTCCTGCCGCATCGCTCCTCTCAATTTTGCTGTCAAACAGAATCGCCCCTTTTACGTATGCGCCAGATACGGCTTTTCCTTGAGGACGTCCGCATAGGTACGCCGATCCAGCAGGATTTCGTAATCCGCCTTTAATCGATCATTGCGCACGAATACACTGTCGTCTTCGTATTCACCAAAGTGATTCAGACTGTCCTTGCCGACGGTTTCGCGAATCTCATCTTCGCTCATAGGCCGGTCGGCGTCGTCCGTAACCGTCCCGTCCGAGTAATAAGTCAGGCTGATTTCGTCATACCCGTCCTGATCCCCAAATTCGTCGGGTGAAATTACGCGCGGCTCGATTTCCGGCTTGGGCTCCGTCTCCTTCGTATACCCAAGTTTCGCCGTGTATCGACTGTAGGCAGTCCGCTCTTCCTTTGTGGGTTTTGTCTCGTCCGGTTGCGGACGTTCCTTGTGGAAGGCTGCCTTTACGGAATCGATTTCGTCCTGCACCAACTGTTCGTATTTATCTTTCAGCAGCTTGTTGGCTGCCATAAAACCGGCAAAGCTGCCAATACAGAAACACAGAATTCCGGTAACTCCCTTGCTCATTGTCTTTCCTCCCGTTCACCATTCATAATCACATCGTTCTGATCCCGATTTGCGAATTTTTTCAGACACTGCCGATAGTAAGTATCGGTCGTCCGTCCGTCATACAACCCGCGATCATAGGCAGAACGCTCTCTGCGGCGCTGATCACACTTGCGAAGCTCCGAAATCTCACGACGCAAACCGTCATTTTCCTTGAGAATATGCTTGTTCTGAGTCTCCTGGTTCCGTTTGTCGCCAAACAGAAACAATACCAGCATGGTAAGGGCAGTGATGATAAACGTCAGAATGATAGCTCCAAACATAATAAACGCGCCGCAGAGGCGCTCCCTCCTTCTCATTCGCGGGTTAGTAAATAGTCAAACAATTACACCAAGAGGAGCCCCTTTTGCTTCGCATGCTCCCAAATATTACCGTCTACGTTGAAGTCCAGCGCAATGACCTTCTCATAATCACCCGGCTTGTCGCTGCGCTTGCGATACACTTCGCGGATGCCGAAATCTATGTAATTGTCACCGTGGTCTTCTTCATTCTTGTCGTACACCCAGCCGACAACCTGTCCGGCGACCGTCTTGGGAATACCCAACATTTCATAGGCATCGTTCAGGAAGAAAATGCGGTTCGCTCGCAGGATATGATTGGCGAGCTCCTGCTGTGCTTTGACGAAGAACAGATTGTATTCATAGTTCGGTTCCGCCGCTCGCGCTTCGCCATAGGTAAAATATCTTGCGTAATCGGAAAGATCGGATCCTACGACGGTCACGCTCTTCTTAACCTTCTTTTCTTTGCCGTTCTCATCCGTCTCAACAACCTCGATCTTCTCCTGATGCCCGTCAAGACGCAATTCGCGGTCAACTTCTTCTCCGAAGCGATCCACCACACGGCTGCGATACTGCTTAAAGCCCGTATCCAGCGCCGTATACGCCGCTGCCAGAGCAACGTTGCGCTTGCGCAAAATATCATTGCCGGTCAGGATGCTCGTCACAGAGAGCACTCCAACAGCCACAGAAGGCCCATAGAGCTTCACAAATTCCACACCGGTCTTCATGTAAACTTTCGTCAATTCGCGCTTCTGAATGTGTTCATCCTCATCGCGTGTATGCTTTTTATGGACGGCTTCGGCGTTCTGTCGATGCGCTTCCAACACGGGATCCAATTTGCGCGTCGCTTTGCACGCCATTACGGCGCTGCCGATCATGCCAC